>NZ_FNWP01000050.1:0-18469 GCF_900108435.1 Methylobacterium sp. 275MFSha3.1 | reverse complement strand
GCCCAGGCCGAAGGCCCGGCTGAACGCCTCGTTCACGCCCGTGACCTGGCCGTCCTCGGCCCGCACCAGCACGGTCGGGATCGGCGTCAGCCTGAACGCCTTGGCGAAGCGCTCCTCGCTCTGGCGCAGGGCGGCCTCGGCCTTCCGGCGCAGTTCCAGGTCCGCGAAGGTGAACAGCATGCAGGGCTCGTCGCCCATCTCGATCGGCTGCCCGGCGACGATCACGAAGCGACGCCCGCCGTCGGGCAGGTCGAGGCAGGCCTCCATCTGCGGGATCGTGCCGCCCGCGTTGAGCCGCGCGACGGCGAGGTCGCGGTTGCGCGCGCCGGCTAGGACGTCGACCTCGTAGACGCTGCGGCCGATGACGGCGTCGCGGGTGTGGCCGGTCATCTCCAGGAAGCCGAGATTGACCCTGACGTGGCGCAGGTCGGACAGCCGCGTGATCACGGCCGGGGCCGGGTTGGCGTTGAAGGTGCGCTCGAACCGCTCCTCGGCCTCGAACTGGTCGGAGACGTCCTTCAGGATCAGCGCGAGGCAGCTCGGGTTGCCGTCGCGGTCGGTGGCGACCAAGCCTCTGAGGGAGTGAACGAACTCGACACCGGGCCGGTCTGTCCGCGTGACCTCGACCACCACGTCGTGGAAGGTCTCGCCGGCGATCACGCGCTCGATCGGGTAGTTCTCCGGCTCGTGATTGTTGCGGTATCGGAGGCAGAAGCGGTCGCGATAGGCGTCGACGGTGGGGCCGAGCTCGTCGAGGCTCTCGGCACCGTGCATCGCGAGGGCGGCCGCGTTGGCGTAGGCAATGGTCTGGTCGGGCTCGACCAGGATCACGCCCTCGCTCAGGCCGGCGATGATCTGCCGGAGCTCATGCCTGTCGACACCCGCCGTCACGATCCGTCCGGTCCCCGCCGCCTCGACGCCGCGCCCGTCGCAGCGGGGCACAAACGGGTTGCGCGCAAGCAGGTTCCGCCCGATCCGCGATTTTCACTGGTATACCTGCATCATTGACGTCGTCGAGATCAACCAGAGATAAGTTCGCAGCCCTCCCGAGAGATGTCGCGCCCGTCGCGACGCTGTCTCCACCCCATCGAGCCCAGAGCTTCACCGTGAAGCCCGCTGTCGAAGAGCGCGATCCGGCCGGCGCGTCCGATCTCGTCATCTCGTATATCCAGGCGCAACTCGGTCATCGGCTGCGCCAGTACTATTCAGAAGTTGCACCGATCGAGATGAGCTCACGGCTGGCCGGCGTGCTGGGCCGCCTGTCCGCGGCCCTGGATGCCGCCGAGTCCGAACGGCAGGTTCCCGGTGCTTTCAAGGACGATCTGATCGCCCTGGTGCCGCGCCTGCGCCGCTACGCCCTGTCGCTGACGTTCGACGGCGTCGAGGCCGACGATCTCGTGCAGTTCACGCTGCTCAAGGCGTGGGAGCACCGGCAGCGCTTCCAGCCCGGCACGAGCCTGGTGGCCTGGCTGTTCACGATCTTGCGCAACGGCTTCATCAACGGACGACGCAAGCGACGCTTCGAGGTCCCCGATCCCGACGGCGCACACGCCGTCACCCTCTCCGAACCGACCGCCCAGGAGCACAGCATGGGTCTGAAGGAGGTCCGGGCCGCGATCGACCGGCTCGACCCGGCCTATCGCGAGGCGCTGATCCTCGTGGCCGTCGACGGTCTTGCCTACGAGGCCGCGGCCTCCGTGATCGGGTGCCCGCCGGGCACGGTGAAGAGCCGGGTCAGCCGCGCCCGCGACCGCCTGCTTCACGAGCTGGGCGAGCGCTGACACACGCGCGACTCCGGTGGCCAGCGCAGGATGCTGGGCCATGGTCGCGAGCCAGCAATCGCGGGGACGCGAACGCCGCACCCGATCGATCAGGCGGAGCGGCGGTCGGGCCGTGTCTGCGCGGGCGTCCGCTCGATGGGCAGGCGCGCGACCGAAGCCCCTCTGGCATCGCGCACCACCAGCACCCAGTCCTCCGCGTAGCCCTCGTCGGCGAGCTCCTGGACCATGTCCCGGATCACGCTCCGGGCGTCGTCGAGCGCCTGGTCGATGCTCGTGGCCTCGATGCCGATCTCGTCCTTGATGATCTCGCGACCGTGCTCGATGTCGAAGTAGAGGCGGCGCGGAACGAGCCGAAAGTCGCTGCGGTCGCCGCTCGTGAGCCTGTCGATGTCGAAGATCTTCGCCGGATCCTGCGAAGTCCGGGACCTCGCGACCTTCAGGAGCGCGAGTCCGCCACCCACCAGTACGGCGGCTGCACTGGCGACACAGGACGCGAGTATTATCGTGTAGAAGCCGAACGTTTGCCAGCCAAAGGCAAGCACAGGCAATCCGCCGCACAGGGCGGCTAAGATGACAACCAGCGGCATCCCCCCGGCCCTCGATCGCGCGTTGGCTCTCCGATGTGGGGTATACGGCAAAACTCCGGTCCGCAAGAACGTCCTGACAATCGGTGCGCGTTCGACGGGACGGGCTGAAATTAACGCTACTCGCGCGACCGACGGATCGAGTATCCCGCGTGAAGAGCGAACACAGGGCGCCGAAATCCGTCTCGCGCGGTCGCTGGTCGATGGTTTATCCAGCGATCGGAACGCGGTCGAGCGCTCGGATCGCGAGATCTGGCGCACGCGGAGAGGCACAATCTCGTGAGCCTGCACGTGTCGACTGACGGGACCTCGCGCGCCACGCACCGCGCAGTCTGATCGAAGGCCTATCGGATCTCAGCGGCGCCTTCGCCCGGGTCGGTAATGGATACGTCGCCGATGTCCCATGCCGTCGGCCATCCGGCGCGCCCAATCACAATGACAGCATCACCGCCAAACCCGGACATAAATCAACTCGGAGTTGTTGTCAGCAGCCTCATAATATAAGAGTCCGATCTGAAACACTAACTTCTGCGCGAAATTTCCCAATTATACAGCGATTCGTCCACAGGCGGCTTCGACGAAATCCTCACATGAATGTATTTCTCTCCCCGCTTGGCTTAGGATATCTCTGAACAGTGGAGATGCGCGATCACGCCTGTCGTTCTGTTGGGCTCGTGCGCGTTAACGGAGTGGGTTGGTGGACAACAGCGACGCGGCTCGCGCGACGACTATCGAGCAGCCCGACCTCCCACTCTCCGATCGGGTCGCGGCCATCGACGCCAAGCTCGACGATCTCTTGGGACGCATCTCGGCGCTGCAGACACACTGCTATTATGACTCGATCAATTGGAATAACTTTAAGGCTCGATTCGATCGATTCGTCCTCGAATGCGAGGATCGGCAGCGAGATATCTTGGAGACCTTGATCAGAGGAAGCGCGGTCGAACCAGTCGACTTGCGTGTCGCGACAGCGAACCCGCTTGCCGGCGACACGCCCGACCATCTCTTTCCGCGAGGCACAGCCGCTGACAACACGCGCTCGCCCCGCTTCGTCGCGGCGTGCGAAACCCATTTCGGTTTCCCCTTGCGTCACCTCGATATCGGTTCGGCCGGCGGAGGGCTCGTCTGGGATTTCACACGGCGCGGACATTTCTCGATCGGGATCGAGGGCTCGGACTGGTCGCGGAAGGAGCAGCGCGCCGAGTGGCGCACCATTCCGGACCGGCTGTTCACTGCCGACGTACGTTTCCCGTTTCGCGTCGAGGACGGCGCCGGTGCGGTCCAGCAGTTCGATCTGGTGACGGCCTGGGAATTGTTCGAGCACATACCGGAAACGGACCTGCCCACACTGCTGCATTCGATCCACCAGCACCTGAGACCGGGCGGAGTCGTGGTGGCCTCCATCGCGACCTTTGCGGACTGCGACGCGGCGGGTCACGAGTTTCACACGACGATCCGCGATCGCACTTGGTGGGAGACCGCCTTCGCGGCGTCAGGACTTGACCCGGTCCAGAGCCCGTTCCAACTTCGCGACTATCCGCGTGGTTCGGGCAATCCCCGCGCCTACGACTGGGACGCACACGCTAATCCGGAACTCGGCTTCCATATCGTAGCCAGACGTCAACCGGAAAACGCACCGCGGACAGGCATGTAGATCACGTCTCGATCCGGTGATGGCCCGGCACCCACCAGCCTCGATGCGCGATGGCCTGCGGCGGACGCTTCGCAATACCGCGCCTCCACTCCATCGCGCATGGCGAGGATCGGATCCGGTCCCCCGCGAACGATCAACGCTCGCGGCTGGAGCGAGCCACCGACACGCGGAGCTATCGACGTAGCGCGGAAGCCCGCGGAAGCTGCGGGGTTCAAGATCCAACTCGCGCCGCGAGCCAGCGACACATCTGACGCTGAGACTTTCGTGCCAGCTCGAAATCGGTTCGCCGGGCTTGCGGCCTCACCCGCAATGGTAGACCGAGCACGAGCCCTGACGTGCTCGGATGGCCCATGAAGTTCCGATTGCCCCTCTCATCCAATCAGCGCCGCCCCCTGTTCGGCAACCCGCTCCCCGGCTTCGACCCGGCCTACTACCTTGATCGCAACCCCGATGTCCGCGAAGCCGGCCTGGATCCGCTGAAACACTTCCTCGAACATGGCTGGAAGGAAGGGCGTGACCCGAGCCCAGGTTTCAGCACGACAGGCTATCTGGCCGCGAACCCGGACGTTGCTGTCGCGGAACAGAATCCGCTGCTCCACTTTCTGCAGAACGGTCTTGCCGAAGGACGAAGCGGTTTCGCCCGCGCCGCCTTGTCGATGGGTGCGGTGACACAGACCGGATCTGCACCGGCTCACGGCACGCCCGCGTCGCCGGGAGGGCATGATCCCGTATCGCTGCAGGGCTTCATCGACGAGGCCGACCACAGCCGGATCCGCGGCTGGGCCTTCACGCCCTCCACCCCTCACTCACCGACCGTGATCGCCATCGTCGTCAATCAATCAACCGTCAATACGGTCATCGCGGGCAAATTTCGTCCGGATCTACGCGAGGCGGGTATCGGCAACGCGCATCACGGCTTCACATACGCGTTCTTTCCAGCGCTGCGCAAAGATGTGGAGCAGACCATCGTGCTTCGCCGCAGTGCGGATGGCCAGGAACTGGCCCGAACTGTCCTGCCTCCGGGGCGTCAGATCTGATCGACGGGTTTTCCCCGCTCGCAGGAAGCGAGCTTTGCGGCCGACGTCAGACCGCGATCATGGAAGCTGGCTTGGGCGTCAATCCTTGCATTCCAGATCGCCGGTGAGCAGAGGCTGGGCATTGGCGGTCGCCGGCACCGTCCCGTCCATGCTGTAGATGTAGACTTTCGGATCGGCGAAACCGATCCGTCCCTGCACGGATCGACCGGTCGCCCGGTCGAATCCTGTCAGGACCGTATCCTTGAACGGCAGGCAAGGAAGCGATGCGGTGATGTAGCCCGAGCCGCCGACCACCTTGACGTCGAGCCGGATGCCGAGGATCTCGCGACCGAATCGGCGGTAATCGGCCGTTGCCGAAACAGTCGCGGCGGCTGTACCACCGCGGGCGACGACGGGCGTGTAGACGGTTCGCGCGAGGTTCGTCGTAAAGCCCGTATTCCCGATGGGCTGGCCGCTGTCATCGGTAATATTGATGCCCGCACCATCTTCCCATTTCGGCGGCGCCTCACCGCTCTCGGTATTGTACTTGGCCACGACATTTCTGACGCTCGGCCGAGCGCCCCCGCGCGCGACCAGGCCGCCCGTGGCGGAGATCGTACCGAAGCGATTGGCCCGCGCGGCGGACGGCGACGTCCAGGCCCCGGCCTTCAGGTCGATCCCGATCCCGGTCCGTCCTTCGCGATCGGCGCGGATGAAGATGAACTCGTTGGTATCGGCGTTGCCGATCTCGAACCCTGTTCCCTCTTGGGTCAGCGTCAGAACGTTGATCCACTGACTCGAGTTGGTGTCGAGCCAAGGCGATCCAGGGCCGATGCGGACGCCCTGCGCGCGCAGGCTCGCTCTGCCCTGCTGCGTCACGCGCAGCTTCCACTCGTTCTGCGACGTATCGAGGAACGAGGACGCGGCGTTGCCGGAGTTGGCGACGGTGATGGTCACGTCCCGCGTCCCACCGATGTCGGAAGGCCGGACAGTCAGGACATCGCCCAACACGTAATTCGATCCACCTTCCGTAACGTCGATGGTGGACACGGACCCGTCCTTGACCGTGATCGTCGCTTTGGCGCCCTCTCCTGTGTCGATGCCGGCGCTGACCAGGGAAACACCGGAGTAGGTCCCGCTCCGGCCGCCGGAACCGGGTGTGAACGCCGCCCAGACGGATCCCGTGAGGAGGCCCTTGGTGAGGGGACCACGAGCCTCGTCGACGTCGATATCGACGCCCGGACCGGTCGTGTCCCGCACCATGATGTCGACCCTGGAGTTCTTCAGCCCGCGCACCAGCAGTCCGGTCTTCGCTCGTCCATTCCCGTTCAGCGTCAGGTCCGAGAGCGTCACGGCGGTCACCGGTGTCTGGGGTGTCATGCTCCGAAGATCGAGCATCGCGAGACCGAGCGCTCCGACCCATTTCAGCTCGGTTCCCGCGATGGAGAAGGCGCCTGCGCCCTGGCCGATGATCTTGATGCGGGACATGTTGGGCGCGCGCAGCGACGTCGCGCATCGGGCGATGCCGGGAGGCAGGACCAGGGTCCCGCCTCCGCGGGCGTCGAGGAAGGCCGACGCGGCGTTGATGGCGGGACACACGTCCGCGGATTCTGTCCACGCCTTGCCATCACCGTGGGCGGCAAAATCATCGTATGTCGCCAGGACGGCCCTGAACTTGGCGACGAGCGGGCTGTCGACCGGGTCCGCCAGCTGGTCGAGACTCGCGACGCTGCCGCTCGGCAGGGTCGCCGCCGCATTCGCCTCGGATCGCGCGTCGCTCGAACCGCGCCATTGTCTGCCATTCTCGGCAGGACGAGGCCGCTCCGGTTCGTGCGCGGGAGCAGCCGTTCGCGCATCCAGAGCCCATGCGCAGGCTGCATACAGCGCGAGGCACAGGGCGATGAGATGACCGCGGCGCATAGTTCAGATCCCGTTTTCCGCGTGTTCCCCGCGCGACGCCACCCGCCGCGTGGCGGGGCCCGCCTGTGCCAGGGCGGAGCCGTCCGTGATACGATGGCATACGACTGCGCGATGAGGACAGGGATGCGCGTGCGCGGCGTCGACAACCGAGAGCGTAGGCACTGGTTCTACGACAGCCGACTAATGGTCTTCGGCTTCTGCTTGACGGCGTTCGTCGCGATCTTCTGGCAGGTCAGCCGGTTCGAGGGCTTTCAGCCGATCTTCTCGTGCGCCCGCACGACGGACGTCGATCGTCAATTGTTGCGCCTGGGAATGGATGCCTGCATGGGCAACGCGCGCACCCAGTCGGATCGCGAGGGATGCATGCGGACCGTCCATCTGCTCGCTTGCATGAAGGAGCGCTGGCGCTGATCGACCGCGGCCGCGGCCGCGGCGCGAGAACCTGCAGCGGGGTTGCAGCGGACGCGATCACCTACAGCAGGCCGCTCGACGCGCCCCCGTTCAGCGAGCGGCTGGCGCGCGCGACCAGCTTCGCGAAGGCCAGAGCCGCCGCCGAGGCCTGCGTCCGGGAGGGAAACGACCGGTCGGATTCGGCCACCGTCATCTCGGTCTCGTCGAGGAGCACCCAGGTCCAGAGATGCTGTCCGGTGGCTTGGATCCTGAAATGCATCGCGAACTCGCAGGCTGAGGCATCGTGCGATCATGCCCGGCGGAAAGTCGCGCCGTGTTAATGGGTTGCGCCGCGCAACATCCTATGTCGGGGGGATCGCGTTCCATCCCCGATATCCCCGCCGATCACAAGCTGCGACGCTCGGCAGCGATCGATCGGAGATTCGCACGACGCGCTGAGCCGGCAATCCGATCGGCGCGAAGGCATCTTTTGATGAGGACAGCGACGGCGGATGTTGGTCGTAAGGCACCGTTGTCGCCGACCGCATTCACGGGGCCCCGAGCGCCCCGGGCGAGCAGCCTTCGGGCATGCGTTCGGCCGGAGATGCTTCCGCCTCGCTCATGGATCAGATCGCCCCCGCTCGTCCCGGCCGCACCCGCAGGAGGCCTCATCCGGCCCTTGTCGTGGCGTCTGTCGCCCTCGCCATCGGCCTCTGGTTCGTCATCTACGCGGTGGCCGGACGCGCCATCTGGTTCTGGTGAGGCGGGACACACGGCCCCGTCCCGCCGGAGCTTCCCAGCCCCCGGGAGGTCGCGACAGGGCCGGCGCAAACCATCGCCTGTAAAGAAGCTCAGCGGCTGGACGACGCGCGTGCCTCGAGGGCGCGGAGCGCCCACGGAACGAGCCGGACTTTCCGCGCGATCAGGTTTCTTGGAGAAAGTTCGCAGATTCTGGTGACTGCCAGCGCGCTGGCGCTCCCAAGGGAAGCGCGGAAATTCAGTCCAGAACAGACACTTAACTGAAGGTTTGGGCGAAACCTGCCCCGTTGATTCTCAAGACGTTTCGGACCGACCGCCCAACCCGACAAGCCGTTCCGGTAACGAAAACGCCGTCGCGGGGGTGAAGGCCCGCAACGGCGCTAAGCAGATCGGCTCCCGCAAAGAAACCGAGCGCAGAGATACGGCGGTCCGCCCGGTTCTGGCAAGCGCCCTGACTGCGGTGCTGGACAGCCAGGGCATGGTCGTCGGCGTGCTCGCCGGGCGCACCGCGGCCCGGGCCTTCCTGCGGGAGGCGCGGCTATGATGCTCGCCTTGTCCCGCCAACAGCGACGCGCGTTCGAGCGGAACGTGGCCGAGAACGAGCCGACCATTCAGGCCGACGCTCGGTTCTTCGAACGCTTCCCGCATCGGGAGTACCGCATCCGGCGCATGAGCCGGCCGGAAGTAGCACAGCTCGAAGCGGCCCGTGGCGAGCCGCTCTCGCCGATGCGGGCGGGCACCGCACGGTTCACCCTGGTCAAGCAGCTGGCACCGGGAGTGCGCCTGCGGATCTTCGTGCCTGGTCCAGGCGACGAGGACGGATCGGACGCGTCCGACGCGCTCGGCGCCTCCCTGTGGTCCCGGTACGCCGAACAGCATCCGGCGATGGCCGACCGGGAGGCAGCGCTTCGCAAGGCGCTGGTCGAGGCCGGTAGGCCGCCGCAGGACGGGGTGACGCCATGAGCGATCGCCTCGATACCGCCCTCTACCTCGCGCGCCACGGCGCCAAGGTATTCCCGCTGCACGGGGTGCGGGAGGATTCGTCCGGCCGCATCGTCTGCACGTGCGGGAAGACCGACTGCCGGGACATCGGCAAACACCCGATGGCGAGGCTCGCCCCGCGCGGGCTGATCAATGCCACGACGCACGAGCACATCGTGCGGACGTGGTTCACTAGCGCGCCCCAAGCCAACATCGGCATGGCGACAGGCAAGACGGTGGTCTTGGACGTCGACCCACGCCATGGCGGCGACGCGAGCCTCGAAGCGCTCGAGTCCGAGCACGGACCATTGCCGGAGACGACGCGGGCACTGACCGGCGGCGGCGGCCAGCACATCCTGTTCCGAGCGCCTGCGGACGTGGAGATCCGGAACAGCGCTGGCGATCAGGGCGGACTCGCCCCCGGCCTCGATGTCCGCGGAGCCGGCGGGTACATCGTCGCCCCGTCCAGCCGACATGGGTCCGGGCGGTACTACGCATGGTCGGTGGACCATCACC
Organism: Methylobacterium sp. 275MFSha3.1; assembly: GCF_900108435.1. Taxonomy (NCBI): domain Bacteria; kingdom Pseudomonadati; phylum Pseudomonadota; class Alphaproteobacteria; order Hyphomicrobiales; family Methylobacteriaceae; genus Methylobacterium; species Methylobacterium sp. 275MFSha3.1. The sequence continues at coordinate 8,868 of NZ_FNWP01000050.1, read as the reverse complement.
CCGACGACGTGCCGCCGGCCGAGATGCCGGACTGGCTCGTCCAGGCTCTCTCCAGGACCGGAGAGGGCGCCGCGGCCCGGGATCCGTCCGAGTGGCGCAACCTCGTGGCCGAGGGGGTCGTCGACGGCGGCCGCAACGTCGCGGTGTCGAAGCTCACCGGGCATCTGCTGCGCCGCTACGTCGATCCGGAGGTCGCCCACGAGCTCGTCCAGGCTTGGAACGAGGTGCGGTGCCGGCCGCCGCTGACGCCGGAGGAGGTCACGAAGACCGTCGGCTCGATCGCCCGCAAGGAACTCCGTCGCAGGGAGGCGCAGCATGGCAGCCGGCGCTGAGGACATCCACCGCCTGTTCGAGTTCGAGCAGCGCAACCGCTCGCGCGAGAAGCCGAAGAGCAACGGCGACCTGCTCACGGAGGACTGGGCTGCCCGCACCTTCGCCGAGCGCCGGGTCGGGCACCTGCTGTTCTGCCACGATACCGGGAAGTGGCACACGTGGACCGGTGCGGCTTGGCGACCGAACAGATGCGGCCTCGCCTTCCAGTGGGCCCGCGAGCTCGCCCGCGAGATGTGCGAGAACGAGGAGCCCAAGACCCGGTTCATCGCCTCGAAGACCGCCTTTGCGGCCGGCGTGGAGCGTTTCTCCCGTTCGGACCCGGTCTTCGCCGTCACCATCGAGGGCTGGGACGCGGACCCGTGGCTGCTGGGCACGCCCGGGGGAACCGTCGACCTGCGGACCGGAAAGCTGCGGGAGGCCGATCGGGCCGACCGCATCACGAAACTGACCGCGGTCGCACCGGGCGAGAAGCCGGACTGCCCGACGTGGCTGAAGTTCTTGGATGACGTCACCCAGGGCGATGCCGGCTACATCCGGTTCCTGCAGCAGTGGGCCGGATACTGCCTGACGGGCGACACCAGCGAGCAGGCCCTGTGCTTCGCCTACGGCGGCGGTGGCAACGGCAAGGGCGTCTTGATCCACGTCCTGGCGGGGATCCTGGCCGATTACGCGGTGAACGCCGCGATGGAGACGTTCACCGCCGCCAAGCACGACCGGCATCCGACGGAGATCGCAGCCCTGCGCGGCGCGCGCCTCGTGACGGCCTCGGAGACCGAGCAGGGTCGACAGTGGGCCGAGGCCAGGATCAAGCAGCTGACTGGCGGCGACACGATGCGCGCGCGGTACATGCGCCAGGACGAGTTCGAATTCACACCCGTCCTGAAGCTGCTCATCATCGGCAACAACAAGCCCGGCCTGTCGAGCGTGGACGACGCCGCTCGGCGGCGGTTCAACCTTTTGCCGTTCCTGTTCAAGCCGGCCGTGCCGGACCCGCAGCTCGAGGAGAAGCTGCGGAAGGAATGGCCTGAGATCCTGCGGTGGATGATCGAGGGCTGCTTGGACTGGCAGGCCCATCGTCTCGTCCGGCCCGAGGTCGTGAAGGACGCGACAGACGAGTATTTCGCCACTCAGGACACCTTCGGGCAGTGGTTGGAGGCACGTTGCATCGTCCAACACGGCAACAACTACAGGAAAGCGACGACACAGGAGCTATTCGCGTCTTGGTCTGAATACGCCCGCGGGAATAACGAGCCGCCGGGTACACAGACGAGCTTCGGCGATCGCCTCGACAAACTCGGTTTCAAGAAAAACAAGAACGTCCCGACCGGCATGAACACACGCGCCCGAGGCTACGAGGGGATCGAGGTCCGGCCACTTCCCACCATGGGGGCTGAGGCATGAGGCGGCTTGAGGCTACCTCTCCGTACTACACGCACAGGCGCACGCGCGTATGGGAGGTAACGGGACAACCGGCCTCAAAGCGCCTCACCGCCTCAGACCAGGGCGGCGGTGGTCCACGCTGCCTGATCCCGTTCGACCGCCGGGAGGGGCTCACGACCACTGAGGCCGCCGCTCGTGCCAGCCGCACCGAGCGAACGATCCGGATGTGGTGCCGGGACCACGACATCGGCCGGCACGTGGCCGGCGGCCCATGGCTCGTGTCGCGCGTCGCCCTGGCGATGTTTCTGAACGACGACGCGGCCGCGCTGCGGGCCTACCTCGCAGGCGATCGATCCGGGCCGCTCGTTGCCGAATACTTCCAGGCCGAAGGCTTGGGCGACTTGGTCAGAGGCTGATCGATGCACGTCGCGGAAATGGCGACGTATCCGAAGCGGCCCGCTGCAGGCACCTTTCTGCACCAGCCGTCCAACCATGGAGCCGAACGATGCGCGCCGCCGGTAGATCTCTGCAGTTCACCGACATCGTGAGGTTCCGGGGCGAGCCGGGCTTCGGCGCGGCCGTGGTCGAGGCTGCCCGTCGCAACCGCACCAGCACCCCGGAGTACCTGCGCCGCATCGTGCGCGAGCGGCTCGCCGCCGACGGTGTGGCCCTTCCGCCGATCGACGCTCCCGACCAGCGCGAGGCGGCCTGAGACCATGGAGGGCCGAGGGCTCAGCCGCGGCGACATCCTCGCCGCCTCCGACATCGCGGGTCCTCCGGCGATCACAGGCGGGTTGCGGGCTGTAGAGGCGCGACCCTTCGCTCTGGGCAACCCCGATTTTTGAGGTCTACACCTTGGCCGAACGCCTCTCCCTTCGCGAACTCGCCCGGCGCCTCGACCGAGATCCCTCGGGCCTCGGCCGGCTGGCCCGCAAGGGTGCGATCCCGAAGGGCGCAGACGGCAAATTCGACGAGGCCGCGGTTCGGACGGCGCTCGGCAAAAACGTAGATCCGGCCCGGCGGAAGGAGGCCGTAGACAGTCTACGGTCCACGCCGCAGCGGTTTACGGATCTGGCCTGTCCCGAAACCGGCACGTTCCCGACGCCGGCGGCCTACCGCGCCCGCACGGACCTGCCCGACGCCTTCGCCGCCGGCGCACTCTACGGCGCCCACGTCGTGGCCTTCGCCTTGCCGACCGCACTGGCCTGCGCCCTCGTCGACGCCGGTATCCCGGCCGCGGCCGCAGTGCAGGCCCACGCCGACGCCTGCGAGGACACCTGTTTCATCGTGGGTGACGTCACCGAGGCGCTGGGTCTCACTCCCGCCGGGACCGACGACGCCGGGCCGCACGCTCCCACCGCCTTCCAGGGCTTCGACCCTCGGATGGCAGCCGCGGCGGTCACCTCATGATCCCGCACCTCACCCATCCCCATCGCGTCGACGCCGGCCGACTGCTCCGGGCGTTCGCCGCGGTCCCTGGCTCCGGCCGGGGGCGGGCCACGATCACAGGCGGTGGCGTGGCCCGCATCCATCTCCCCGGCCTGAAGGAGCCGCGTCCATGAAGAAGCTCGCCAAGGACCTCGCCGGCCTCATCGGCATCAGCCGCAAGGAGACCAACCTCGACACCCTCACCGCGGCCTTGGCCGAGGGACGCGAGCAGATCAAGGCGGCGACCCGCGACCGCGAGGCGGCCGAGGGCGCCTACCGCGACCGGATTCTCGACGCCACGCCGGCCGAGCTCGAGAAGCTGCAGGCGGCCAAGGCCCGGGCGACCGTCGACCTCGACCGCGCCGAGGCGCTGGTGGCCGCGCTCACGAGCCGTATCGTCTACGTCCGCGACGACCAGGAGCAGTCCGGTCGCCGGGCGCGGTACCAGAACGCCCAGGCGCTGGCGCAGGCCGCGCAGCAGGCCCTCGCGCAGGACTACCTCGATATCGCCCGTCGGGTGCACGCGCTGCTCCGCACGGTGGCCGAGGTCGAGGTGGCGGTGCTGGAGGCGAACGCCGAGTTGCCGGACGGGGCCGTCGCCATCCGATCGCCGGAGCGGGCCGTCCGGGACGCTGCCCGCCTGCCGCTCGACATGAGCACCGCAGAGGTCGAGCTCTGGCGCACAGTCGGCAACATCGAGCCGCTGTCCGAGGCCGACCAGTCCCGCGTCCGGGTCAACCGGGGGAGCCACGACCACGGGACGCTCGATCGCGATGGCCGAGAGATCCCGTGCGTCCGAGTGACCTACCGGCGCGACGTGGTGCTGTACGATGACGCCGGGCAGTCCCTCCCGCCGCTGGCGGCCGGGATCCGCCTGCCAGCCCTGTACGCGGGCACCGCCGCGTTCTGGTCCCCTGCAGAGACGCGGGAGCGTGGCCCGGCCGAGGTCCTGGCCGACATCGCCGTGATCGAGCCGGCCTCCGCGCCGTCGTGGCGCAAGCCGGCGGCCGAGCCGATCCCGCACCGGTTCACCTACTGGCCCGTGTCCACGCCGCCGGATCCGGATCACCCCGTCGGGAGCCTCGCGCTGGATGCAGCATGACCCTGGCCGAGCTCGACCACCTCGATGCAGCGGACATGGCGGAGGTGGATCGCCTTCGCCGCGACACCCGCACCGCCACGATCATGGAAGCGCCGGAGGCGGAGGGGCGGCAGCTCGTCGCCTTCGCTCTGCTCCTGCGCACCGACCTCTCCCCCGACGCAGCGGTGCTGCTGCTTCGCCAAGCGCCGGACCTACGCACCGTCGACGCGGTGGCCTCGTGGGTCGAGGCGATCCCGGTCCTCTCTCACCCGGAGACGCGACATTGACCGATTCCCCCGCATCCGCGCCGCAGGCCGAGGTGAGTTCCCCGCAGCCGGCCGAGACCTGGGACCACCTCGCTGTGGTCGTGCTCGCCGGCGACCAGGCCGTGTTCTCGATCGACGCGGCTGGCAACATCCAGGTGCCCGCCACCTACGCGCTGCGCTCCGAGGTCGGAGTGGCCCTCGCTCGAGCGGCCGCCGTGCTCGCGGCCCAGCCCGAGCCGAACTCCTCGCAGCAGATTTTGAGCACGGTGTTCCGGCAGCTCGGCGAGATCGACACCGATGCGGCGCGGGAGGCTTTCGCCAAGCTCGAAGCGGCGGTGAACGGCCAGACAGAGGCGCTGGCCGCCGCGACCGTGGCCATGGAGGCGGCCAACGCCGAGATCGGCGCCTCGATCCCGACCGCCCCCGGAACGCACTGAGGAGCACCCGCCATGGCGTCAAAGACCATCGAGGCCAAGCTTCTCATCACCGCGGAATCGCGGGTCGAAGCCGAGATGGCCAAGGTCGCCAAGGCGATCCAGCAGGGCCTCGACGTCACGAAGTACACGGCTGAGACGGCCAAGCTGAGCCGGGCCTGGGAGCAACAAGCGAAAGCGGCCAGGGCAGCCGCGGCCGTGATGGATGCCCGCAAGCCGCTCGAGGCCACGGTGCAGGGGATGCAGCGGGTCGGCGCCCAGGCGACGCGGCTGGCCCGCGAGTACGATGTGGCGAAGAAGGCGGCGGCCGAGTACGGCAAGGCCCAGACGTTCATCAAAGGTAGCGAGCAGGCGGAGCAGGCCGCGCGGCTGGCCGCCGAGGTCCGGCGCCTGGGCGATGCGCATCGGGCGGCCGTCAACGACAGCAAGGCCCTGACGGCAGCCTTCAGCGCCGAGACGGCGGCGCTCCGAGCGGCCGAGAGCGCGGCCTCCCGGTACGGCGTCGACCTGTCCCGGGTCGAGCAGCAGCAGCGCACCCTGGCGCGGAGCACCGATCAGGCCGCCGCCGCTTTCCGCCGGCAGGTCGCCGCCGAGGAAGCGGGCGTGCGGGCCGCTGCGGCCCGGGCTCAGCGACGGCAGGCTCAGGATGTCGCCGCCGGCGTCGTTGCCACGGCGACGGGCGCCGGTCTGCGCGGCGCCTACGTTCGGTCTCGCGATGGCTGGATCGAGATGGACGAGGCGAGCCGTCGACAGAGGGCCGTTCTCGGGATCGACCAGGCGAAGCAGAGCACCCTCAACACCCAGGCCCTCAAGATCGGCCAGGACACCCGGTTCAGCAACCCGGACGTGGTGAAGGCCCAGACCCGCATCGGCTCGAGCCTGCCCGACCACTTGAAGGATCCGAAGGTCCTCGTCGCGATCACCGAGAACGCGAAGGACTATGCGCTGGCCATGGGCACGACCATGGACGAGGCCTCGTCAGCGGTGCTCGGCCGGATGCTCGGCCTGCGCATGAACATGTCCAACCCGGAGGCGGCCGCAGCCTCGGCCAAGCACGCCACCAACCGCCTGGTCCAGTTCGCCAAGAGCTCCGGCGCCGACCACAACGACCTGATGGGCTACACCAAGTTTGGCGCGGCGCCGAGTTCGGTGGGCGGCTTCTCGGAGGAGTTCACGGACGCGATGGCCGCACAGCTGCGGCGCATCGGCTACGAAGGCTCGATGGCGGGCAACTTCGTCCGCGCGGCGGCGACCAAGCTCGCGGTCCCGACCTCGAAGGGGCTCGGCGTGCTGGCGGGGTCGGGCCTGAACCACTCCGACTACGTCGCCCCCGGCAAGGCGCTCTCGGCGGACAACCTCGGATCGGCGCTGCGGCTGAAGTTCGGCAAGGGGCTGAACGACAGCCAGCGCTCCCGCATCCGCGAGCTGATGGAAGACGAGGACATCGTCGGCAACCGGGAGGAGTTCGTCCCGAAGGTCTCCGCGATCATCCAGGAGACCCTGGCGAGACGGACGAAGAAGGGCGCGGTCAACGCTCAAGATGCCGAGCGGATCGCGAAATCGGTCAACGAGTACCTGTCGGCCTCTGCGGGCGCCGTCGATATCGAGCGCCTGATGCGGGACGTGATCGCCAAGGGCATCACGCCTGCCATGGCGAAGTATCTCTTCGGGCAGGAGCACGGCGGTCGAGCACAGGCGCTCGATCTGAAGACGCTCAACAAGGACGTCGAGACCTTCCGCAACACGCCGCAGGACCGGGCGCAGAAGATCGGCGAGGACATCAACGCCGGCACCTATGGCGCCTACCAGCGCATGATCGGCTCGGTCGAGACGTTCTGGATGAAGCTGGGTCAGGTCAACGACGGCCCGCTGACGATGTTCTACGACAAGGTCGGCAACGCGGTCGATGCCGTCACGAACCTGCCTCCTAACGTCATCCAGGCCGGCACCGCCATCGGCGGACTGGCCGGCGCCGCGATCGCCGCCCGGGGCGCATTCGGCATGTTCCGCGTCGGGCGCGATCTCCTCGGCTTCGGCGGAGGGGCGGCGGCCCTGAACGGCTCGGCGGTGGCGCTCAACGCTGCTGCGGCCGCCCTGACCGAGGCTGCGGTGCTCCAGGGCGCCAAGGGCGTCGCAGGCGCCTTACCCGACGCGGCGAAGAAGGGCGGCAAGCTCGCCGGGCTGGCGAGGGGGGCGCTGGGCATCACGGCAATCGGCGGCTTGGCCGAGCTGGCCCAGCACTACGACACCCTGAAGATGCCGGAGTTCACCAAGGACGGGATCGGCCGTGGGCTCCTCGGCGCCCTCGACCCGAACCTGCCCGACATGGTGCTGGGCAAGAAAGCCGACGAGATCGGTAAGGACACCGGGACGAAGGTCGGCAAGGGCATCGCGGAGGGCGTGAAGGAGAAGGCCCCCGAGGTCGAGGCCGAGGGCAAGACGCTGTTCCAGCGGCTGAACGAGCAGTTCCGCCAGGGCATCTTCGTGCCGATCCACCTTGCGCCTGGCGAAGGCTTCGGCGGCGGCGGAGGCGGCGGCGGGCTGATCCAGAAGGCCAGCTTCGGTGGGAGCGGGAGCGGCGGACCAGGCGGCATCATCCGCAAGTCGAGCATCGGCAGCGCGGGTGGTGGTGCCGGCGTCGCCCGCGGCGGCGGAGCGGCGCCGTATGTTGGCGGTGGCGGTGGGATCTCCGCCCGCGACATGCGGAACATCGACCCCGAGTTCGCGGCCCACATCCGCGCCTCGGCACTGTCGCAGGGCATCGACCCGGACATCGCGCTCCGGATCGCCAACAGCGAGGGCCTGCGCGGTTCGAACCCGAACCGGCTCACCCCGGGCGACTACGAGAACGGCAAGCCGACGAGCTTCGGTCCGTTCCAGCTTCACTACGGCCGTTCCGGCGGCCTCGGCAACCGCTACACGGCGGAGACTGGGCACCACGCGAGCGACCCGCGGTACTGGAAGGAGCAGATTGACTTCGCGCTCCGAACCGCCCGCAAGGAGGGCTGGGGCGCGTGGTACGGTCGGCGCGGCGCCGGCATCGGCTTGCGGGACGGCATCGGTACGGTGAAGCCGGTGCCGATGGCGAAGGACGGCGAGCCCAAGCTCGTGAAGGGCCTCGACGGCAAGGAAGGCCTCGACCTCGGCAACGGCACGATGAAGATGCCGGACGGGTCGATCCGGTCGATCACCCGCAGCGGCCTGGAGATCCCTGATGCGCCGGCGGGCGGCATCGGTGCTGCCGGCAGCGGCCGCGGTAGTATTGGCGCGCACGTCGAGGAGTTCGGCCGCCACGTGGACCGGCTCCAGGACATGGGTTTCCACGGTCAGATCAGCCTCGCGGTGACCGGCAGTGGCCGCCAGCAGGTCCGGGCCACCGCGCTCAAGATGCGGGGGCGCGGCGGCATGACGGCTGATATGGGGATTACTCTGCCGGACCTGGAGCGGGACTGGTACACGCCACCGCCTCGCGGTCTCACGGACGTGTAGGTCTTCTGAGAGAAGCCCGCACGGTCCGCCGGCGCGGGCTTTTTCGTGCTTGGGTTCCTGGCGCGGGACTGGCTGCCGGCCGGCGCAGGCACGGCCCGGTAACCGAAGGCCGCCATCCTGTTTGCGAGCCAAGTTGCGTATCGGCTGTAACCGATCGGCTGGCACCACGCCCGGTCTGAGCGCGGCGTGCTAATCTGCTCGGATGTTGGTCGACGAGGAGCGCATCGACGAGGCGGTGCTCGCCCTTTTGTGGCTGACGCTCCACGACGAGCGTCGGGCCTGGAAAGGCTTCGACTGGGCTGCGCTGGGCCGTCTCCACGCCAAGGGGCTCATCGCCGACCCGGTCGGGCGCGCCAAATCGGTGGTGCTGACCGACGAGGGCCTGCGCCAATCCGAGGCGCTGTTCCGGACCCTGTTCACGCGGGCAGACTGACGCGCCAGGGCCGCGGCGTTCTCA
>NZ_FNWP01000060.1:0-9192 GCF_900108435.1 Methylobacterium sp. 275MFSha3.1 | reverse complement strand
GAGCCGCACGAAGGTCTCGTTGACCGGCGCGCGGTTGCCGCCGGCGGCGGCGATGACGTCGAGGATGCGGTCGCCGTGGCCCGAGAGCGGCAGGCGAGCGCCGGCGGCGCCCTCGCCGGTGACGGTGACGGCCTGGGAGATCGGGCGGGTGACCGAGACCAGCACCTGGGGCTGGATGGCCTTGCCGGCGAGTTCGTTCTCGATGAGCGCCTGGACGTCCTGGGTGCGGCGGCCGGCGACCTTGATGCGGCCGGCATAGGGCACCGAGATGGCGCCGTCGCGCCCGACGGGCTGCTCGGGGATGAGGGCGGACTTGGATCCGGCGGAGAAGCGGTCGGCGACGAGGGGTCCGGAGAACAGGCCGCCGGATCCGGCTTCCCAGATGGAGACCGAGACCATGTCGCCGATGCCGATGACCGGCTCGGAGGAGGGGCGATGGTCGCCGAAGGAGGCGAGCAGGCTGTCGAGGGGGCGGCCGCGCAGGGCCTCGACCACGGAGGGGGTGACGTCGATGATCTCGTAGCGGGCAAGGATCCCGCCGTCGGCCGTGGCGACCTCGGCCCCGGCCTGGATCGCGCTCGCCGTCGGACCCGCCGCGGGCAGGTACGTGCAGCCCGACATCGCCGTGACGGCGAGCAGGACGAGGGGAAGTTTGCGCATCCAGATGTTGCCCATCGGTATTGCCGAGCCCGTGCCTAGCCCATAGCGGCCCAGGTGTCCGTAGCGGGTGAGCCACACTCCGCCCGCCACGACCGAGACTGCTAAGTCATCCTCGTTAAGCACAGCTTTTTCGGGGCACAGGGACGACGAATGCCGGGCGCAGCGCGCGCTGCTGAAATATCGGGACACAAATCCGAGCGCTGTCGACGGTAACGGGTCGGCCCATCGACTCCAGGGCCGCACGGCCCCGACGCGATCCGCTCACTGCCCCTGGGTCACCGCCGCGGTGATGTCGCCGTAGACGGCGCTGACGCGGGACACGTAGTAGCGGATGCTGCCGACCGCGACGAGGAAGATCAGGCCCCCGAGCAGGGCGTACTCGGTCGCGGTGGATCCGCGGAGGTCGCGGGCGAAGCGCGCGGCCGCGACAGGGATCCGATCCGTCAGGGCGGTCGCCGCCCGGGATCGCACCGCGCGCCGCCCCGCCCCGTCGCCGCCCGGCTCATCCATGGTCGAACGCGCCTTCCCGTCCCGCCGTCCGCGTGGCCCCACGCGCTCGGAAGGCTGTTACCGGCCCGCGCTTGCCGCCGGCTTAACGAAGTGTCCGAAACAGGGCATCGGGCTGATTCCGGGCGGGATATGCACCGTCCCGCGCGGCGGGCGCGCCCGGCGAGGGCGCGCCCGCGACGGCTCAGGCGTGGCCGGCCTTGTGGCGCAGGTCGTCGATCCGCTTGGAGGCCTCGGCCTTGTCGAGGTCGGGATCGAACGCCTTCGGCTCCTTCGCCTCCTCGGAGAGCGTCTTCAGGTAGGAGGCCTGCGCGCCGGTCATCGGCTCGCCGCCGGTGGTCCACTGGTCCGGATCCTTGATCTGGTTCGACACGTCCTTCGGGTCGGTCTTGGGGTTCTCCGGCGCGTTCTGGCGCGCATCCTGGCGCGCTCCGGAATCCCGATCGGCCTTCGACGTCGCCTTCGCGGTGGTGGTAGCCATGCGACTCATGTTCCCTAAATGTTCGCGTTCCGAGTCGTCAACGCGGCCCGCGCCGCGACGGTTCCTGCCGACACGGCGGCAACGTCGGGCGCGGCGATCTTCCCTTCCGCGCGCGCGCTCCGCATGATCGTGACGCGCGGCGCCCCGGCGCGCCTCGGAGCCACGGTGGTCCGGATGACGCCCCAATCAGACTCGCCATTCGATGCCGGGACGACCGCTCAGGTGCTCGTGGTCATGGGCGTCTCGGGGTCCGGGAAGAGCACCGTGGCGGCGCTGATCGCCGAGAAGCTCGGCTGGATCTTCGTGGACGGCGACAGCTTCCACGCGCCGGAGCACGTGGCGAAGATGCACGCTGGCCACGCCCTCGACGACGCGGACCGCGCGCCGTGGCTCGCCCGGATCGCGACCTGGATCCAGCAGCGCCTCGACGCCGGCGAGTCCGGGGTGGTGGTCTGCTCGGCGCTCCGGCGCGCGTACCGGGACGTCCTCACCCGGGGCAGCCGGCGGGTCCGCATCGTCTACCTCGACGGCGACAAGGCCCTGATCGCGCGGCGTCTCGCGGAGCGCCAGGGTCATTTCATGTCGCCGCATCTCCTGGACAGCCAGTTCGCCACCCTCGAGGTCCCGGGCCCCGACGAGCACCCGATTACCCTCGGGATCCTCGAGCCGCCCGAGGCGATTGCCGACCGGGTCGTGGCGGAACTCGCCACCGCGGCGCGCCGGGATCCGGGTGGGGAGTGACGCGATGACTGCAGGAACCGGCAAGGCCGCGGGGATCGCCCTGGTGATCTCGGACGTCGACGGCACCCTGGTCACCGGGGACAAGCGCCTGACGGCGGCGACGGTGGCGGCCGTGCGCCGCCTGCGCGCGGCCGGGATCGGCTTCAGCATCGCCTCGGCGCGGCCGCCGATCGGGCTGCGGAGCCTCGTGGCGGAGCTCGGCCTCGACCTGCCGATGGGAGCCTTCAACGGCGCGAGCGTCGTCCGGCCGGACCTGTCGATCATCGAGGAGCGGACCATCCCGGAGCAGGCGGCCCGGGCGGCCCTCGACCGACTCCTGGCCGAGGGGCTGGACGTCTGGGTCTTCGCTGACGGCGCGTGGTGCCTGCGCGACCCGGACGGTCCCTACACTGACTTGGAGCGCCGCACGATCGACGCGGAGCCCCGGGTCGTGCCGGATCTCGGAACGCTCATGGGTACGGCCGCCAAGATCGTCGGCGTCAGCCGCGACCACGCCCATCTCGCGGCCTGCGAGACGCGAATCGCGGCGGCGCTGGCCGGCCGGGCCACCGTCCACCGCTCGCAGAAGTACTATCTCGACGTGACGCCGCCCGATCTCGACAAGGGTCGCTTCGTCGCCTGGATGAGCGCGCATCTCGCCATCCCGCGCGAGCGGATCGCCACGTTCGGCGATGCCGGGAACGATCGCCCGATGTTCGCGCAGAGCGGCTACTCCGTGGCGATGGGCAATGCCGAGGCGAGCGTCCAGGCGGCCGCGAGCGCGGTCACGGACAGCAACGACGCCGATGGGTTCCCCCGCGCGGTCGAGCGCTTCATCCTTCCCTGACCGGCTCCCCAGATCGGCCGACCGCGTCCGCGCGCCGCCCTGTGGCGCGCGGATCACAAGCACGCCCGTCGCCCCGGCCGCCCACAGGCTGCCGAACGGGGGCCGCTTTCCGGCCTCATTTCCCCGTGACCTAGCTTGACTACAGAACAAGCAGCACCGGGTCTCGGAATGCATCGCCTCATCCTGGCCGCCGTCCTCGCGGTCGCGCCCGCCGCCGCCTTCGGGCAGGGCGCGCGCGACAATATCGACGCGTTGATCGAGCAGCAGGCGAAGGCGAACGGCGTTCCGGCGAGCTTCGTGCACGCCGTGGTCAAGCGCGAGAGCAACTACAATCCGCGGGCGAAGGGCGGCAGCGCCCTGGGTCTCATGCAGATCAAGCACGCGACCGCGCGCGGCATGGGCTACACCGGCGACGCCGCCGGCCTGTACGATCCGGAGACCAACCTGCGCTACGGCGTGGCCTATCTGGCGGGCGCCTACCGCACGGCCAAGGGCAACGTCGCCCAGGCCTACCAGTACTACAACCGCGGCTACTACTACGCCGCCAAGCGCCAGGGCATCTCCAACGAGGTCGCCTCGGTGGTCGCCCCCGTGGCGGCTTCGGCCAGCGCCCTCGCGAGCCTGTTCGGCGGCGGCGTCGCCGACTCCAAACCCAACCCCGCGGCCGCCGCCCTGGCCTACGCGCCGACGGCCGCCGCCGTGGCCGAGGTTCCGACCGAGACCGTCGAGGTGCCGCTGCCGCCGCGCCGGCCCGCCGCCCTGGCCGGCGCCGCGGTCGAACTCGCCAGCCTGTCCATCGACCCGGCCGCGGGCGCGACCCCGGCCGCCCCGCAGGCCGCCTCGGTTCCCTCCGTGGAGGTGCCGCTGCCGCCGCGCCGACCCACCGCCCTCGGGAGCGCGGAGGCCTCGCCGGCGCAGATGGCGGAACTCCGGCTTTCGCCGCAGCCCGCGGCGGCCGCCACCCCGATGACCCCCGCGGCCGCTTCGGCACCGGCCACCGAGGCGGCGGTCGAGGCGGTCGAGGTGCCGCTGCCGCCGCGCCGTCCGTCGCTCCAGATGCTCGCCGCCGCGACGCCGCGGCGCGCTCCGGCCGCCGCGCCGGTGCGCGAGGCCACGGCCCTGCCGGTCGAGTAGCGCGCCCTCTCCGGCGCGGGTGCAGACCGCCGATCGCCCGCCCGGCCGGGCCTTCTGCCCACACAAGGATCATGCCCAAGGCTTGACCATCGGGTCGATCCGCAACACATAGGCGCCACGCCAGCAACGTGGTTGGATCGTTACGGTACGGACCGGCGCCGCGAGACAGCGGCCGTACGCGGGTGGCGCACGACGGATCTCAGGGCAGGAAACGCCGGTCTACGCGCGCACGTTCTCAGGCAGCTTCCTGTCTGGCGGAACGCCAAAGCGCGATGGATCTCGAAGCGGCAGGCATGCAGGGCACGGACTCTGCTTTCGAGCTGGCAGGAAAGCGGACGGCGCCATGACCGGCGTGGAACAGGAATCTCTCTTTCTCACGGACCTCGGGCGACGCGTCAGGCACGCGCGCACCGTGCGCGGGCTGTCGCGCAAGGTTCTGTCGCAGACCTCGGGCCTGTCCGAGCGCTACATCGCGCAGCTGGAGGGCGGCCAGGGCAACGTCTCGATCATCCTGCTGCGGCGGGTGGCGAACGCCATGGGTGTGCGGCTGGACGACCTGATCACCGGCAACGACGCGCTGCCCGACTGGCCGGTGGTGCGCGACCTCCTCGCCCAGGCGAGCCCGGCCCAGATCGTCGCCGCCAAGGAGGCCCTGTCCGGCGGCAGCCGGCCCGAATCGAGCAACCGGCCGCGCGTGGCGCTGACCGGACTGCGCGGCGCCGGCAAGTCGACCCTCGGCAAGCTCGCGGCCGAGCGCCTCGGCTGGACCTTCGTGGAGCTCAACGCCGAGATCGAGCGGGAGAACGCCCTCTCGGTCCAGGAGATCTTCGCGATCTACGGCCAGGAAGGCTACCGCCGGCTCGAGCAGGCGGCCTTGCGGCGCCTGACCGAGCATCCCGGGCCGCTGATCCTCGCGACGAGCGGCGGCATCGTCGCGGAACCGCTGACCTACGATCTGCTCCTCCAGGCGTTCTACACCATCTGGCTGCGCGCCCGGCCGGAGGAGCATATGAGCCGCGTCCGCGAGCAGGGACACCTCGCCACGACGGGCGACCACGCCTCCGCGATGCAGGAGCTGCGCGCCGTGCTGGCGAGCCGCGAGCCGCTCTACGCCCGGGCCCCGGCGACGGTGGACACCTCCAACATCCCTGTCCAGACGATGCTGGACCGCCTGACGGCGGCGATCGAGGCGCGGTTCGGGCAGGGCGTGCCGCTGGCGGACTGACCCGCCCGCGTTCGCTGACAGCCATGCGACCGATGCGACCCCCGGGCCGCGCCGGCCCTTGATCGCCGCGGTGCAGCGCACCACGCTAGGGCAGTACCCGCGGTCCGTCGCCGCCGCTGCCGTCTCTCCGGGCGGGACAACCACCCCGCTCGAGCGGGCGCTGGACCGGCCCCGCCCCACGCGCGACCGGCAGACCCTGCGAAGTCCCGGACATGAGCATCCGACTATGAGCGCCAGTCCTGCCTTCACTCACCCATCGCATGACCTCGCGGTCGTCGACCCGGTCTGGTCGCGGTTGCGGGACGAGGCGGAGGATGTCCTGCGGACCGAGCCGCAGCTCGCCTCCTTCATCGTCGCCACCATCCTGAACCACACCACGCTGGAAGGCGCGGTCTCCCACCGGGTCGCGGCGCGGCTCGGGCACCCGTCGCTCCCGGCCGAACTCGTCGCCCACGCCTTCCACGAGGCGATCACGGTCGATCCCGAAATCGGCCAGGCGTTCCGCGCCGATATCGGCGCGGTGATCGACCGGGATCCGGCGACGCTCCGGGCCCTCGAACCGGTCCTGTACTTCAAGGGCTTCCACGCCCTGCAGGCCTACCGCCTCGCCCACCATGTCTGGAACCGCGGTCGGCGCGACCTCGCCCTCTACCTCCAGAGCCGGGTCTCGGAGGTGTTCCAGTGCGACATCCATCCGGCGGCGCGGATCGGTCGGGGCGTCTTCCTCGACCACGCCACCGGCCTCGTGGTCGGGTCGACCGCGGTGATCGAGGACGACGTGTCGATCCTCCACGCCGTGACCCTGGGCGGCACCGGCAAGCAGCGCGGCGACCGCCACCCCAAGATCCGCCGCGGCGTGATGATCGGCGCCGGCGCCAAGATCCTGGGCAACATCGAGGTCGGGGCCTGCGCCCGGGTGGCGGCGGGCTCGGTGGTGCTGCGGCCGGTACCGCCGAACACGACGGTCGTCGGCGTGCCGGCGCGCGTGGTCGGCACCGCCGGCTGCGACGATCCGGCCCGGGCGATGGACCAACTCGTCGCCCTCGATCAGTTCATCCACCTGGGCGACGGGATCTGACCCGGGGCCGTCGCGCTTGCCGCTCCGCCCGCGGCGTGGCAAGCCCTCGGCCCATCCGCGGCGCCAGCGCCGCCAGGGGAGATCGACCAGCGTGACCAAAGCCGAGACCGCGAAGCTTCAGGACTATCTGCGCCGCAAGTTCGCGAACAACAATATCCGCCTCACCGCGATGAAGACCGGCGACTCCGCCGAGGTGTTCATCGGCGAGGAGTCGATCGGCGTGATCGCCGACGACAAGGAGGACGGCGACGATTCCTTCGTCTTCCGGATGGCGATCCTCGACATCGATCTCGAGGAAGAGGCCTGAGGCCCCGCGCCCCGGCCGGACCCGCGTCTCGGAACGGGTCCCGCCGGCCGCACCTGTGCACGGATTAACGCTAACGAAGACTCGTGCTTAACAACCGGTAAACGGCGTGAGTACAGTGCGCGCAACCTGTATCAGGAGCGCGAATAATGGTCCTCACGCCCGTCGCCCTCGAGTCGATCCGGACCCTCTGCATCGGACTGGCGCTGTCCGGCCTGATCGCCAGCGCCTTCGAGCTGTTCGCGGCGCGGCGGGCGAGCTTCAGCCTGCTGGAGCGCGGTGGTCTGCCGGCGGTCGCCGCCCTGCCGATGCTGGCCTTCTCGGCGCCGTTCATCATCCTGCGCAACACGGTGCGCGGCCGGCGGATCGAGGGGCGCCCGATCCCGTTCGTGATGCTGGCGACGGTCATCGCGTGCGGCTGGAGCCTGCTCTCCGGCCGCGTCGCCCTCGACCTCGCCGCGATGCTGGTCGGCGCCTGACCGGGTTCAGGGCTCGGCGGTGGCCACCTGCGCGGTCCCGTCCTTGCCCTCCAGGGACACCCAGGCCGCGCCGTCCTGGCCGGCCCGCTTGATGAAGTTGTAGCCGGTGCGGCGCCAGGAGCGGATCGCGTCGGTCTTGTTGTCGAGGATGAAGTCGCCGCGGTCGGTCCGGACCGTCAGCACCGCGTGGCCCTCGTTGGTCTCGTCGATCACCACGGTCATCAGCAGGGCGCGCCGCGGCAGGCCGCGCTCCACCAGCATCCGCCGCTTCAGCAGTTGGTAATCCTCGCAATCGCCGAACCCGTCATCGGGGAAGTCCCAGCGGTCGACGACGCCCCAGTGCGCCTGATCGGTGATCGGCCGGATGCGCGCGTTCACGCGGCGGTTGACGCTCTGCAGGGTCCGCCACACCGCCACGGTCAGGGAAATCTCGGCCGGCTCGGCCGTGTCGACCGTGCATTCCTGAGGCGTGCGGGCGCAGAAATCCGTCCAGCCCGCGATCGCCCGCACCGGCCCGGTCGGTTCGGCGGCGGTCACCTGATCCGGCAGGACCAGCCGCGCGTGGGCGTGAGTCGTGGCGCCGCCCATCGCGAGGATCGTGCCGAGCAGGGCGAAACTCGCCGCCTGCCGCGCGCGGCACGCCGCGTGCGTCCACCCGCGCCAACGGAGCGGGCCGAAGACCTGACACGAGATACCGCCATCCGCGTGCCGCATGGTTCAAGCCCCCGCCGCCCGATGATGACGGAAGGGTGACACGGCCACGTGCGACGCACAATGGGTCAGGGCGAGGCAGCTAACGCGCGGGCAGCCGTATCGGTTCCGATTTAAGAGAGTGTTGCATCCGCGGGGCTGGCCGAAACCGTATGCACTGAGTGAATAGCCGCTCTGCGCCTTCTCGGAAGGCCTTGATTCAGGTCAGCTTTGCCGGCTTCTCAGCACGGCTCGCACGGGGGATTCGCGGCGGGCTCGATCGAGACGCGTGAAGCCGGCCAGCCCGTCGCCGACGGGGCCGCACCCCAGGAAAGGACCCGCCATGCAGCCCGCCATCCAGCAGGTGATCAGAGCGCTCGCCGAAGATGGTCGGGCCGGCGCGATCAATATCGCGGAGCACGCGGTCGATTCCTACCTCGCCGACGCGCCGAGCGAGGGCGACAGGGCGCTGTCGCGGGACATCCTGGTCCGGGATCTCGCCAGTCTCCGGGGCGTCGCCCCGCATCTCGCGGCCTTCATCGGCCGGGTGGAGTCCTACGTGGCGAGCCTCGCCCAGCCGTCGCTGAGCCGGGCGGCCTGAGGCCGCTTCACCGGTTTGCGGTGGTGACCGGGGAGGTGACGCCGCCGAGGGAGACCCAGGCGACGGCGTCCTGGCTCTCGCGCTTGATGAACACGTAGCCGGTCTTGTGCCAGGGCAGGATCGCGCTGGTCTTGTTGTCGAGCACCAGGTCGCCCCGGTCGGTGATCAGGGTCAGCACGGCGTGGCCCTCGCCCTTCTCGTCGATCACCACGGTCATGCGCATCGCCCGCCGCGGCAGGCCGGCCTCGGCCAGCATGTGGCGCTTGAGCAGCTGGAAGTCCTCGCAGTCGCCGATGCCGTCCTCGGCCAGGTCCCAGCGGTCGGCCACGTGCAGGTGGTCCTGGTCGGTCATCGGCTCGATCGCCTTGTTGACCCGCCGGTTCACCGACACGATCGTCGCCCAGGTCGCCGGCGTCAGGCTGATCCGGGCCGGCTCGCCCCGGTCCAGCGCGCACTCCGCCGCGTA
>NZ_FNWP01000068.1:0-1353 GCF_900108435.1 Methylobacterium sp. 275MFSha3.1 | reverse complement strand
CCGAGAAAGACCTCCATCCAGGCGGCAAAATCGCCGGGCGCATGGGGCAGCGGCAGACCGATGTCGCTGACATATCCGTTGCAGTAGCGTGCCGGGATGTTGAGACACCGGCAGAACGCGATCGCCAGATGCGCATAATCACGGCAGACGCCCCGCTGCTCCTCGAATGCATCGAAGGCCGTCCGCGTTGCCCGCGCATGCTCGTATCCGAAGGTAATTCGATCATGGACGTAGTCGCAGATCGCCTGCACACGCCCCCAGCCCGGCGGCAGGTGGCCGAACAGATCCCAGGCGATCGATGACAGACGATCGGTCTCACAGTACCGACTGCCGAGGAGGAACAGCACCGTGTCCGACGGCAACGTCTCGATGGCGGTCTCCCCAGCGTTGAAGACCTCCGGGTCGCCGCCGCCGGGGTCCCGCACGATCGTGTCGGTCCGCAGCTTGAAGCGGCCAGCCGGGGCAACCATGCGGCTGCACCAGTTCCCAAAACTGTCACGGTAGCCCTGGACCGGTACAGCGGGGGTCGTGATTAAGTAGTCGGGTCGTTCGAGATCCGAGAAGCGCGATGCGTGGATGTTAAGCGTCGCGATGATGGGGGTGGGCTGCGGGAACTCGTAGGTCATCTCGCAGCCGACGAGAATGCGCATGTGCGTTGCCCTCAGACTTATTTCGGTATCGGCCGCCGCAGCCTCCCGCGACTTGAGCCGCCTCACCGCGCGAGACGCGGGCTTCGATTTCGATGATACAGCGCCGATAGACGGGAACGCCTCGATCCCGTGCACCCGCAGGACCGGAGCGGGGCCGGTCCCCTCATCCGGCCCACGTGAAGCGCCCCCGACGAGCCGGCATCCGGCTCATCGAGTATCACCCAGACTTAGTCGGGCAGATCAGAAGTCCATGCCGCCCATGCCACCACCGCTCGGCATCGGCGGGGCCTCCTTCCGCGGAGCCTCGGCGATCATGGCCTCGGTGGTCACCAGCAGGCCGGCGACCGAAGCCGCGCCCTGAATGGCCGCACGGACCACCTTGGCCGGATCGACGATGCCGGCCCGAAGCATATCAACATACGCTTCGGTCTGGGCGTCGAAGCCGAAGGTCGAGGAGGCATCAGCCAGGATCTTGCCGACCACGATCGAGCCCTCGACGCCCGCGTTCTGGGCGATCTGGCGGAGCGGGGCCTCAAGAGCCTTGAGGACGATCTTGATGCCGGCCTGCACGTCGGGGTTGTCGTTCGAAAGAGCCCGAACAGCTGCCGTGGCGCGCAGCAGCGCGGTGCCGCCGCCCGGGACGATGCCTTCCTCGACCGCCGCGCGGGTGGCGTTGAGGGCGTCGTCGACGCGGTCCTTCTTC
>NZ_FNWP01000004.1:0-317478 GCF_900108435.1 Methylobacterium sp. 275MFSha3.1 | reverse complement strand
CCGCGTCGTGCGGAACGAGAACAGGTTGTCGGTCCAGTGGTGGACCGACAGAACGCGCTCCTCGTAGAACTTGCTCATCGACGGATCAGTCCTCGAATCCTCTGACGCTCGGCACACGGCCCCGACGATTCGGGGCCCGTGGTGCGGGGGATCCCCGCCGCCCCGCTCGGGCGGGGGTGGATCCTCGGCAGGGAACCCGCCCGGATCCGGTTGCAAACACACGCGCGCCGCTTCTTTCGCAGTTGCAGCACGTCCGTCAAGGCGTGCCGGGATCACACTGGCGAAAGAAGTGAACGGCCTGGAATCGTTCGAAGATTTAGCGTCTTCGCGGACGCTCCGCAGCGCCGTTCCGGACATGGGAGGGTTGCCGCAGAGCCGGCCCCGCGCCGCCCTCAGACGAGGGCGGCGGGCCGGAGCGGCGCGAGCCCGGCCTCGATCTCGGCCCGGCGCGGCTCCAGGAACGGCGGCAGGGCCAGGCGCTCGCCCAGGGTCTCCAGGGGCTCGTCCGCGGTGAAACCCGGCCCGTCGGTGGCGATCTCGAACAGGATGCCGTTGGGCTCGCGGAAATAGAGGCTGCGGAAGTAGTAGCGGTCCACCGGCCCGCTGCTCGGCACCCGCGCCGCCCGGAGCCTGTCGGCCCAGGCCTCGTAATCCCCGTCCGGGATGCGGAAGGCGACGTGATGGACCGCGCCCGCGCCCTGGCGGGCCGGCGCGGACCGGTCGGCCAGGAGCTGGAGCTCGGCGGCCGGGCCGCCGGGTCCCATCGCGTAGACCTCCACCGGGCCGTCGCCCGTCTCGAAGGCGCGGTCCCGGCGCAGGCCGAGCACCTCGGTCAGCACGGCGGCGGTGCGGGCCGGGTCCGGCACCGACAGCCGGATCGGGCCGAGGCCGCGGATCTGGTAGGCGGCCGGCACGGGCGAGCCGTCCCAGGGATGCTCCGGCCCGGTCCCGCCATCGTCCACCAGGGCGAGGCGCTGGCCCTCCGGATCCTCGAAATCGAGGGTGAGGCGCCCGTCGCGCGCGTCGGGCTCGGCCTCGACGATCCCGGCCTCGCGCAGGCGCGCGTGCCACCACGCGACCGCGCCCTCGCCCGGGACGCGCAGGTGCGTGCGGGTGATGCTGCCGGAGCCCCGCCGCTCCCGGGGCGCCGGCCAGTCGAAGAAGGTGATGTCGGTGCCGGGGCTCGCCAGCCCGTCGGCGTAGAACAGGTGGTAGGCCGAGACGTCGTCCTGGTTCACCGTCTTCTTCACGAGCCGCAGGCCGAGCGTGCCCGTGTAGAAGGCGACGTTCTCCGCCGCGCGGGCGGTCACCGCGGTGAGATGGTGGATGCCGGTGAGCTGCATGTCGGTCCTGGGGGCTGCGGCCGATCTGGCTAAGGTGGAGATCGGGGGTGGCGTTGCGAGGGCAGGGTCCCGATGGACGGAGCCGACGCCCTTCTGCCGCCGCTGCATCCCGGCGCGGCCCTGCGGGACGATCTTCCGATTCTCTCGGGATCGTCTGCCGCATCGATCGCGGATCGCGCCCGCGCGCCACGTTCCGGGCACCCTCTCGAGCGGGTCGCCGCCGGGCAGATCGGGATATCCACCGGTACGGCCCTGCGCCTCGGCCGCCATCTCGGAACGAGCGCGGAGTTCTGGCTCGGACTGCAACACCGGTCCGAGCTGGAGACCCTGAGCACGGCTATCGGTTGAGGCCCGCCCGCGGCGTCATCACGAGCGCAGCGAAGTGACCCCGGATCAGCGCGCCCACCGGAAGCGTCGCACCGACTGGATTGCTTCGCTTCGCTCGCAAAGACGGCCGCGCCGGAAAACGGTGTCAGAGCCGCTACTTCGACAGGACGGCCTCGACCTCGGCCCCCGTCGCAAGATCTCCGCGCGCCTCGATCAGATCGGCCACGTCGTCCGGCACAAGTTCGATCACCCGCATCTCAGGCGACAGGGCGCGGGCGCCCTCAGAGCCCCACGGGCCGGCCGGCGGCGACCACCAGCATCTTGCCGTCCGCGAAGGTGCGGGCGGCGGCCCGGCGGATATCCGCCTGGGTGACGGCCGAGACCATGGCGTTGCGGCGGGCGATGTAGTCCATGCCCAGCTCCTCGAAGGCGATCTGCACCAGCTGGTGGGCGATCTTGGTCGAGGTGTCGAAGCCGAGGGCGTAGGAGCCGGTCAGGTAATCCTTGGCCTTCTGCAGCTCCTCGTCGTCCGGGCCGTCCGTGATCAGCCGGCCGATCTCGTCGCCGATCACCGACAGGGCCTCGCCGACGCGCTCGTTCTTGGTGGCGGTGTAGCCCCAGGTCATCGCGGCCGAGCGGTGGCTGACGAGCGAGGTCCCGACCGAGTAGGCGAGGCCGCGCTTCTCGCGCACCTCCTGGAACAGGCGGGACGTGAAGGCGCCGCCGCCGAGGATGTGGTTCAGCACGTAGGCCGGGATGAAGTCCGGGTCGCGCCACGGCACGCCGGCCATGCCGAACCGGATCACCGACTGGGGCACGTCGAGGTCGACGACGACGCGCTTGCCGAGATCGTGCACCTCGGTGCGCGGCACCGCCTTCAGCGCCCCGGCCTCCGGCAGGGTTCCGAAGGCGCGGTTCAGGCCCTCGGCGAGCTGCTCGGCGCCGATGGCGCCGACCGCCGCCACCTTCACCCGGCCGCGGCCGATGATGCGGGCGTGCATCGCCAGCAGGTCGTCCCGAGTGATCGCCGTCACGCTCTCCACGGTGCCGGAGGACGGGCGGGCGTAGGGATGGCCGGCGAACGCCTCCTTGAAGAAGCGGCGGGAGGCCAGCACGCCCGGATCGTTCTGCTGGTAGCGCAGGCCGGCGATGATCTGGGCGCGGACGCGCTCGATCGCGTCGGGGTCGAGGCGGGGCTTGGCCAGCGCCAGGGCGAGGAGCGCGATACCCTCGTCGGCGTGCTTGACCAGCATCTTCAGCGAGCCGCCGACCGCGTCGGCCCCCGCGTGGAACGACAGCTCGATTGCCCGGGCGGCGAGCCGCTCCTGGAACAGGTCGGAGGTCAGGTCGCCGGCGCCCTCGTCGAGGAGCCGCGCCAGCATCTGCGCGCAGCCGGCCTTGCCGGCCGGGTCCTGGGCGGCGCCGCCCTCGAAGGTGAAGGCCAGGGCGATCATCGGCACCACCGGCGACTCGACGTGCCACGCCTCGATGCCGGCGGCGGTCGTCACCGGCAGCGCCGTGGTGGGCGAGCTGACGGTTTGGGCGGTGGTCTCGACCAGAGTCTCGGCCAAGCTCATGGGAACCTCGTGTCTCTATCTCGGGCGACGGCGGAGCGGGCCAGGGCTCCCGTTCGGCAGAACGCCCCGCCCGGACCCGTCACGGGTCCGGCGGGACGCACCCGGGGTTACTCGGCGGCCATCGCGACCGGGGCGTCGGGATCCTGCGCCTTGGTCAGGTAACCGGTGACCGAGCGGGCCGGCGTCAGCCAGCGCTCGGCGGCGCCCTTGAGACGCGCCTGCGTCACCCCCTCGATGTCGGTCGGCCAGCGGCGGACCTCCTCGATGGTCTCGCCGATCGCCAGCGCCGAGCCGTAGATGCGGGCGAGCGACGACTGGCTGTCGGAGGAGTAGACGGTCTCGGCCACGAGGCGGGTCTTGGCGCGCTCGATCGCCTCGGCGTCCAGGGCCTCCGCGGGGGCGCGGCGCAGCACCCTGTCGACGGCCTCCTCCAGCTTCTCCAGCGGCACGCCCTCGGCGGGCACCGCGTAGACGGAGAAGCGGGTGTCGTCGATCGCCGAGCCCATGTACCAGGCGCCGGCATTGACCGCGAGGCCGGTCTCCATGACCAGCTTGCGGTAGAGGTAGGAGGTCGAGCCGCCGCCCAGCACCTCGGCCAGCAGCTCGAGGTCGTGGCAGCCGCCGTCCCGGGCGGTGATGCAGGAGGGGGTCAGGTAGAGGCGCTGCAGGGTCGGCTGCTCGACCTTCGGATCGGCGACGGCGACGCGGCGCAGGGCCTTCGGCTCCGGCTCCCGCGCCCGCAGGCGCTCGGGCCGGGCGCCCTGGGGCGTCACGCGGCCGTAGGTGGTCTCGGCGAGGCGCCGGACCTCGTCGGGCGTGACGTCGCCGGCCACCACCAGGATGGCGTTCTCGGGGGTGTAGAAGCGCTTGTAGTAGGCCAGCGCGTGCTCGCGGTTCAGGCCCTCGATCTCGTGCATCCAGCCGATGATCGGGATGCCGTAGGGATGGTGCACGAACAGGCCGGCCGCCATCGCCTCGGAGAGCTGGGCGGAGGGGTCGGTCTCGACCCGCATGCGCCGCTCCTCCAGCACGACGTCGCGCTCGGGGGCGACGACGGCGTCGTCGAGGACGAGGCCGCTCATGCGGTCCGCCTCGAATGCCATCATCGTGCCGAGGTGATCCCGGGCGACCCGCTGGAAATAGGCGGTGTAGTCGTAGCTGGTGAAGGCGTTCTCCTGGCCGCCCAGGCCCGACACCGCCTTGGAGAAGGCCCCGACCGGGTGCTTCTCGGTGCCCTTGAACATCAGGTGCTCGAGGAAGTGGGCGATGCCCGACTGGCCGAGCGGATCATCGGCTGAACCGTTGCGGTACCAGATCATGTGAGTGGCGACGGGGGCCCGGTGGTCGGGGACGACCACCACGTCGAGGCCGTTGTCGAGGGTGAAGGCCGTCACTTCCGGTCCGCCCGCCTCGGAACGCCCGAACGGCGCGGCCTCGCCCCGGCCGGCGCTGCCGCCGTAGGGCGAGCCCGGACGCAGCGGGAAGAGGGTGGGCGTCGCCTTCCTGAACAGGTGCATTCCGCTTTCCTTCTGCCGGCCCCGGATCGAAGCGTCCCGCGTCGGGATGCGCGCGCGGATCGGGGCCGTCCTGGTCACCGGGGCGCAAGAACCGCACCGGGACGATCATCTCATGTTGCCACGCCGCGGCGCCGTTGCAACGGCGACACGGCGCCCCCGTCACTGCTGCGCGCGCTGACGGAGATACGCGCGGGGATCCGACTCCTCGCGCTCGCGGCTGGCGTTGTTGATCGGGTCGCTCGACGGCGGCCGGGCCAGCTGCTTGGGCGACTGCCGGTACCCGGTCGGCGGGTCCGTGAGCGTGTCGCGGCTCGGCTCGATGTCGGAGGGCTCGGCGTTGGCGCTCTTGCCCTTGAGCAGCTCGAAGGGGCTGAGCAGGCTGTCGTCGCGGTTGTTGTCGCCGGGCTTGCGCTCGGCGGTGGTCGTCAGGCCCGCGCCGGCACGGCGGCCGCCGCGCATCTCCTCCACGGAGAGCGTCGCGTTGTTGTCGTCGTAGCGGCCCTGGGCCTGGGAGCCCTTGGGATTGCGCCGCTCCACGGCGGCGCGCTCGCGCTCCACGATCTCGGGATCCTTCGGCCAGGCGGTGCTGGTGGAGCGCGCCCGCGGCTGCGGCAGGGCCTTGCCGTCGATCTTGGGCGGCATCACCAGCGGCGGCCGCTCGTGATAGTCGATCGGATCCTGGCGCTTCTCCAGGAGGCCGATGCCCGACAGGGCGTCGCGCATGAACTCGCCGCGCTCCTGCGCGTGCGCGGCACCGACGACGCAGAGCGGAGCCAGGGCCACCGCGGCGGAGAGGAGGGGACGAAGCCTGCGATGCCCGGTCATGCTGCCTCACGGGTTCCGGACGGAGCGTCCGGCTCTGGGAAGGCCGCGGCGCGGCCCGATCCGACAGGTCCCGGCCTGAGACCGGTTTCCGGCGATCGTATGGCGCCTTGACTGCGTCGCGCCAGGAGGGGGACGCGGGAGGACCTGTGTGTTGCAGGGATCACAGGCGCGGCGCCGGGTCGCCCTGCGGCGGGGACGCCCGGCCCCTGCGGCCGTCCGGGGACAGGCTGTCGAGGATCAGGCCGATCACGCCGGCCACGATCGCCGCGTCGGCGACGTTGAACACGTACCAGGACCAGCCGCCGGCATGCAGGTGGACGAAGTCGAAGACGGCGCCGTAGGCGGCCCGGTCGATGGCGTTGCCGAGCGCCCCCCCGACGATCAATCCGAGGGCGACGCCGAGAAGGCGCGACGAGGCCCGCCGCATCCAGATCCCGAGGCCGATCGCGGCGGCGAGCGACAGGGCCACGAGGAGCCAGCGGCCGATCCCGCCCTCCTGCTGGAACAGCCCGTAGGAGACGCCCCGGTTCCAGACCACGACGAAGTCGGCGAAGGGCGCCAGCCGCCAGGGCTGCGTCAGCACGAGGTCGGTGCCGAAATAGAGGCCGAGCTTGCTGGCCTGATCGAGGACCAGGGTGAGAACGAGGGCCAGGAGGCCGGCGCGGAAGGGCGTCACGGGCGGCGCGCCTGGCCCGGGCCGGCGCCCCCCGCTCCCCGCGGGCGGGGAGAGGGGGTGGCGCCGCCGACGACGCGGAACGCCCTCACGCCGCGCTCGCCTCCGGATGCGCCGCGTCCCACTCGCGCAGGGCCTGGGCGTCGCGGGGCGTCACGTCCGGGTAATCCGGGTCGCTGCCCACCTCCGGGCTGACCCGCCAGGAGCGGGCACATTTGCGGCCCTCGGCCGGGCTCGGCACCACCGCCACGCCCCGCACCTCGTCGAGCCGGAACGCATCCGCCGGCCCCTCGCCCGCCACCACGCTGATGGCGGAGGTGATGCAGGTATCGGCGAAGTCGCAGCCCTCGAGCGCCGCGAGCAGGTCCGGATCGGCCACGTAGACCGTCGGCGCCGCCTCCAGGCTCGCGCCGATGCGCTTGGCCGCGCGCTCGATCTCCAGGGCGCCGGTGACCACCCGCCGCACCCGCCGGATTTTTTGCCAGCGCTCCGCGAGGGTAGGGTCGAGCCATGCGGACGGGGTCTCCGGCAGGGTCTGGAGATGCACCGAGCCGTCCTCGGACGGGTAGCGGTCGAGCCACGCCTCCTCGGCGGTGAAGGCGAGCACCGGGGCGAGCCAGATCGTCACCCGGCGGAAGGCCTCGTCGATCACCTGCAGCGCCGCCCGCCGGCGGACCGAGGACACGGGATCGCAGTACAGGGCGTCCTTGCGCACGTCGAAGTAGAAGGACGACAGGTCGCCGGTCATGAAGCCGTTGAGCAGCGCCACCACCCGCTTGGTGTCGAACGCCGCGTAGGCCTCGCGGATCTCGCCGTCGAGCTCGGCGAGCCGGTGCAGGATCAGCCGCTCCAGCTCCGGCATGTCGGCGTAGGCCACGTCGTCGCCCTGGACCCGGTGGGCCAGCGAGCCCAGCATCCAGCGCAGGGAGTTGCGCAGCTTCCGGTAGGTCTCCGCGAAGGTCTTGATGATCTCCGGGCCGATGCGCAGGTCATCCGTGTAGTCGGAGGCGGCGACCCACAGGCGCAGGATGTCGGCGCCCGAATCCTTGATGACGCTCTGCGGTGCGACGACGTTGCCCTTCGACTTCGACATCTTCAGGCCCTTGCCGTCGAGCACGAAGCCGTGGGTCAGGACGATGTCGTAGGGCGCCCGGCCGCGGGTGCCGGCGGATTCGAGCAGCGAGGACTGGAACCAGCCGCGGTGCTGGTCGGAGCCCTCCAGGTACATGACCCGGTCCTGGCCGCCGTCGCGGACGCGCTTCACCCCAGAAAGCCCCGGGAAGGCCTCCGGATCGTCGAGCACGAAGGCGTGGGTCGATCCGGAATCGAACCAGACGTCGAGGACGTCGGTGACCTTCTCGTAGGACGCCGGGTCGTGGTCGGGCGCCAGGAAGCGCTGCGCGGCGTCGTCCCGGAACCACGCGTCGGCGCCCTCCGCGGCGAAGGCGTCGCGGATGCGGGCGTTGACGGCATCGTCCTTGAGGATCTCGGCGGTCTCCCGGTGGACGAAGACGGTGATCGGAACGCCCCAGGCGCGCTGGCGCGAGACCACCCAGTCCGGCCGGTTGGCGACCATGCCGGTGATGCGGTTCTTGCCCTGGGTCGGCACCCACTGGGTGTCGTCGATACCCTGGAGCGCCACCTCGCGCAGCGTCCGGTTGCCCAGCGAATCCACCGGCCGGTCCATGGCGATGAACCATTGCGGCGTGTTGCGGAAGATCACCGGCTTCTTGGACCGCCAGGAATGCGGGTACTGGTGGCGCAGCACCCCGCGGGCGATCAGCGCCCCGGCCTCCGTCAGCGCGGCGATGACCGCCTTGTTGGCGTCGCCCTTCTCGCCCTTGGCGGTGAGCACGCGGGTGCCGGTGAAGCCCGGAGCGGCCTCCGTGAGCACGCTGTCGGCGTCGACCGTGTAGGGGATGGTCGCGTCGATGCCGCGCTCGCGCAGCAGCCGGCCGCTCGCCATCCAGAGCTCGAAATCCTCGCGGCCGTGGCTCGGCGCCGTGTGGACGAAGCCCGTGCCGGACTCATCCGTGACGTGGTCGCCGTCGAGCATCGGCACGGCGAAGCCGTAGCCGAGCTTCGCCAGCGGGTGGTCCAGGGTCAGGCCGGCGAGCGTCGACGGGCTCACGTCGGCGACGCGCGCGAACGCCTCGACCCGGGCGGCCTTGAACACCGTGGCGGCGAGGCTGTCGGCGAGCACGTAGGTCTGGCCGGGCACCGCCCAATTGTCGGCCGGCGCCTCCGTGACCTGGTACAGGCCGTAGGCGATCTTCTTGGAGTAGGCGACCGCGCGGTTGCCCGGGATCGTCCAGGGCGTGGTCGTCCAGATCACCACCCGGGCCTGCGCGAGATCACCCTCGGCGCCGGACCGGATCGGGAAGGCGACGAACACGGTATCGCTGACGTGCTCCTCGTACTCGACCTCGGCTTCAGCGAGCGCGGTCTTCTCGACCACCGACCACATCACCGGCTTGGAGCCGCGATAGAGCTGGCCGCTCATCGAGAACTTCATCAGCTCGTCGGCGATCACGGCCTCGGCGGGGAACGCCATGGTGGCGTAGGGATGGTCCCAGTCGCCGGTGACGCCGAGCCGCTTGAACTCCTCGCGCTGCACGTCGAGCCACTGGGCCGCGAAGGTCCGGCATTCCTGCCGGAACTCGATCACCGGCACGTCGTCCTTGTTGCGGCCCTTGGCGCGGTACTGCTCCTCGATCTTCCACTCGATCGGCAGGCCGTGGCAGTCCCAGCCCGGGACGTAGTTGGCGTCGAAGCCGAGCGCGGTCTGCGAGCGGACCACCACGTCCTTGAGGATCTTGTTGAGCGCCGTGCCGATGTGGATGTTGCCGTTGGCGTAGGGCGGCCCGTCGTGGAGCACGAATTTCGGCCGGCCCTGGCCACGGGCGCGCAGCTTGCCGTAGAGGTCCATCCGCTTCCAGCGCTCGATGAAGAGCGGCTCGCGCACCGGCAGGCCGGCGCGCATCGGGAACTCGGTCTGCGGCAGGAACAGGGTCTTGGAATAGTCGCGGGCGGGCGCGGTCTCGGGGGCGGTCATCGGATCTCGCATCGGCGGTCGGGCCGGCAGCGTCGGGCCGGCGGAATCGGGTCGGGCGGCAGGAGGATCCCGGACCTCCGCGCGGCCGCGCTGGAGCGGGCCCTCAGGCGGAGGCCGGGCCGGTAATTCGGATCGGGCGGCCGGGGCCGCGCAGGGCGCGCGAAGCGTGCATGACGGGTTCTCTACCAGCCGCCCCGGCCGGAGGCCAGCGGCAGCGCGGATCACGCGCCCGTGACCGCGGATGGGACCAATCGGCGTCTGAACCGTTGACCGACACACCCTCCGCCCGCCGCGGCGGCGCGGAGCCGATTCGGACAGACATCCGGGAGCAGCCCCATGAAGAAGCTTCTGATCGCGACCCTCGCCCTCGCGCCGCTGGCCTACGCGGGCGCCGCGGAGGCCCAGGGCACGGCGCGCGGCGCCCAGCGCGGCGTCGAGGACGGCACGGCCGCGGCCGGCCCCGTGGGCGGGGTCGTCGGCGGCGCGGTCGGCGCGGCGACCGGCACCGTCGGCGGCGTGCTCGGCACCGATCCGGACCCGGCCCGCCGGGCGCGCGAGAACCGCCGCGAGGAGCGGATGGAGCGCCAGGAGCGCCTCGGCCGCTGACAGGGTCCCGTAACAGGGTCCGGCCGGTCGCCTCAGGCGGCCGGCCGCGCCTCCCGGCGGATCGTCTCCTGCGCCAGGAGGTACAGGCCGGAGCCGACAACGATCATGGCGCCGGCCACGGTCCAGCGGCTCGGGACGTCGCCGAACAGCAGGAAGCCGAGCGTCACCGACCACAGCAGCTGCGTGTAGATGAACGGCGCCAGCACGTTGGCCGGGGCCCGGGCATGGGCCATCACCAGCAGCCAGTGGCCCAGCGTCCCGAACAGCGCGACCCCGAACAGCAGCGCCCAGTGGGTCAGGCTCGCCGGGCTCGTCCAGATCCACGGCAGGAGCGGGGCCATCAGCGCGAGTCCCGCGAGGCCCGTGTAGAACATGGTCGTGGCGGTCGAGTCGTAGGCCGCGAGCTTGCGCGTGATGATCGCGTAGAAGGCGTAGACCACCACGTTGGCGACGCAGAGCAGCGCGGCCGGATGCATGCCGCCGACGCCCGGCCGCACGATCACCAGCACGCCCAGGAAGCCGACGCCGATCGCCGCCAGCCGCGCCCGCGACGACCACTCGCCGAGCAGCGGCCCGGCGAGCAGCGCCACGGTGAGCGGCGCGGCGAACTGGATCGAGATCGTCTCGGCGAGCTGCAGGTAGCGCAGGGCCAGGAAGTTGAGCGCCGTGGAGGCGAAGAGCAGCAGGGAGCGCGCGATCTGCAGCGGCAGGCGCCGGCTCTTCACGACGCCCGGCGTGCGCACCGGGTTGATGAACAGCGAGATCATGGCGACGCTCGCCGCGTAGCGCATGAAGGTGGTGACCAGGGGATCGACGCCGGCCCGGGCCAGGGTCTTGCCGCAGGCGTCGAGGCTCGCGAAGAAGGCGACGGCCCCGCACATCAGGGCGATGCCGACGATCCGCCGGCGGCCGGCGAGGTCGGCCTCCGGAGCGGCGCGCGGCGCGGCGCTGTCGTCGGGGACGGAGGTCGCGACCTGCGTGCTCATGCCTGACCAATCTCGGTAGAGGCTGAAACCCCTGCCACGCCCGGCGCCGCGCGGGTATCGGCCGGCGCGCAGGGGAACCATGCAGCCGGCACGGTCGCCCGCGCCGGCGGCGGCTCAGCGCTTCGCCGCGACCTTCTCGGCAACGGGGGCCTTATCGGCGGAGGCCGTCTTGGTGGCGGCCTTGGCGAGCTTCGGCTTGGGCGGCGTCGCGCCGGCGATCAGGGCGGCGAGGTGCGACTGGTCGAGCCCCGCGGCGGCGCGCGCGGGCGCAGCGGGAACAGGCGCCGCCGCGGCGACCGGCGCGGGCGCCAGCGCGGCGGCCCGTTCGACCCGGCGCGGCTCGATGGAGCCGGTCGCGGTGGGCTCGGCGAGGCTCGCCGTCGCGACCGCGGGGGCGGCGGACTCGCGCTGGACCCGGAGGGTCCAGTGCGCGGCGGTGGAGAGCGCGGCGATGCCGAGGATCGCCTTGATGCCGCTGGTGAGCAGGGCTCGCATGGTCGTCAGGCCCGAGAGAACGCGGTTACGCGGAACCGGATCCCCGGCCCGGACGCATCATCGCGCGGGAGCGTGAACGAAGCCGCAACGGACCCGGACGACGCTGTCCCGGAACGGGGCAGGGACCCGCGCCCGCGAACCGTCTCGCGGGCGGAATCGGGTGGGAAATCATGTGGGCCATGCGCCGGACCCGCGGTTCCTGTTCCCCGCGCTCCCGACACTCCTGCAGCGACTCGGCCCACTGAGCCTCACAGGAACGGCCCAGAGAACTGGTCCGGACCGTCCCGTCACTGCCGACCCCGCCGCCATGCAGGCCCGAGCGGGCTCGCGAAACCTTCAGGCGCATCGGCCGCTGGGGACAGCCCGTGTAGAGGGTGACAGCCGAGCCGGCAACAGAGGCGGGGCCGTTTCCGGGACCCCGCGGC
This sequence comes from Methylobacterium sp. 275MFSha3.1, assembly GCF_900108435.1. NCBI lineage: Bacteria > Pseudomonadati > Pseudomonadota > Alphaproteobacteria > Hyphomicrobiales > Methylobacteriaceae > Methylobacterium > Methylobacterium sp. 275MFSha3.1. Next base: position 305,649 of record NZ_FNWP01000004.1, on the reverse strand, counting down.
GATCAGTGCTCCGCCGCGGCCGCGGCGAAGCGCATCAGCGCGGCGATCTCGTCCGCGCCGTCCTCCGCGGCGAGGCGCCGGTAGAGCGCGGCGTAGCCGGAGAAGACCTGCCGCCCGGCCGCGTCGGGCCCGAGGAACCCGGCGATCTCCTCCATCTCGGGCGCCCAGCGATAGGCCTTCGGCACCATGTCGGGCAGCCCCCTGGCGAACCGGGCCAGCAGCGCCGGCTCGTTCTCGGCGAGCTCGGCCAGCAGCGCTTCCCCGGCGCCGGCGCGCTCGGCGGCGCCGATCACGAGCGCGGCGAGCGCCGTCAGGCCCTTGTTGAGGCCGGCATAGCTCATCTTGAGGCTGGAGGCGGCGCCGACCGCGCCGGGGCAGACGCGCAGGTCGAGGCCGAGGTCGCGCAGGACCAGGGCCGGGGCCGTCTCGGGACCCGAGACGTAGACGCGCGGCCCCTTGGCGCCGGGCTTCGGCGGCAGGCCCAGGATCGCCCCGTCGAGGAACGGCGCGCCGGTGGCCGCGACGATCCCGGCGACGCGCCCAACCGTCTCCGGGCTGACGGCGTTGGCGTCGATGTAGACCGGCTTGCGCGGGGCCGCCGCCAGGGCGGGCGCGAGCCGGCGGGCCAGCGCCTCCGCGTCGGCGGGCGGCACGATGGAGAGCAGGAGATCGGCGGCGGCGAGGTCGCCGTCCCCGGCATGCGCCATGCCGGCGGCCGCGGCCCGGGCGCGGCTCGCCGCCCCGCGCCCGTCCAGGGAGGTCAGTACCCGGGCGCCGTGCCCGGCGAGCCGGGCCCCGACGGCGCTGCCCATGGCGCCCGGGGCGATCACCGCGATCGTGGGCACGGGACGCCTGCGGGACCTCGGGGCCGCTACCGCAGCGAGCCGCAGAAGCGCTGGATGCGCCGGCAGGCCTCCTCCAGCACCGCGTTCGACGTCGCGTAGGAGATGCGCAGGTTCGGGCCGAGGCCGAAGGCCGAGCCGTGGACCGCCGCCACGCCCTCGGCCTGGAGCAGCTCCATGACGAAGTCCTCGTCGGTCTCGATGGTCTTGCCGGCCTCGGTCCGCTTGCCGATCAGCGCCGCGCAGGACGGGTAGACGTAGAACGCGCCCTCCGGCGTCGGGCAGGTCAGCCCGTTGGTCTGGTTGAGCATCGACACGACGAGGTCGCGCCGGCCCTGGAAGGCGGCCCGGAACGTGGCGAGGTGGTCCTGCGGCCCGTCGAGGGCGGCGACCGCGGCCCACTGCGCGATCGTGCTGGCGCCGGAGGTCTGCTGGCCCTGGACGAAGTCCATCGCCTTGATGAGCGCTTCCGGCCCGGCCGCGTAGCCGATGCGCCAGCCGGTCATGGCGTAGCCCTTCGAGACGCCGTTCATCGTCAGCGTCCGCTCGATCAGCTGCGGCTCGACCTGGGCCGGCGTGACGAACGCGAAGTCGCCGTAGGTGAGGTGCTCGTAGATGTCGTCGGTGAGGATGTGCACGTCCGGGTAGCGGAGCAGCACGTCGGTGAGCGCCTTCATCTCGGCGCGGGAATAGGCGGCGCCCGACGGGTTCGACGGCGAGTTGAGGACGATCCACTTGGTCTTCGGGGTCAGGACCCGGTCGAGCTCCTCGGCCTGGAGCTTGAAGCCGTTGGCCATGTCGGTGTCGGCGAAGACCGGCGTGCCGCCGCACAGCCCGACCATCTCCGGGTAGGACACCCAGTAGGGGCGGGGGATCACCACCTCGTCACCGGGGTTCAGCGTGGCGAGGAACGCGTTGTACAGCACCTGCTTGCCGCCGGTGCCCACGATGGTCTGCGAGACCTTGTAGTCGAGCCCGTTCTCGCGCTTGAACTTGCGCACGATCGCCTCGCGCAGGGGCACGATGCCGGAGACCGGCGGGTAGCGGGTCTCGTTCCGGTGGATCGCCGCGATGGCGGCCTGCTTGATGTGCTCGGGCGTGTCGAAGTCGGGCTCACCCACCGACAGGCTGATGACGTCGACGCCGGAGGCCTTCAGGTCCCGGGCCTTCTGGGTCATCACGATGGTCGCGGACGGCTTCACCCGCGAGAGGACGTCGGCGAGGAGAGCCATGGCGTGCGGTGCTCCGGATTTTTGCGGTCAGGCGCCGCTTCCCCGCGGCGCGGCGGACCCTAGGCCCGGGACGCTGAGCCGGCAAGCGTGAGACGCCGCGGCGGCGCGCGGGAGCAACGTTTCTGCTATGATCCTCGGAATCGGGACGGAACGAGAGGCCCTGCCGATGGGCGAGACGATCAGCATCACCCTGGCACCGGACACGCTCCGCGCCGTGCGGGAGAGCGTCGAGGCCGGTGAGTACGCTTCGGTGGACGCGCTGCTCGACGAGGCCGTGCACGCCCTGCAGCGCCAGCGACGCGAGGATGCCGAGCGTCTCGATGACATCCGCGCCCGCATCCGGCGTTCCCTGGACGATCCGCGGCCGGATCTGAGCATCGAAGAGGTTCAAGAGGATCTCGACAGGATGTTCGCTGAAGCGCGGCACGACACCCGCCGTGCGTAGACTGCCTGTTGCGTTTCGCCCTCAAGCGCAGGCCGATCTGGCCGGCATCTTCCGAACGGTCTTGCAGCGGAGTCAGAACGTCGCGACGGCGCAGCGCTTCACGCAGCGGATCAAGGATCGGTGCGACCGAATCGGCCACGCACCGCATGCGGGCCGACCCCGTGACGATCTCTTGGAAGGCTTGCGAACGGTGGCGTTCGAGAGATCGGCTGTGATCGCCTATCGCGTGGAACGTGGATCCGTGAGGATCCTCAATATCTTCTATGGCGGCCGCGATTTCGAGGCGGTCTATCCAGGCGATACCACGGAAGAAGCTCAGGAGCCCCCGTCCTGACGAACTGCCCTCGCACCGGCCGGCCCAGACCCCCATCTCACCCGGCATGACCCCGCTCTCCGTCCTCGACCTCTCCTTCGTCAGCGCCGACTCGACCCCGGCGCGGGCGCTGCACGACACGCTGGCCCTCGCCCGCCACGTCGATAACCTCGGCTACCGGCGCTACTGGCTCGCCGAGCACCACGCGCTCCCCAACGTGGCGAGCCCGGCACCCGAGATCATGATCGGCCAGATCGCCGCCGCGACCCGCAACATCAGGGTCGGCTCGGGCGGCATCATGCTGCCGAACCACGCGCCGCTGATGGTCGCCGAGCGCTTCCGGGTGCTGGAGGCCCTGTTCCCGGGCCGGATCGACCTCGGTCTGGGGCGCGCGCCCGGCACCGACGGCCTCACCGCGCGGGCGCTGCGCCGCCGGGAAGCGCCGGGGGAGGGCGGGGACGACTTCCTCGACCGCCTGCAGGAGCTGCTGTTCTGGGACGGCGGCTTCCCGGAGGGGCACCCGTTCGCGCGGATCGAGGCGAGCCCCGCGGGGGTGCCGCTGCCGCCGATCTTCCTGCTCGGCTCCTCCGACTACAGCGCCCGCCTCGCCGGCGAGATCGGCTGCGGCTTCGGCTTCGCGCAGCACTTCTCCGGGATGCCCGCGGAGCCGCCGATGCTGGACTACCGGACCCGGTTCCGGCCGACGCGGCTCGGCGCGAAGCCCCACGCGATCCTGGCGGTGGCGGCGATCTGCGCCGCCACGGACGCGGAGGCCGAGCGGCTCGCGTCCAGCGCGCGGCTCGCGACGCTGCGGCGGGAGCGCGGCGAGTACCGGCCTCTGCCGAGCCTCGCCGAGGCGCTGGACTACCCGTATTCCGACGGCGAGCGGGTGCAGATCGAGCGCGGTCGCGACCGCCTGCACGTGGGCGGCCCCGAGACCCTGCGGGCCCGGCTCGCCGACATGGTCGCGCGCACGCAGGCCGACGAGCTGATGATCGTCTCGGCGATCCCCGACCAGGCGGCGCGCCACGACTCCTACGCGCTGCTGGCGCGGGCCTGGGGACTCGGCGCCGCCTCACAGGCGGCCTGAGCCGTCACTCGCCCCCGCCGCGGGCGCTGGCGGCGGCGAGGCCGGCCGTGCAGGCTCCCCCCGGTTCACGCCCGCGACCAGACGGGCCGACCGGAGGAGAGGCAGCATGGGCAACCGACGCGAATTCCTGACCGCCACGGCCGCGGGCCTCGCCGCCGCCGCCGCGGCGCCGGCCCGGGCCGCCGAGGAGCGCACGGCGGCTCCGAAATCCACGCCGACGGGGGCGCCGCCCTTCGGCATGCCCCGCGACATGGTCCTCCTCAACATGCGCCGCGGCGACGGCTACGCCCTGGGCGTGAAGACCAAGGACGGCGTGCTCGACGTCGAGGCCGCCGGCCGGGCACTCGGGATGCCGGTCCCCGCCGACATGGACGACCTTCTCCAGAACGGGCGCGGCCCGGCCCTGCGCGCCCTGATCGACGCCGTCGAGGCCGCGCCCGACGGGCGCTTCGTGCTGGCGGAAGCCGACGTCGCCTACGCGCCGGTGGTCACGCGGCCCGAGAAGATCATCATGATGGGCTTCAACTACCGCCACCACGCGGAGGAGACCGGCACGCCGATCCCCAAGGACCCGCCGCTGTTCAACAAGTACAACAACGCCCTGAACCACCACGGCGGCACGATCGCGCTGCCGACCCAGGCGGCGCGGGAATTCGACTACGAGACCGAGCTGGTGATGGTGTTCGGCCGCGAGTGCCGGAACGTGTCCGAGGCGGACGCCCTCGATTATCTCGCCGGCTACTGCACGGGCAACGATTTCAGCGCCCGGGACCTCCAGACGCTGACCTCACAGTTCATGATCGGCAAGACCTCGGACGGGTTCGCGCCGCTCGGCCCCTACCTGGTGACCGCCGACCGGGTGAAGGACCCGAACAACCTCAAGCTCAAGACGCTGGTCAACGGCCGGGTGCGCCAGGACTGGAGCACCGACGACATGATCTTCAACTGCCGCCAGCTGATCAGCTTCGCGTCGAAGGTGATGACCCTGAAGCCGGGGGACATCTTCTACACCGGGACCCCGCAGGGGGTGATCTTCGGCGAGAAGATCCCGCGTAAGGACCGCGCGTGGCTGAAACCCGGCGACGAGGTCGTATCCGAGCTGGAAGGGCTCGGTGAGCTGCGCTTCAGGCTGGTCTGATCCGTCGTCCGAGCGGTGCGACCCGCACCGTCATCACGAGCGCAGCGACGTGACCCAGGGCAGCGCGACGGCGGGAGTCGTCGCGCCGGCTGGATTGCTTCGCTCCGCTCGCAAGGACGGCCCTGTCGCAGCCATCACCTGAGACGGCCAGGGTGCGCGGGTCGTCCTCAGCGCCCGAGCAGACGCCCGAGACGGGCCAGGAACCCCGATCCTTCAGCAGGCTTCGCACCGGGCGTCGCTGCCTGCGCGGCCCCCGCCTTCGGCGCCAGGATGAGCCCGAGGGCTGCCGTATCGGTGGTCTCGCGGTCGATCAGGATCAGGCTGCCGGTCTCGCGGTTCTCCGCGTACGGGTCCACCGCCACCGGCCGGTCGAAGCGCAGGCTCACGTCGGCGATGTCGTTCGCCGACAGGCGCTCGGCCGGGCCGGGCTGGCCGGTCTCCGGATCGATCCGCGAGGCGATCCGCTCCACGGTCGCGGTGACCGTGGCGGTGCCGATCTTGGCGAGCAGGCTCGCGCCCGGGCTGAGATCGGTCTCGGCCGCCCAGAACAGGCGCGCGTCGAGGGTCTCGGTGACCCGCATCGGCGCGTCGGTGGCCACGATCACCTGCCCGCGGGAGGCGTCGATCTGGTCGGCCAGCACCAGGGTCACCGACTCGTCCTCGCCGGCCTCGGGCAGGTCGCCGTCGGCGGTGTAGATCCGCGCCACCGTGGAGGTCCGGCCGGAGGGCTGCACCGTCACCGAATCGCCCGGCCGCACCCGGCCGCTGGCGATCCGGCCGCTGTAGCCGCGGAACTCGGAATTCGGCCGGTTGACCCACTGCACCGCCATCCGGAACGGCGCGTTCAGCGCCTCCGCGCGGACCGGCACGGTCTCGAGGTAATGGAGCAGGGTGCCGCCCGTGTACCAGGGCGCCGCGACGCCCGCGTCCACGACGTTGTCGCCGTTCTTGGCCGAGAGCGGGATCGCCTTGACCTCGGAGAAATTCAGCCCGCGGGCGAAGTCCGAGAACCCCGACACGATGCCGTCGAAGGTGCCCTGCGCCCAGCCGGCGAGGTCCATCTTGTTCACCGCCAGCACGACGCGGCGGATCCCGAGATTCGACACGAGCAGCGCGTGGCGTCGCGTCTGGCGGGTCAGGCCCTGGCGGGCGTCGACCAGGATCACCGCCACGTCCGCCGTCGAGGCGCCGGTGGCCATGTTGCGGGTGTACTGCTCGTGGCCGGGGGTGTCGGCCACGATGAAGGAGCGCTTGTCGGTGGAGAAGAACCGGTAGGCGACGTCGATGGTGATGCCCTGCTCACGCTCGGCCTGGAGGCCATCGACGAGCAGCGCGAGGTCCATCTCCTGCCCCTGCGTCCCGTGCTTGCGCGAGTCGCGCTGGAGCGCCGAGATCTGGTCGTCGAAGATCTGCTTGGTGTCGTGCAGGAGCCGCCCGATCAGGGTCGACTTGCCGTCATCCACCGAGCCGCAGGCGATGAAGCGCAGCACCGCCTTGTTGCGGTGGGCGGTGAGGAACGCCGCGTAGCCGGAGGCCCGGTCGGTGAAGGCCGTGGGAGCCTGGTGGAGCGTCATCAGAAATAGCCCTCCTGCTTCTTGCGCTCCATGGCGCCGGCCCCGTCCTTGTCGATCACCCGGCCCTGCCGCTCCGAGGTGCGCGCCGCCAGCGTCTCGCCGATGATCTCGGGCAGCGAGGCCGCGTCGCTCTCCACCGCGCCGGTGAGCGGGTAACAGCCGAGCGTCCGGAAGCGCACGAGGCGCTGCTGCGGGGTCTCGCCCGGCGCGAGCGGCAGGCGCTCGTCGTCGACCATGATGAGCTGGCCCTCGCGCTCGACCACCGGCCGCTCCTTGGCGAAGTAGAGCGGCACGATCGGAATGTTTTCCTGCTCGATGTAGAGCCAGATGTCGAGCTCGGTCCAGTTCGACAGCGGGAAGACGCGCAGGGACTCGCCGCGCTTCTTCTTGAGGTTGTAGAGGTGCCAGGGCTCGGCGCGCTGGCGCTTGGGGTCCCAGCGGTGCTGCGCGGTGCGCAACGAGATGATCCGCTCCTTGGCGCGGCTCGCCTCCTCGTCGCGGCGGGCGCCGCCGAAGGCCGCGTCGAACTTGTGCTTGTCGAGCGCCTGCCGCAGGGCCTGCGTCTTCATCACGTCGGTGTGGACCTCGGAGCCGTGGCTCACCGGCCCGACACCGCGGGCGAGCCCGTCCGGGTTGGTGTGGACCAGGAGGTCGAGGCCGAGCTCCTTGGCGCGGGCGTCGCGGAAGGCGATCATTTCGCGGAACTTCCACGTCGTGTCGACGTGGAGCAGCGGGAACGGCAGCCGCCCGGGCGCGAAGGCCTTGAGGGCGAGGTGCAGCAGCACCGAGGAATCCTTGCCGATCGAGTAGAGCATCACCGGGTTCTCGGTCTCGGCGACCGTCTCCCGGAAGATGTGGATGCTCTCGGCCTCCAGCCGCTTGAGGTGGCTGAGGCGGTCGGCGGCGGTCTGCGCGTGCATCGTGGCGCTCGGCTGCACGGCGGCGGCGAGGGCGGCGCTCATCGGGCGAACTCCGGCTGGCGGGCTGTCTGATTCGGGGTGGTCTCGAAGGCGGCGGGCTCGAGGATCGCGGGCTCTTGGCCCGGCTGCACGGCCGCACCGGGGCGTCCGACGTGCAGGCCGCACTCCTTCTTGTCTTCCTGCTCCCACCACCACCGGCCGGCCCGCTCGGGCTCGCCGAGCTTCACGGCGCGGGTGCAGGGGGCGCAGCCGATCGACGGGAAGCCGCGATCGTGCAGGACGTTGTAGGGCACGAAATTGTCGCGCACGAAGCGATCGACCTGCTCCCGCGACCAGTCGGCCAGCGGGTTCAGCTTGATCAGGCCGCGCTCCGCGTCGAAGGCGGCGAGCGGCGTCTCGGCGCGGTTGGCCGACTGGCCGGCCCGCAGCCCGGTGAGCCAGCCGCTCGCGCCGGCGAGCGCGCGGCCGAGCGGCTCGACCTTGCGGAAGCCGCAGCAGGCCTGACGGGCCGCCACCGAGCGCCGGAAGCCGTTGATGCCCTCGCTCCGCACGAAATCCTCGGCGGCCGCGCGTTCGGGGGCGTAGGCGGTGATTCGGATGCCGTAGGCCGACTCGGTCTCGGTCCACGTGTCGTAGGTCTCGGCGAAGAGGCGGCCGGTATCGAGGGTGACGATCTCGACGCGACCCTTCGCGAGGCCCGCCATGGCCAGCGCGTGGGTGAGCGCCTGGTCCTCGACGCCGAGGCTCGTCGTGAAGACGAGGCGGCCGGGGATCTCGGCGGCGATCAGGTGGAGGCGGCCTGGAAGGTCGAGCCCGGACAGCCGCTCCGCGAGGGAGTCGGCCGCCTGTCGGTCCGGACGGGTCATCGCGCCATGTCCCGGGGTTCGCGTGGTGGAAAGGCCACGGCCAGCGCCGTGCCTGTTGTCGAACGGTCGAAATGTTCGCTATACCGAACGAAGTCAAGGCGCCCCGGCGCGCTTGGCGGGGTCGGACCGGCGGTTCGGCGTGCGGTTGCGCACAGCTTCCGGCGCGGGCAGCATGGGCCCGAGGTAAAAGATTCTTCTCACTGGTCCCGGTAGACACGTATATGCGCTCGCGCCCTGCGCGCGGCGGAAGCCCACGGAGACAGCTTTGGACGCGATCGATCTGAAGATTCTCGCCCTGCTGCAGACGGACGCCACGCTCTCCATCGCGGCGATCGGCGAGCGCGTGGGCCTGTCGCAGACCCCGTGCTGGAAGCGCATCCAGAAGCTGGAGGCCGACGGGGTCATCGACCGGCGCGTGGCGGTGCTCGATCCGGTGAAGCTGGGCCTCGGGCTGACGGTGTTCGTCTCCATCGAGACCGCGGACCATTCCCAGGAGTGGCTGCAGCGCTTCGCCGCAACCGTCTCGGCCATGCCGGAGGTGCTGGAGTTCTACCGGATGGCCGGCGACGTGGACTACATGCTGCGGGTCGTCGTCGCCGACATGCAGGCCTATGACAGCTTCTACAAGCACCTCATCGCGGTGCTGCCGCTCAAGAACGTCACCTCCCGCTTCGCGATGGAGAAGGTGAAATCCACCACGGCCCTGCCGCTGCCGGCGCCCCCGAAGAACGGGCGGCACCTGCCGGGGACGGCCCCCGTCCTCGCCGTGGTTGGAGAATGATATTCTCTTTTTTCGCAGTGCAGCGAACGTGATGTCCTATACGCCGCCCGTTCTGCAAAACGAACGTTTCTCGATTGACACCGGCCGCGCCGGCCCCGACATGGTCCCGTGATGTCCCGCCAGAATCTCCTCCCGCGCACCGCCCCGTTCGGGGACGGCGAGCGCGCCAGCCTCGACGCGGTGCTCGGCACCGCGAGCCCCACGCAGCGCGCCTGGCTCGCCGGCTTCCTGGCGGGCCTCGACGCCGCGGGCGGCCAGCCGGCCGCGGTGCCGGCCGCCCCGCCCAAGGCCGCCGCGCCGCTGACGGTGATCTACGCCAGCGAATCGGGGAACTCCGAGGCGCTCGCCGGCAACGTCGCCAAGCTCGCACGCAAGCAGGGCTTCAAGCCGAAGGTGGTGGACTTCGCCGACCTCAACGTCGCGACCCTGCCCAAGGCCGGCAAGCTGATCGCCATCGCGGCCACCTGGGGCGAGGGCGAGCCCCCGGCCCGGGCCGTGCGGGCCTACGGCGAGCTGATGGGGGAGGGCGCCCCGCGCCTCGACGGCGTCGAGTTCGCGGTCCTGTCGCTCGGCGACACGTCCTACGCGGAGTTCTGCGCCATCGGGAAGGCGCTCGACGCGCGCTTCGAGGCGCTCGGCGCCAAGCGCGCCGCCGAGCGGGCCGACCTCGACCTCGACTTCGAGAAGCCCGCCGCCGACTGGATCAAGGGCGCGCTGAAGGCGCTCGCCCCGGCCGAGCAGCCCGACAACGTCGTGGCGGTGGACTTCGCCCGCGCCGGCGCCGGCGAGGACGACGACGCCGAGCCGAGCCGCGAGCCCGTCGTGGTCGAGGTCGTCGAGCACGTGAACCTCAACTCGTCGCGCTCCGACAAGGAGACGATCCACCTCGCGCTCGCCTTCGAGGACGGCGCGCCGGCCTACGAGCCCGGCGATTCGCTGGAGATCTATCCCGAGAACGACCCGCAGCTCGTGGACGAGATCCTGAACGCCGCCGGGCTCTCCGGCGACGAGGCCCTGCGCACGGCTCTGCTCGCCGAGCGGGACATCACCACGCTGTCGGCCGCCACGATCGAGCGGTTCGTGAAGGCGACCGGCCACGCGGACGCGCAGAAACTCGTCGACAGCGGCGAGGCCAAGGCCTGGATCGAGGGCCGCCACCTGATCGACCTGCTGGAGACCTACCCGGCGAAGCTCACCGCCGAGCACGTGAATACGATCACCCGGCCGCTGCCGCCGCGGGCCTACTCGATCGCCTCCTCGCGCAAGGAGGTCGGCGACGAGGTCCACCTCGCGATCGCGGCGGTGCGCTACGAGACCCACGGCCGCGCCCGCTCGGGCGTCGCCTCGGTCCACGTCGCCGACCGGATCCGCGACGGCGCCAAGCTGCGGGTGCGACTGAAGCCGAACCGCCACTTCCGCCTGCCGCAGGATCCGGCCACCGACATCATCATGGTCGGCCCGGGCACCGGCGTCGCGCCGTTCCGCGCCTTCGTGCAGGAGCGCCGGGCCGTGGAGGCCCCGGGGCGGTCGTGGCTGTTCTTCGGCGACCGGCACTTCACCCACGACTTCCTGTACCAGCTCGAGTGGCAGGACGCCCTGGAGGACGGGTCGCTCACGAAGATCGACGTGGCCTTCTCGCGGGACCAGCCGGAGAAGGTCTACGTTCAGGACCGGATCACCCAGCACGCGCAGGAGTTGGTCTCCTGGCTGGACGGGGGCGCGCATCTCTACGTCTGCGGCGATGCCAAGGCCATGGCCAAGGACGTGCGCGCCGCCGTGGTGGGCGCGTACCAGAGCGCGAAGGGCCTCAGCGCCGCCGACGCCGAGGCGCAGGTCGCGGCGCTGGAGCGCAGCCACCGCTACCAGCAGGACGTTTACTGACGGATCGGCCTTCCGAGGCCACAGGATCGAGATTGCAGCGGAGCAGGACGGGGCGCGGGTCCCCTCTCCCGGGCGGGAGAGGGACAGGGTGAGGGATCCAGGTCTTTCCGGAGAGGGCGCGTCCCTCACCCCGACCCTCTCCCGCCGGGGAGAGGGGGACCGTCGCGGATCCCGCCCCTTCCGTGAACCGGCGCGCGCTCCGCTCGACACCCACCCCTGACGCGGGGGCTGGGAGACGCGTTCAGACAGACGGATTCACCCCATGGACGACCACAGCCCCCGCGACGCCGCCGAGACCCCGGCCCCCGGCCCGACCACCGCCCCGGCCAAGCGCGTCTACGAGACCCCGCCGACGACGCGCCCGATCACGGATGCCGAGGCCGCGCGCGCGGAGAAGCTCGCGGCGAACGAGCACATCAAGATCGCCAGCGGCTACCTCCGCGGCACCCTGGCGGACGGCCTCCTCAAGCACGCCACCGGGGCGATCTCGGAGGATGACGGGCAGCTCGTGAAGTTCCACGGGATGTACCTGCAGGACGACCGCGACCTGCGCCCCGAGCGGACCAAGAAGAAGCTCGACAAGGCCTACAGCTTCATGATCCGCCTGCGCATCGCCGGCGGCGTCATCACCCCGAAGCAGTGGCTGATCCTCGACGACATCGCCCGGACCTACGCGGGCGGGGCGCTGCGCGCGACCACGCGCCAGACCTTCCAGTACCACGGCGTGATCAAGTCGAACCTGAAGCGCACGATGGCCGCCATCGACGGCGCGCTGCTCGACACGATCGCGGCCTGCGGCGACGTCAACCGCAACGTCATGGCGGCGACGAACCCCGCTCAGACCGGCGCCCACAAGGCCGCCTACCAGCTCGCCAAGGACATCTCCGACTCGCTGCTGCCCAAGACCAGCGCGTGGCGGGAGATCTGGCTCGACGGCGAGCGCGTGGTCGGCGGCGAGGAGGAGGCCGAGGTCGAGCCGGTCTACGGCCGGACCTACCTGCCGCGGAAGTTCAAGACCGTCGTGGCGGTGCCGCCCTCCAACGAGGTCGACATCTTCGCCCACGACCTCGGCTTCATCGCGATCCTCGACAAGAAGAACCAGGTTACCGGCTGGAACGTGACGGTGGGCGGCGGCATGGGCATGACCCACGGCGAGCCCGACACCTTCCCGCGCACCGCCGACGTGATGGGCTTCGTGAAGCCCGAGGACGCCCTGAAGGTCGCCGAGGCGGTGATGACCGTCCAGCGCGACTGGGGCAACCGCAAGAACCGCAAGAACGCCCGGCTCAAGTACACGATCGAGCGCTACGGCCTCGACGCCTTCCGGGCCGAGGTCGAGAAGCGCGCCGGCAAGAAGCTCGGCGCGCCCAAGCCCTTCACCTTCACGGGCAACGGCGACCGCTACGGCTGGGTCGAGGGCGACGACGGCCGCCACCACCTGACCCTCTACGTGCCCTCGGGCCGGATCAAGGACATCGAGGGCGGCGCGCAGTTCCTCTCGGGCCTGCGCCGCATCGCCGAGGTGCATCAGGGCGATTTCCGCCTCACCGGCAACCAGAACGTCATCATCGCCAACGTCCCGGCCGAGAAGCGCGCCGAGATCGACGCGCTGGTCGACGAGTACGGCCTGACCCGGGGCGCGAGCGCGCTGCGGCGCAGCTCGATCGCCTGCGTGGCCCTGCCGACCTGCGGCCTCGCGCTCGCCGAGAGCGAGCGCTACCTGCCGGACCTGATGACCGAGCTGGAGGAGAGCCTCGCGTCCCACGGGCTCGCCGAGGAGGAGATCACGATCCGCTCCACCGGCTGCCCGAACGGCTGCGCCCGGCCGTTCATCTCGGAGATCGGCCTCGTCGGCCGCGGCCCCGAGCGCTACCACCTCTACCTGGGCGCCGCCCATGACGGCTCGCGGCTCAGCAAGCTCTACCGGGAGGACGTGGCGGCCTCCGAGATCCGCGACACCCTCGACCCGCTCTTCGCCGACTACGCGAAGGGCCGGCAGCCGGGCGAGCATTTCGGCGACTACCTGATCCGCGCCGGCCACGTGGCGCGGACCACCAACGGCCCGGACTTCCACGAGCGGACCGGCGCCCTCAAGCCGGCCACGCTCGGCTGACGAAAGGCCGCGCGCGTCCGGGACGGCGCTTCCGGACGCGCCGGGACCGCGAGGCCGCGGCGGCAGGGTCGCGGGCAGGGTTGCGGAATGCGGGTCGCGGCCCGGCCCCGCCCTGACCGGAGCCGCGCGCCGATCCCGGGCGGCCGGGCCGCGGCGCGAGGGATCCGAGCCCCGGAGGAACTCCCCGCCCATGCGTGGATCCGGACGGCCGTTCCGAGAAAACCGGAACCGCCGCCGGAGACCCGGCCGCGCTCGCGCCGGCACGCCCGGTAGATCCCCGCCCTCGCATATCCCCGTCCCAGCGGTGCGCTGTCGTCGCAACCCATCGCCCCCGATGAGAATGAACGTTCATTGACATGAGAATGAACGTTCATTATAAGGGTGGGGCAAACAGGAGCGCGCGATGGCTCTCACCCTCGAAGGCCGCTGGTCCGATCTCGATGCCGAGCGTTTCGGCGCCCGCGGCCCTGGCGCCCTCGCCCTCGTCCGCGCCGTCTGCACCCCCGCCAACCTGACCTTCGGCGCCGTCCTGGCCCTCGCCTGGCTGGCCCTGATCAACTGGACGGGCGCCGGCCCGGACGGCTGGCAGGCCCGGATCTGCGCGGACCTGCATCAGGGACCGCAATCCTGCGCGGTCGCCAGCCTGGGCAAGGACCAGAGCCGCGTCGCCCCGGTCGCCGTCACGGCGCAGCCGAGATCGTGACCGTCGCGGCGGACAGGAGGGCCGAGGCCCGCGGCGACCCGTCCGCCCGGCGCGCGCACATCCTCGACGCCGCCGAGGCCTGTTTCGCGCGCAACGGCTTCCATCGCACCACCATGCAGGACCTCGCCCGCGAGGCCGCGATGAGTCCGGGCAACTTCTACCGCTACTTCGAATCCAAGGAGGCCCTGGTCCTCGGGCTGGTGGAGCGCGAGCGCGAGCGCGGCACGCTCCTGGTCGCCGAGATGGAGGGCAGCGGCGATCCGCGCGGGACGTTGCTGGGCATCATCGCCCGCTACTTCGCGTCGATCACCCGCGAGGCCGCGACCCTGCGGGTGGAGATCTGGTCGGAATCGACCCGCAACCCGGACATCGCCGCCATGACGGCGCGGACCGAGGCGGAGAGCCGCGACTGGTTCGTGGCGACCCTGGCGGCGCTCGCCACCGCGCCGGGATGCGATCCGGCCGGGCTCTACGCCCTGCTCGCGCCGCTGATGAAGGGGATCGTCGTCGGCCGGGCCGCGCTGCCCGACTACGACGTCGCCGCGGCGATCGCCCAGCTCCACGCGCTCCTCGACGCCGGGCTCGACGGTCGCCTGCCGGCCCCGGCGCTCGCGGGCCGACACGCCGGCCGCTGATCCCGGCACCGCGGCCGCCGCGCCCCCGGGACGCACCGGCGGCGCGCCGGTCGAACCGCCATCGACGATCGCGCGTCGGACACGGCGCGCGGTACGCCGGCCGGTCCGCGTTTCCCCCCTCGCGCGGGCCGGCCGGCCGTTCTCCCGGGCGATCCCGCGCGATCACGCCCGGTCCCCTGACAGACGCGGCGGCGTGAGTCGGCCCGCGGCCCGGGAATCAGCCGGTTGCGAAGGCCACGCATTACACACTCTGTAGTTGGCATCTTTGAATGATTTCAAAGCATTGCCCCTCAAATCGTGCCTTCCGCGCCACATCCGGGCAGAGGATGCGCGCGTCACCCGCGGCTTTCCGGATCGGCGTTGAGAAAGGACGGCGTTTGCACTCTAGAAACACCGCACCGCGTCGATACGTCGCTCTTGAGAACGATTTTAAATCATGCACGCCGCCCGGATCGACGCCGTCGATCGCATCAAATACTGCCGGTCGCGCCTGAATATCTGCAGCACCGGACTCGCGACGTCGCTCCTCCTGCTCGCGCCGACGGAGATCCGCGCGCAATCCGACCCGGCCGCCGACGAGGTCGTGCTCTCCGAACTCAGCGTTGCGGGCACGGGCCCGGTCAGCGAGCGGGCCGACGGTCCCGTCACCGGCTATCGGGCGACGCGCTCGGCGACCGCCACGCGCACCGACACGCCGGTGCGCGACTCGCCGCAATCGATCAACGTCGTGTCCCGCTCGGTGATCACCGATCAGCAGGACCTGCGGCTGACCGATGCCGTGACCAACGTCAGCAACGTGGTTCTCGGCAGCACCATCCAGGGACGATCGCAGAACTACCTGATCCGCGGCTTCTCCACGCAGGTCTTCGCCGTCGACGGCGTGCTGGTCGATCCGGCCATCAATTTCTACCCGGTCACACGGGACCTCGTGGACGCCGAGCGCGTCGAGGTGATCAAGGGGCCGGCCTCCGTGCTGTTCGGCCGGGGCGACCCCGGCGGCGTCATCAACATCGTGACCCGCCGGCCCACCTTCGAGCCCACGGCCGACGCGAGCGTGCAGGGCGGCAGCTTCGGCTTCCGGCGCTTCCAGGGCTCCGTGTCGAGCGCGCTGCCCGCCGTCGAGGGCCTCGCCGCGCGTCTCAGCTTCGCCGCCCAGGAGGATCCGACCTTCCGCAATTACGGCGGCGACACGAACCGGCGCGTCTTCGTGGCGCCGGCCTTCAGCTGGACGCCGAGCGCCGACACCCGGGTCTACGTGAACTCGGAATTCACCAACCAGCACACCCAGTACGACGAGGGGCTGGTGGCCTTCCGCGGCCGCGTCCCGCTCGACAACATCGGCCGGTTCTACGGTGAGCCGTCCTCGCGCTACTTCGGCGCGTTCAACACGATCACCATGCGGGCCGAGCACGACGTCAACGAGAACCTGACGCTCCGGCAGGTCATCGCCGGGCAATGGGGCACGTTCGACGTGTTCGCCGCCCGTGCCCTATCGGTCAACAATGCCGGCACGCTGCTGAGCCGGCGCGAAGCCACGGTCAACTCGCGCTTCGCCGCGGTCGACAGCCAGACCGAGGCCGTGATGAAGTTCGACACCTTCGGCTTCGCCCATACGGCGCTCCTCGGGTTCGAGTACTCGAACGGCTTCCGCCACGCCTTCTCCCAGCAGGGCAACCTCGCCCCGGTCAGCTTCCTCAACCCGATGTTCGGCGCGGCCTTCCAGCCGCTCCAGTTCCAGGCCGACCTGAAGCAGAAGCTGGAGGTGTTCGGGCTCTACGTCCAGGACCAGATCGTGCTGGCGCCGGGCCTGCAGCTCGTCGTCGGGGCCCGGTTCGATATCGGCAGCCAGTACTATTTCAACCGGCAGCCGGCCTCGCGGACCCAGCCGCCCGAGCAGACCCTGTTCGGCGCCTCGCCGCGGGTCGGGCTGATCTACCGGCCATTCGAGCCGCTGACCTTCTACGCGAGCTACGCCACGTCGTTCCTGCCGCAGACCGCCAGCGTGCTGAACGTGGCGAGCCCCCCGCCCAGCACGGGCGAGCAGGTCGAGGCCGGCACCCGGGTCGATCTCACGCCCGGCCTGACCCTGAGCGCGGCCGCCTTCCAGATCGTCCGGGACAACGTCGCGGCCACCGACCCGCGCAATCCCACCTTCTCGGTCATCACCGGCCAGCAGCGGTCGCGGGGTGTCGAGGCCGACCTGGCCGGCGAGATCCTGCCCGGCTGGAGCATCATCGGCAGTGTCGGCCTGATCGACGCGCGGATCACCAAGGACACGACCTTCGCGGTCGGCAACCGGCTCACCGGCGTGCCGGTGTTCAGCGGCAGCCTGTGGACGACCTACGCGTTCCAGGACGGCCCGCTGCGCGGGCTCGGGCTCGGCTTCGGCGTCACCCATGTCGGCCGACGCTACGGCGACCTCGACAACAGCTTCACCGTGGGCGCCTACAACCGGCTCGACGCGCTCGTGTACTACGATTTCGACGCCCACTGGCGCCTGTCGGTGAACATGCGCAACCTGACGAACGCGCGCTACATCGAGGCGCCGACCAACGCGACCAACAACACCCCCGGGGCGCCGTTCACGGTGCTGGCGACGATCACCGCCCGGCTCTGACGGGCGGGCCGCATCGCCCGAGCGGCCGGGCCGTCGCCCCGCCGGAGGCCCGCCGTCAGGGGCTCGCCGTGCGGACCGCGCCCGCCGGCGCCCCGGCCGCGACGGTCCTGCGGCGGGCGCCGGCGCGGCGGCGCAGGACGTAGAGCGTCAGGCCGGTCGCCGCGAAGCCCGGCATGGCCAGCGCCGCGAGGCAGAACAGCAGCGCGACGAGGTCGCCGAAGAAGCGGCCGCGATGCACCTCCAGGACGTTGTCCAGGAGGCGCCGGCCCAGCGGCGCGTCGGCGGCCCGCTCGGAGGCCAGCAGCGCGCCCGTGGCGGGATCGTAGCGGATCTCGTTGCGGGCGCTCGGCGCGTCGACGCCCTTCGGCAGCCAGCGGATGCGGATCGCCTTCGTGTCGGCGCCCGGCAGGGTCAGGACCGCCGTCCCGGCCTCCGCGCCGGTCCGCGCCCGGAAATCCGCCCAGGCGCGGTCGACGGCCGCGCCGTCGGCGGCGGGATCGGCCGGTTTTCCGGCGGCCCTGCGGCCGGCCGGCTTCGCGGCGTCGGGGGCGCCCACGAGCAGACGCGCCGCGCCGTCCTTGAACCACGGGTAGGACCACGTCAGGCCGCTCAGCGCGATGACCAGGTAGACCGGCAGGAGCCAGGTCCCGACCACGGCGTGCAGCGACCACCAGCGCGGCCGGCCGGGCCGCGACAGGGCCGGCTTCAGCCAGATCCGCCAGCGGTGGATCCGGGGCCAGCGCAGGTAGAGGCCGGTCGCCAGGAAGGCCAGCAGCGCCAGGGTGCAGGCGCCCGTCACGGTGCGGCCCCAGCCCTTGGACCCGCCGGGTAGCAGCAGCCAGCGGTGCAGGTCCCGCACCGTCGTGAAGGCGCCCTCCAGCCGCACCGGGCCGAGCAGCGCGCCGTCGTAGGGGTCGGCGTAGGCGGCGGGCGGCCGCGCGCGGGTCTCGGGGTCGCGGGCGAAGCGGACGTGGACGCTCGCGCGCGGGTCGTCCGACAGGGTCAGCACGTTGGCGACGCGGCCGCCCGCCTGCGCGTCGATCCGCGCCGCCAGCGCCGCGGGGGGCAGCGCCGTCCGCCCGGCGGGCGCGACCTCGAGCCGGTCGCGGTTGGCGAAGGCGGTGACCGCCTCCTCGTAGCTCATCAGCGCCCCGGTCAGGCCCATCAGGGCGAGGACGAGGCCGGCGGTGAGGCCGAGCGCCCAGTGCAGGCGGAAGAGCAGGGTCCGGAGGGAGGGAATCGGCAGCGTCATGGCGGTGCCGGCTGCCTAGCAGAGTCCGGCCACGCTGACGACGCGGCGGGACGCATGCCCCGCCCGACCGTCCGGCCGTCCCGCCGGTGAGTCTCAGGTGATCGGCGCGGGGTTGAACAGGGTCAGGTCGTTGAACAGCCCCCACCGGTCCGACCAGGGGCGCTTGCGCCCGCTCGCCACGTCGAGGATCAGGTGGAACAGCTCCCAGCCGACCTCCTCGATCGTCGCCGCGCCGGTGGCGATGCGGCCGGCGTCGAGGTCGATCAGGTCGGACCAGCGCTCGGCCAGCTCCGTGCGGGTGGCGACCTTGATCACCGGCGCCTGACTGAGGCCGTAGGGCGTGCCGCGGCCGGTGGAGAACACCTGCAGGGTGATGCCCGAGGCGAGCTGCAGCGTGCCGCAGACGAAGTCGCTCGCCGGCGTCGCGGCGAAGATCAGGCCTTTTTCGCGCACGCGCTCGCCGGGGGCCAGCACCCCGGAAATGGCGCTGGTGCCGGACTTGGCGACCGAGCCCAGCGCCTTCTCGACGATGTTGTTGAGCCCGCCCTTCTTGTTGCCCGGCGACGGGTTGGCCCGGCGGTCGGCCTCGCCCTTGGCGAGGTAGGCGTCGTACCACGCCATCTCGCGGACCAGCGCCGCGGCGACCTCCGGGCTCTTCGCCCGGGGGGTGAGCAGGTGGATCGCGTCGCGCACCTCCGTCACCTCGGAGAACATCACGGTGGCGCCGCAGCGGACCAGCAGGTCGGCCGCGAAGCCGAGCGCCGGGTTGGCGGTGACGCCCGAGAACGCGTCGCTGCCGCCGCATTGCAGGCCGACGACCAGCTCGGAGGCCGGGCAGGTCTCGCGGGTCCGGCGGTTCAGCACCTCCAGGCGGGCCTCCGCCATGGTCAGGATGCTGTCGATCATGGCCGAGAAGCCGCGGTGGCGCTCGTCCTGCAGCCGCACCACCCCGTCGCCGGCCGCGCCGCTGTCGGGCAGGAGCCGCTCCGAGACGAGCTTCTCGCAGCCGAGGCCGACGACCATGACCTCGCCGCCGAAATTCGGGTTCTGCGCGAGGCTCTGGAGCGTCCGGATCGGCACCACCGCCTCGGGGGCGTTGATGGCGACGCCGCAGCCGTAGGCGTGGGTCAGGCCGACCACGTCGTCGACGTTGGGGAAGCGCGGCAGCAGCTCCTGCTTGATCCGCCGGATCGCCACGTCGAGGGTGCCGGCGACGCACTGCACGCTGATCGAGATCGCCAGGATGTTCTTGGTGCCCACCGACCCGTCCGGGTTGCGGTAGCCCTCGAAGGTGTAGCCCTCGAGCGGGGGCAGGGGGGCCGGCACGCGGGTGGCCATCTCCAGGGCGTCGAGGGCGGGGGCGACCGGCGTCGCGACGCGGGATTCCTCCACCCAGGCGCCCCGCGGGATCGGTTGCGTGGCGATGCCCACAACCTCGCCGTAGCGGCGGACCTCGCCGCCTTCCGGGATGTCGGTGAGCGCCACCTTGTGGCCCTGCGGCACGAACTCGACGAGCTCCAGCCCGTCCGGGAAGACCGTGCCGGCCGGCAGCCCGAAGGCGTTGACCACGATCGCGACGTTGTCGCCGTCGCTCAGGCGGATCGTGCGCGGCACGTCGCCGGCGGCCCCTCCGGCCCCGGCGCCGGCCGGGTGCGGGCGGGTCGGGGCTTCGATCTCGGCCTGCATCGGATGCTCCTTCCGTCTCGCGCCCGTCCGGGCTCCTGTCGGGATCAGGCGGCGTCGCCGACCGCGTGGTTGGCCAGGGCCTCCAGGGCCTTCACCATGGCGGAGTGGTCCCAGGCCGCGCCGCCCTGGGCCACGCAGGCCGAGAACAGCTGCTGCGCCAGCGCCGTGGCGGGCAGGCTGAGGCCGAGCGTCCGGGCGTTGTCCAGGGCTAGGTTCAGGTCCTTCTGGTGCAGGCCGATGCGGAAGCCGGGATCGAAGGTCCGCTCGATCATCCGCGCGCCGTGCAGCTCCAGGATCCGCGAGGTGGCCAGCCCGCCGGTGATCGCCTGCCGCACCTTGGCGGGATCGGCGCCGGCCTTCGAGGCGAAGAGCAGCCCCTCGGCCACCGCCTCGATGGTCAGGGCGACGATGATCTGGTTGGCGACCTTGGCCACCTGTCCGGACCCGACCGGGCCGACATGCGTGACCGTCTTGCCCATCGCGGCGAACAGGGGCTCGGCGCGCGCGAAGGTCCCGGCCTCGCCGCCGACCATGATCGAGAGCGCGGCGTTCTTGGCCCCGACCTCGCCACCGGAGACCGGCGCGTCGAGATAGGCGCCGCCCCGCTCGGCGATCCGGGCGGCGAAATCCTTGGTGGCGAGCGGCGCGATCGAGCTCATGTCGATCACGGTCTTGCCGGGCGACAGCCCCTCGGCGACGCCGCCCGCGCCGAACAGGACCCGCTCCACGTCCGGGGTGTCGGGCAGCATCAGGATGATCGTGTCGGCGCGCTCGGCGACCTCGGCGGCGGTGGCGCAGGCGGTGCCGCCCGCCGCGAGCAGGGCCTCGGGCACGCTGCGCCGGGTCTTGAGGAACAGGCTGTGGCCCGCCGCGATCAGGTGTCCGGCCATGGGCGTGCCCATGATGCCGAGGCCGATGAATCCGATGTTCATGGGTACGATCCCGTTGCGGAACTCAGGCGCGGAAGCGGGCGGCGAGCGCCTCGGAGCTGCGGGCGAGCAGCCCCATATCGGAGCCCACCGCGGTGAAGCGGGTGCCGGCCGCGATGTAGCGGCGGGCCAGCTCCTCGCTCGGCGTGAGGATGCCGGCCTGCTTGCCGGCCCGGACGATCCGGGCGACCGCCGCCTCGATGGTGGCGACCACCTCCGGGTGGCCCTGCTGGCCGACATAGCCGAGGCTGGTCGAGAGGTCGCCGGGCCCGATGAACACGCCGTCCACGCCCTCCACGGCGGCGATCGCGTCCAGATTGTCGAGGGCGCGACGGGACTCGACCTGCACCGCCACGAAGATCTCGGCCTCGCAGCGGGTGTGGTAGTCCTTGATCCGGCCGAACCGGGCGGCGCGGGGCGCCTGCGAGAAGCCGCGGATGCCGCGGGGCGCGTAGCGCGTCGCCGCGACCACGCGGGCGGCCTGCGCGGCGTCGTCGATGTTGGGGATCATCAGCGACTGGGCGCCGGCGTCGAGGATCCGCTTGATGGTGATCGGGTCGTCGCTCGGCACCCGCACCATCGGGTGCGTGTCCCCCTCCATCATCGCCTGGAGCTGGGCGTAGATGTCCCGGAGGTCGTTGGCCGAGTGCTCCATGTCGAGGAGCAGCCAGTCGAACCCGGCCCCGGCGACCACCTCGGTGGAAATGGGGCTGGCGAGGCTGCACCACAGGCCGATCTGCTGGCGCCCCTCGGCGAGGGCCGCCTTGAAGCGGTTGGTGAGGCTGTCCATCACGATCCTCCCTGGGGGCGTCGCGGCGTCTGCGCGCCGTCCGCCCCATCACGCGCAGCCTTCCGCCGCGAGGTCAAAGCCAAACACTGGATCGATCGATGCAGATCGCGCATCGATCGACCGTGCGGGCTCACGCGGGCGGCATCTCGGCCACGATCGAGACAAGCTGGGCGATGAGCGGGTCGTCCGCGTCGCGCCGCCACGCGAGGAGCAACTCCACCGGGCGCGGCGCCGGCAGAACGAGGGGGCGGAACACCACGCCCTCGAAGCGCAGGCGCTCGGCGGCGGCCGGCACCAGGGCGATGCCGAGCGCCGCCCGGACCAGGGCCAGGATGGAGTGGATCTGCGTGAGCTGCTGGACCGTCGGGGGCCGGATCTCGGCCTCGGCGAGCAGGCCCAGGACGAGGTCGTGGAAGTAGCGCGCCTCGTTGGGCGCGTAGCCGATGAGCGGCTCGCGCCCGAGATCGGCGGGGGTGAGCCCGTCGCGCAGGGCCAGGGGGTTCCCGGCCGGCAGGGCCACCACCAGGGGCTCGGCCAGCGCCCGGACGGCGATCAGGTCCGGGTGCGTCACGGGCGGGCGCACCAGCGCGGCGTCGATCCGACCGGCGAGCAGTTCCTCGATCTGGTCCTTGCTGACCATCTCGCGCAGCGCGAGCGTCACGTCCGGCAGCGCCCGCCGGAACGCGGTGACGAGGCGCGGCAGGAAGTCGTAGGCCGAGGCCGCCGTGAAGCCGAACTTGAGGACGCCCGCGCGCCCCGCCGCGACCTGCCGGGTGACGTGCGTCGCGGTCTCGGCGAGCCGCAGGATGCGCTGCGCCTCGGGCAGGAAGCTGCGGCCGGCGGCGGTCAGCCGGACCGTGCGGCTGGTGCGCTCCAGGAGCTGCACGTCGAGGACGCGCTCCAGGACCTGGATCTGCCGCGACAGCGGCGGCTGCGTCATGTTCAGCCGGGCGGCCGCACGCCCGAAATGCAGCTCCTCCGCCACGGCGGCGAAGCACCGGAGCTGGCTGAAGTCGAACATGAAGGCTCCCTCTCCCGGACCGCGGCGCAGTCGGGCGGGAGCATAAGGCCTTCGCGGCGGCCACGTTGAGATCGCCGCCCTCATCCAATTAGGTAAGGCGGCGGCCTCCGGGCCCGACCGGCCTACGGGGTCACCTCGTGCCCGGCATAGTCGATCCGGCCGTCCGGCCCCTTGGTCCACTCGTAGATGACGTAGTCGGGGCGGGTGAGATCGCCCTTCCCGTCGTAGGCGATCGGGCCGACCACCGTGTCCACCGGCTTGCCCCGGTGCAGCCAGTCGGCGAGCGCCTTGCCGTCGCTGGAGCCGGTCTCGGCCATCGCCTTGGCCAGGACCTGCACGGCCGCGTAGGCGTAGAGCGTGTAGGCCTCGGGATCGATGCCCCGGGCGTTGAACGCCGCCACCACGCCCCTGGCGTTCGGGTTCTTGCGGGCGTCCGGCGCGAAGGTCATCAGGGTCCCGGCCGCGCCCGGGCCGGCGATCTGGACGAATTCCTTGTCGGGGATGGCGTCGCCGCTCATCATGCGGGCGGCGAGGCCCTGATCGCGCATCTGCCGGATGATCAGCCCGGCCTCGGTGTGCACGCCGCCGAAATAGACGACGTCGACGTTGGCGGACTTCATCTTGGAGACGAGCGCCGCGTAATCCTTCTCGCCCGGGTTGATGCCCTCGAACAGCACCTCCTTGCCGCCCTTGGCCTTGAAGGCCTTCAGCGTCTCGTCGGCCAGCCCCTTGCCGTAGGGCGTCTTGTCGTGGACGAAGGCGATCTTCCTGCCCGGGAAGTGCGCGGCCAGGTAGCTGCCCGCCACCGCGCCCTGCTGGTCGTCGCGGCTGCAGGTGCGGAACGTGTTCCACATGCCGCGCTCGGTGAACTTCACGCTCGTGGAGGCCGGCGTGACCTGGATGATGCCGGCGTCGAGGTAGACGTCGGAGGCCGGGATCGTGACGCCGGAATTGTAGTCGCCGACGACCATCTTCACGCCGTCGCTGGCGAACTTGTTGGCCACCGAGACGCCCTGCTTCGGGTCGGAGGCGTCGTCGCCGACCGTGACGGCCAGCGTCGTGCCCTTCAGCGTGCCGGCCCTGTTGATGTCCTCCACCGCCTGGCTCACGCCGTTCCGGATCTGGGCGCCGAAAGCCGCGTTCGGCCCGGTCATGGGCGCGGCGACACCGATCTTCACCGGCGCGCCACCTTCCTGACCCCGCGCCGCGGTCATGAACAGCAGCCCGGCCAGGCCGGCCATCAATAGTCGCGTCATCTTTCCCCCAAGATGTGGCCGGACAGATCGCCGACGAACGCTGAATTCAGATAGATCAACGCGGATCCCCGCGCGTCGAGTCGCAGATCACCCGGCGCGATCCTGTCGCTCACCTTCACCGGGGTCAAGGTTTGGGGGTGGGCCGAGACGGTCACCGGCGCGGGCGCGCGATCGGCCGGCGGGCGCTCACGGAGCCGTGCGGCGGCCCGAAGTCCCGACGGGTCGGGATGGCGCCGATGATGCATCGGGCCGGCGCATCCGCAGCAACCCGCCGTGACCGATGACCGCCTCCCGTCCCCGCCGCACCCCCAGCCCCGGCCGACCGGGCCCGCGTCCGGGACGCGGCTGATGGGGCCGCGCGCGGACGAGGATCGGGACGGGGATCGGGACAGGGATCGGGGCGAGGGTCGAGACGCGTCGGTGGACTGGGCCGAGCGCCGCCGGATCGCCGAGCAGGGACGGGGCGACCGGGCGTGGTCGCTCTGGGGCCCCTATCTCAGCGAGCGGCAATGGGGGACCGTGCGGGAGGATTACAGCCCCTGCGGCAACGCCTGGGCCGCCCTGACGCACGAGGACGCCCGCTCGCGCGCCTATCGCTGGGGCGAGGACGGGCTGGCCGGCATCTGCGACGAGCGCGGCAACCTGTGCCTGGCCCTCGCCCTCTGGAACGGGCGCGACCGCATCCTCAAGGAGCGGCTGTTCGGCCTGACCAACCAGGAGGGCAACCACGGCGAGGACGTGAAGGAGGTCTACCACTACCTCGACGCGGTCCCGAGCCACGCCTACCTGAAGATGCTGTACCGCTACCCGCAGGCGGCTTTCCCCTACGCGGACCTCGTCGACGCGAACGGGCGGCGCGGGCGGGAGCAGCCCGAGTACGAGATCGAGGAGACGGGCGTCTTCGACGGGGACCGGTTCTTCGACGTCACCGTCGAGTACGCCAAGGCCGACGCCGACGACGTCCACGCGGTGATCACCGCGCTGAACCGGGGGCCCGAGCCCGCCGACCTCCACCTCGTCCCGCAGCTCTGGTTCCGCAACACGTGGTCGTGGGAAGCCGGGCAGGCGCGCCCGCGGATCGCCCGCGCGCCCGACGGGGGCGCCGTCTGCACCCACGAGCGGCTCGGGCCGTACCGACTCGCCTTCGACGGGGCGCCGGACCTGCTGTTCTGCGAGAACGACACCAACCTGCGGCGGCACGGCGGGCAGCCGGACGCCGCGGGGCCGTTCAAGGACGGTCTCCACGCGGCGATCGTCGACGGCGATCCCGCTTCGGTGCGCCGGGACGCGGGCACCAAGCTCGGCCTGCACTACGCGCTGCGGCTGGCGCCCGGGGAGACCGCCCGGATCCGCCTGCGGCTGTCGGCGGGCCTGCGCGCCCGGGCCGTCGACGACGGGTCCCTGGTCCGCCGCCGGGTGGCCGAGGCGGACGCGTTCTACGAGGAATTGCAGGACGGCATCGCGAGCGCGGATTCCCGCGCGATCTTCCGCCAGGCCGCCGCCGGCCTGATCTGGTCGAAGCAGCTCTACAGCTACGACGTGCGGCGCTGGCTGGAGGGCGACCCGCTCCAGCCGCCGCCGCCCCGGGGGCGCGCGGGCGGCCGCAACGGCCAGTGGCGCCACTTCGCGGCGGCCGACGTGCTGTCGATGCCCGACACCTGGGAATATCCCTGGTTCGCCGCCTGGGACCTCGCCTTCCACTGCCTGCCGCTCGCCCTGCTGGACCCGGACTTCGCCAAGAAGCAGCTCCTGCTGCTCACCCGCGAATGGTACATGCACCCGAACGGCCAGCTCCCGGCCTACGAGTGGGAGTTCGGCGACGCCAACCCGCCGGTCCACGCCTGGGCCACCTACCGGGTGTTCGAGATCGACCGGGACCGGCGGGGCGGGCGCGGCGACCTCGCCTTCCTGGAAGGCGTGTTCCACAAGCTCCTGATCAACTTCTCCTGGTGGGTGAACCGCAAGGACGCGCAGGGCCGCAACGTGTTCCAGGGGGGCTTCCTGGGGCTCGACAATGTCGGCGTGTTCGACCGCTCGCGCCCGCCCCCGGGCTTCGGGGTGGTGCACCAGGCCGACGGCACCGCCTGGATGGCGATGTACGCGCTCACCATGATGCGCATCGCCCTGGAGCTCGCCCTCCACAACGACGTCTACGAGAGCACCGCCTCCAAGTTCTTCGAGCACTTCCTGCTGATCGCCGAGGCCATGACCGACATGGGCGGGTCGGGCGGGGACGGGCAGGGCTACGGCCTGTGGGACGAGATCGACGAATTCTACTACGACGAGGTCGACATCCCCGGCGGCGGGATGCTGCCGCTGCGGGTCCGCTCGATGGTCGGGCTGGTCCCGCTCTTCGCCGTCGAGGTGATCGAGCCCTCCGTGCTCCACCGGCTGCCGGACTTCGCCCGGCGCCTGAACTGGGTGCTGGAGAACCGGCCCCACCTCGCCCGCCTGGTCTCCCGCTGGACCGAGGGGGGCGTGAAGGACCGCAAGCTGCTGTCGCTGCTGCGCGGCCACCGGATGAAGGCGCTGCTGCGCCGCATGCTCGACGAGGCCGAGTTCCTCTCGCCCTACGGCGTGCGCTCGCTGTCGAAGGTGCACCGCGACGCGCCCTACGTGCTCAACGAGCTCGGTGCCTCCTTCACGGTCCGGTACGACCCGGCCGATTCCACCTCGAACATGTTCGGCGGCAACTCGAACTGGCGCGGCCCGGTCTGGATGCCGATGAACTTCCTCATCGTCGAGGCGCTGCGGCGCTTCCACACCTATTACGGCGACGACTTCCTAGTGGAGTACCCGACGGGCTCGGGCGCGATGCTGACGCTCAGCGCCATCGCGGACGCCCTCGAGGACCGCCTGATCGCGCTGTTCGCCAAGGACGGGACCGGGCGCCGGCCAGCCTTCGGGACCCGGCCGCCGATCGCCCCGGCGCCGGGTGCCGAGGAGGCGCTGCTGTTCCACGAGTTCTTCGACGGGGATACGGGGCGGGGCCTCGGCGCCGCGCACCAGACCGGCTGGACGGCCCTCATCATCAACCTGCTGCGCGACCGGGCACGCCCGCGATAGGCGCGCCCGGCCGGGAGCCGGCCGATCCGGTCAGCAGCTCAGCCGCCGGCCTTCGCGACGCCCGAACACTTTGTAGTGGGCGGCACCCGATTCCATCTGGCCGTTGGCCACGGCGCGGCGGACATCCGGATTGCAGCGCAGGTACTCGCGCTCGTCGAACCCGTAATTGGCGCGGCCGCGGTAATCGTCCCGGTCGCGGTAGCCGCGGTCCCGGTAATCGTAGTCGCCGCGGTCGCGGTAGCCCCGGCCGCCGTAATCGTCGTAGTCGGGGCGCGGCTGCGCGGAGACCGGGCCGACCACGCCCAGAATGCCGAGGCTCACCGCGGCCGCTGCCAGAATCGCCTTCATCGTACCAATCCTCCCTTGTCGGTGGCCAGAAACGCGTCGGGGCGCGGATGGTTCGATCGCCTCGGACGTGGCACCCCCGGCCAGCCCGAGCCCAGCCCCCGCGATGCGGGAAGCCCGCCTCGCGGCTCTGCCCCGGCCCGCGCCGGGGCGGACGCAGCCCCGGCGCGGATGCGCGTCACATGCGGCGCATCATCTCGCGACGCATCTCGCGGTGGCGCATCTCGCGGCGCATCTCCCGATGCATCATGTGGCGCTCCATCCGGTGGCGCATCATCCGGCGCTCCATGCGACGGCGCATCATGTGGCGCTCGACGGGATCCATCTGGACCGTCGAGACCATGCCGGCGGGCGCCGACACGCCCGTGCCGGGGCCGATCGGCGCGGCGGAGGCCGGGATCGCGACGGCGGAACCGAGGGCCGCCAGCAGGGCGGCGGCAATGATCGTTGAACGCACGTGAGGTTTCCTCTCTCGCCGCCCGGGAAGACGGGCGGGCGTTTCCAGGGGACTCGCGGCCGGATCCGCCCGCAATCCCGCCCAGGAAGGCTCGGGCCGCCCGGATGGTTCCCCGGACCGGGCCGCCCCGCCAGGAACGCGCCGGAGCGGTATCGCGACGGGCATCGCGTCGGGCCGGCGGCCCGGCCCCGTGGCCGCCCTGGGTTGGACCGGGCAGGGCGCAGGTGATGCACGAACGCATCACCCAGCCGCAAAAACGAACGGAACCAAGCCGCGGCACGACCGAAGATCAGAGCAACATTTCCGCCCACAATGACTCGAATAAACTCTCAAAATACTCATTCTATAAAATCCGTGAGATCTATAAAATATCATTCTCGTCTCAACGATTGCATAACCAGTCGAATTTGAGGAATGATCTCGAAAATCCACGCTTCAGAATCGAGACATCATGACCTAGTCATGAGAACGCATCATGCGAACCGCGCGAGATCAGCAGAAGTTCCGCTTCGGCATCCGAAGCCTCACCGGCGAAGAGACCTTGACGCTCATGCCTTCGACGACGCGCGGCGGGGGACACTACATGTACCGCATCTCGAGTTCCGGACTTCTCCTGTGCCTGCTGTCGCAGACCGCGATGGCGGCGGACCTCCCGCGGCGGGCCCTTCCGCCGGCGGCGACGGCCGTGCCGATCTTCTCCTGGACCGGAGCGCATGCCGGCCTGTTCGCCGGTTACGGGACCCTCGATCGGGCCACGCAGTTCGTCTGCACAGGTCCGGACGGGCAGCCCGGAGCCCGGAACTGCCCGGTCATTCCATCGAAGCGGGCCTCGGACGGGAGCTTCGTCGGCGGCGCCGAGGTCGGCTACGATTGGCAGGTGAATTCCGGCTTCGTCGCCGGCGCCGCAGCGGATTACCAATTCACCCGGCTGTGGGGCTACGATCGCCGCGAGGGCGCCTTTCCGGCCGCGGGCGGCGGCTTCTATCGCCGCAGCATCGCCCATTCCGGCCAGAGGCTGGACGAGCTCGCCACCCTGCGCGGCAGGATCGGCTTCGCTGTCGATCGCACCCTCGTCTACGCCACGGGCGGCCTCGCCGCGGGCACGGTCCGAACCGACAACAACCTGTCGTTGGCCGGTTTCCCGCTGTTCGACGGGCGCCAGGGCGCGGTGCGCCTGGGCTACGTGGCCGGCGCCGGCATCGAGCACGCCTTCAGCGAGCACCTCTCCGCCAAGGTCGAGGGTCTCTACTACGATCTCGGCTCCCGGGCGGTCCTCCCGGCTCCGTCGTACCCCGTGCTGACCGGCTACCACGCCGGCATGCGGGTCGCGACGGACGGCTTCCTGGCCCGCGTCGGCCTCAACTACCGGTTCGGAGCCGGCCTTCCCACCCTGGCCCCGATCGCGTCGGCAGGCCCGGCCACCTGGGATTTCGAGGGCGGTCTGCGCTACTTCTTCAGCTCCGGGACACCGCGCGAGAAGCTCGGCGACCCCGACGCGCCCGGCCAGCTCAATTCGCGCCTGACCTACAACAACACCCAGGCGCATGCCGGCGAGAGCTTCGCACGGCTCGAGCACAACCCCACGGGCCTGTTCGCCAAGGGCTTCCTCGGCTCGGGCGGCGTCACCGGCGGCCGCCTCGCCGACGAGGACTTCCCGCCCGCCCTGCGCCGCTATTCGAAGACGCTGTCGCCGATCAAGGACGGCGACATCGGCTACGGCGTGATCGATCTCGGCTACGACGTGCTGCGCCGGGACGGGTACAAGCTCGGCGGCTTCCTCGGCTACCAGTTCGCGTCCGAACTGTATAACGGCTACGGCTGCCGTCAGGTGGCGGGCGGGGCTCCCTGCGCCAGACCCTACCCGACCAGCATGAAGACGCTGGGCGAGAGCATGCAGTGGAACGCGCTGCGCGTCGGCGTGATCGGCGAAGCGCGGTTCGACCGGGTCCGGCTGAGCCTGGAAGGCGCCTACCTGCCGGTCGTGAGCCTGAGCGGCGTCGACCGGCACTGGCTGCGGCCCGACATCAATCCGGGGCCGGAAGGCGGCCGCGGCGACGGCTACTTCCTGGAGGGGATCATCTCGTACGACCTGACGCCGTCCGTCAGCGTCGGCGTCGGCGGCCGCTACTGGCAGCTCCAGGCCGACAAGGCGCACACGACGGCCTTCCCGTTCTCGCCGCCCAGCCCGATGAAGTTCGAGACCGGTCGCTACGGCGGCTTCGCGCAGCTCTCCTACCGGCTGGCCGATTTCGGCTTCGGCGAGACAGGCGCTCCGGCGGCCCCGATCCGCAAGGACTGATCCAGCCGCCACGCCGCGCCCGAACGCGGGCGCGGCAGGCCAGGGGACGGGCCGCGCCGGCCGTTCGATTCCGGTGCCTCGATATCCCGGTGCCTCGATCCCGGCATCGCCCCCCCCCCGGCCCGCGGCAGCGATGCCGCGGGGCCGCTCAGCTTGGCCGCGCGGCCGCGTGAACCGGCCGCGACCGGTCGTCGGCGTCCCCGGCAGGTCCGGCCCGGACAGGAGTTCCGGCCCGGACAGGAGTTCCGGCCCGGACGGGAGTTCCGGCCCGGACGGGAGTTCCGGCCCGGACGGGAGCGCTGGCACGCTCGACGGAGGGCCGACGCGGCCGGACCGCTCCCCCACGCAGCACGCGCCCCGCGCGCCCTCACCTCCTCACGGCCGCGGCCGGGCCGGGTTCCCCACCACGGTGGCGCCGGCCGGGACGTCGCGCGTCACCACGCTGCCCGCCCCGACGATCGCGTCGTCGCCGATCGTGACCCCGGGGAGGATGATCGCGCCGCTGCCGATCCAGACATTGGCGCCGATCACCACCGGGCGGGCGAATTCCAGCATCTGCCGGCGCTGGGTCGGCTCGCGCGGATGATCGGGGGTCAGGATCTGCACGGCCGTGCCGATCTGCGTCAGGTCGCCGATCGTGACCGACATCACGTCGAGGATGCTGCACCCGAAGTTCAGGAACACGCCGCGGCCCAGGCTGATGTTGTAGCCGTAGTCGCAGTGGAACGGCGGCCGGATGTTGCAGCCCGGGCCGACCCGCGCGAAGGCCTCCTCCAGGAGCGCCTGCCGCTCGGGCTGGCTCCGCGTCTGCGCGGCGTTATACCGGTCCATCCATTCCGAGATGCGCCGGTTGTCGGCGGCCAGTTCCGGGTCGTCGGCGCAGTACAGCTCGCCCGCCAGCATCCTCTGCTTCTGGGTCTTCACGATCTCTGTGTTCATGGTGGGGACCTCCCTCCGGCCGCGTCGGACCCTAGCTATGCGTACAGATGTACATATCAAGGCCGCGCGCGTCACGGCCCGGCTGCCCTGAACCGGATCCGAGGAGGTCCCCTTGCCCGCCGCCCAGCGCCGTTTCGACCCGGATCGCCGGGCGCGCATCATCCGGGCGACCCTCGACGTCGTCGCCGAGCACGGCGTCGCCGGCACGACCCACCGCCGGGTCGCGGCGGCGGCCGACGTGCCGCTGGGCTCCATGACCTACCATTTCGACAGCCTCGACGCGCTTCTGACCGAGGCGTTCACCGGGCTCGCCGACACGGTCTCGGCGCGGTTCGCCGACCGGCTCGCCGCGGCCGCGACCGTCGACGAGGCCTGCGAGGCCGTGGTCGACCTGATCGTGAGCGACCTCTGGGCGAGCCCGCGCACGATGCTGCTGAGCTACGAACTCTACGCCTTCGCGGCCCGGAACCCGCCGCTGCGCCGGGTCATGCAGGACTGGATGGCCAAGAGCCGGGCCGCCCTGGAACGGCACTTCGCGCCGGAGACCGCCAAGGCCCTCGACGCCATGATCGAGGGCCTGACGATCCACCGCTCGGTCGACCCGCAGCCGGCGGATCGGGCGCAGGTGCGGGCGATCGTGGAGCGGCTGGTGCGGTAGGGCCGCACCCGTCCCCGCACCCGTTCCCGCACCGGGCCGGGGACGCCGCGCGCCGGCCCCTCAAGCGATCGTGATCGCCGGCCGGACAGGTGCCGAATGCCGCACGGTGCCGGCAAGGAATCAGCAACCGTCGCGCGAGCAGGTTCGCCCCGATGCGTGCCGAGGGCGCGCCCGGGCGCGGTCCGCGCCGGTGGTGGGGAACCCTGGGGCCGATGCAGATTGACGCGACCCGCCCGGCCGCGCCGCCGGATCCCGCTCCGCGCCGGGCCGCGGGCGAGCCTGCACCCTGGGACGGGGGCCCCGGCTTCGGGCAGTGGCGTCTCGATCCGCGGACCCGCCGGGTGACCCGATCGGCGAGTCTCGCGCGGCTGCTCGGGACGCCCGGCGCGTGCGACCTGCCGCTCGCCGAGCACGTCGCGTGCTATCATCCGGACGACCGCGCCGCCCTGGTCGCGCGGCTCGAGGGGATCCTGGAAGGAAGCCGGCCGGCAATCCCCTACCAGGCGCGGGCCCGCATCGTCCGCCCGGACGGGACCGTGCTGGACGCGATCATCCAGGGGCTGCCCGAGTTCGGGCCCGACGGCGCGCTCGTCGCCCTGCACGGCCTCATCCTCGACGTGACCGACCTCGTCCGGTCGGAGCGGCGGGCGCGCGAGACCGACATGATCCTGCGCGGCACGCTGGACAGCATGGACCAGGGCCTCGTCGTCCTCGACGCCGACCAGCGGGTGCGCGCGTTCAACCGGAGCGCCGCGGACCTGCTCGACCTGCCGGACGACGTCCTGCGGGCGGGCGTCGCCCTCCCGGACATCCGCGCCTACCAGCGGGCCCGCGGCGACTGCGCGGCGGCCGGGTCCGATCCGGGCCTCGGAACGGGCGCGCGCGCCGGGCTGCCGCCGCTGTTCGACTGGCGCCTGCCCGGCGGCCCGATCCTGGAGGTCCGGTGCGCGGCCCTGCCGGACGGCGGCACGGTCCTGACCTTCGGCGACGTGACCCAGAACCGGATCGCCGAGCGGGACCTGGAGGAGAGCGAGCGCCGCTACCGGCTGCTGGCCGAGAACGCCACCGACATCATCATCTGGTCCGACCTGACTGCCCGCCGCCGCTACGTCTCGCCGGCGGTGCGCGCCGTCCTAGGCTACGACCCGCAGGAGCTGATCGGCACCCATCCCCTCGACTTCGTCCATCCCGACGAGGTCGGCGCGTACCGCCGCGTCCTCGACGACCTCACCGGCGGCCGCGCGTCCCGCGCCCTGACCTCCCAGCGCTACCGGCACCGGGACGGGCACTGGGTCTGGGTGGAGATCTCGTTCAGCCTGACCCACGATCGGGCGACCGGCGCCCCGGACGGCTACGTGGCGACCCTGCGCGACGTGAGCGCCCGCAAGGCCGCGGAGGACGCCCTGCGGTTGAGCGAGGCCCGCTACCGCGCCCTGGCCGACGCGCTGCCGCAGCTCGTCTGGATCGCCAGCACGGAGACCGGCGACGCCTCCTACGTCAACCGGCGCTTCGAGGATTACTACGGCCCGATCGGCCCGACGCGCGCCGCCCGGATCGCCCGGACGCATCCCGACGACACGGAGCGGATGGAGCGGCTGTGGTCGGAGGCGCCCGCCCGACGCGCGCCCTACGAGGTCGAAGGCCGCCTGCAGCGGCACGACGGCGCCTACCGCTGGCACAAGATCGTGCTCCTGCCGATCTGGCAGGGCGAGAGCATGGTGGGCATGCTCGGCACCGCCCTCGACATCGACGAGATCGTCACCGCCCGGCGCGCCGTGGAGGATGCCAGCAGCCTGCTGCACCTCGCCCAGCAGGCCGCCCATGCCGGGACGTGGCACCTCGACCTCGACAGCGGCCGGATCGAGTGGTCCCCCGAGAGCGCGCGGCTCCACGGCATCGAGACCGACCGGAACCACGCCCTCGACACCCGGGACTGGCTCGCCCTGATCGACCGCGCCGACGGCGAGCGGGCGCTGCGGATCGCGGCCGCCGCCGCGGCCGCCGGGCAGACCTTCTCGATCGAGTTCCGGGTCCCCACCGTGGACGGGGGTGTGCGCTGGATCAACGGCGTCGGGCGCGGCGCGCCCGGGCAGGCGCGGCGGATGATCGGCCTCAACATCGACGTCACCGCCCGCAAGGCCGCCGAGGCGGCGCTCCTCGCCGCCAAGGCGGCGGCCGACGCCGCGCGCCTGGAGGCGGAGCGGGCGAGCGCGGCCAAGAGCGAGTTCCTCGCCGCCATGAGCCACGAGATCCGCACGCCGCTCAACGGGGTGATCGGCTACGCCGACCTGCTCCTCGACGGGACGGATCTCGGACCGTCGGCGCGCCGGAACGCCGACCGCATCCGCACCGCCGGGGCCGCGCTCCTGACCGTGGTCAACGACGTCCTCGACTTCTCGAAGGTCGAGGCCGGGCAGATCGAGATCGTGCCCCGGCCCTTCGCCCTGGAGGCGCTGATCGACAACGCGGTGTCGATCGTGCGCCCCTCCGCGGAGCGCAAGGGGCTCGCCCTCACGCTCGCCCAAGGCCCGGGCCTGCCCGACTGGGTCGAGGGCGACGAGGACCGCCTCCGGCAGATCCTGCTCAACCTGCTCAACAACGCCGTGAAGTTCACCGCGTCGGGCGGCATCGACCTGTCGGTCCGGGTCAGCCCGGACGCGATCGGCGGGACGCGGCTGCGCTTCGCGGTCCGCGACACCGGCATCGGGATCCCGACCGACAAGTGCGACCGCCTGTTCCGGCGCTTCTCGCAGGTCGACGGCTCGATCAGCCGCGAGTACGGCGGCACCGGGCTGGGGCTCGCCATCTCGAAATCCCTCGTCACGCTGATGGGCGGGACGATCGGCGTCGCGAGCACGGTCGGGCACGGCTCGACCTTCTGGTTCGAGGCCGACCTGCCCGCGGCGGTCCCGCCGGCCCGCGCGACCGCGCCGGCCTCGGCGATCGCCCGCGCGACCGGCCGCCGCCTGCTCCTGGCCGAGGACGTGCCGCTCAACCAGGACCTCGCCCGGATGATCCTGGAGCGCGCCGGGCACGCGGTGGACGTGGTGGCCGACGGGGTCGCCGCGGTGGCGGCCGTCCAGGCGCGGTCCTACGACGTCGTCCTGATGGACGTGCAGATGCCCGTGATGGACGGCATCGCGGCGACCCGGCGGATCCGCGCCCTGGGCGGCGCCGCCGGCCGCCTGCCGATCCTCGCGATGACGGCGAACGTCCTGCCGCAGCAGGTGGCCGAGCTGCGCGCCGCCGGGCTCGACGACCATATCGGCAAGCCGTTCCGCGCGGACGCGCTGCTCGCCGCGATCGACCGGTGGGCGGCCCCTCGCGCCGAGCCGCCGCGCCGCGCGGAGACGATCGACCGGGCCACCCTGGACGAGATGACCGCGATGGTCGGCCGGGCGCGCATGGGCGACCTCCTGGCGATGCTGGCGAAGGAGCTCGCCGAGCGGTTCGGGCCGGCGGCGACCGACGGCGACCGGACGCGGCTGATGGGGGACGCGCACGCCATGGTGTCGGCGGCCAGCATGATCGGCTTCCTGGATCTGGCCGCGACCTGCCGGGCCTTCGAGACGGCCTGCCGCGCGGGCGAGGACGTCACCGCGCTGCTGGCCGCGCTCCGGGCCCAGGCGGCCGCCACGATCGACGAGATCGCCGCGCTGCGCGCGGCCTGAGCGGGGCCGCCGCCGGAGCCGGCCCGCGGGTTTTGCACGCCCAAATTCTCGTCTCCCAGCCACGCGGCGGCGAGGAACGATCTTCCAGCCGGCGGTCCCGCGCCGGCTGCGCGCCCGCCGGGCCGCGACTCCGGGACGACGATGGCGGGCGCCTCCGGCGAGGGCGGTTCGGAGAACGGCACCGGGTATCGCGCGCGTCCGGGGAGATGGATATTCCGGCGCGCGCGGTCCGCGCACCGCCGCGGTCGGCTGCCCGCGACCCGCGCACCGCCGCGGGGGCCGCGGCGCGAGGCGGATCCCGGGCGCGACCGGGGCAGGGCACGGGCCCTTGCCTTCGTGGCCGAGCTCGGTCGACCCTGCGCCCGGCCGCCCGAGTCGCCCCGCGCCGGGCCGGCCGGAATGGGGGACATCTCATGACATCTGCCGGTCCGCACCGCCGCGCCGTCGCGCTGGCCGCCCTGGCCGCCCTGGCCCTCGGCGCGCCGTTCCCCGGCACCGCCCGCGCGGCCGACCGGGAGGTCACCTTCGCCCACCAGGACATGGTGGTGCCGTTCCGCGCCCTGATGGCCTCCGGGGCGATCGAGAAGGCGACCGGCTACACGATCCACTGGCGCAAGTTCGGCGGCGGCGGCGACGTGATCCGCGCCATGGCCTCGGGCAGCGTCCAGATCGGCGAGGCGGGGTCGAGCCCGATCGCGGCGGCCGCCTCGCAGGGGCTCGACATCCAGCTGTTCTGGATCCTCGACGAGATCGCCGACGCCGAGCAGCTCGTGGCCCGCGCCGGCAGCGGCGTGACGGGCGTGGCCGACCTGCGCGGCAAGACGGTCGCGGTGCCGTTCGTGTCGACCGCGCATTACCAGCTGATCGCCGCCCTGGCGGAGGCCGGGCTCACGCAGGCCGACGTCCGGATCCTCAACATGCGGCCGCCCGAGATCGCCGCCGCCTGGGAGCGGGGCGACATCGACGCGACCTTCATCTGGGACCCGGTGCTCGCCCGGGTGAAGAAGTCCGGCACCGTGGTGGTCTCGGCCGGCGACCTCGCCCGCCGGGGCAAGGCGACCTTCGACGGCCTCGTGGTCGACCGGGCCTGGGCGGCGCGGAACCGGGACTTCCTGGTGACGCTCGTCCGGCTGATCGCCGCCCAGGACGCGGCCTACGCCGCCAGGCCCTGGGGCGCCGACGCGCCGGAGGTGGCGGCGGTGGCCCGGATCAGCGGCTCGGCGCCCGCCGAGGTGCCCGCGAGCCTCGCGGCCTACCGGTTCCCGACCCTGGAGGCGCAGGCCTCCCCGGCCTGGCTCGGCGGCGGCGCCGCCAAGGCGCTTACCGAGACCGCCGCCTTCCTGAAGGCGCAGGGGCGCGTGCAGGCGCTGGCGCCCGACTACGCCCGGTTCGTCACGACGGAGGTCGTGGACGCGGCCCGGAAATAGCCTGTCCCCGGACCGGAGGGCCCATGATCGAGATCCGCAACCTGAGCGTCCGCTACGGGCAGGGCGCCGACGCGGTCGCCGCGCTGTCGGGGATCGACCTGACCATCGGTCCCGGGGAGTTCGTGGTGGCGCTCGGCGCCTCGGGCTGCGGCAAGACCACCCTGCTCTCGGCGATCGCGGGATTCCTGGCGCCCACCGAGGGCCGCATCCTCCTCGACGGCGCGCCGGTCCGGGGTCCGGGGGCCGAGCGGGGCGTGGTGTTCCAGCGCCACGCCCTGATGCCCTG
This sequence comes from Methylobacterium sp. 275MFSha3.1, assembly GCF_900108435.1. Taxonomy (NCBI): domain Bacteria; kingdom Pseudomonadati; phylum Pseudomonadota; class Alphaproteobacteria; order Hyphomicrobiales; family Methylobacteriaceae; genus Methylobacterium; species Methylobacterium sp. 275MFSha3.1. The sequence continues at coordinate 268,417 of NZ_FNWP01000004.1, read as the reverse complement.
GCTGGACGTCGCCGAGAACGTGGCCTTCGGACCGAAGATGCGGGGCGTGCCCCGGGCGGAGCGGCGGCGGATCGCCCTGGCGACGCTCGACCTCGTCGGCCTGCCCGACTGCGCCGACCGGAAGGTCTACGAGCTCTCGGGCGGGATGCAGCAGCGGGTCGGCCTCGCCCGGGCGCTCGCCGGAGACCCGCGCGCCCTGCTGATGGACGAGCCGCTCGGCGCGCTGGACGCCTTCACCCGCGAGCAGATCCAGGAGCTGATCCTCCGGATCTGGCACCGGACCGGCAAGATGGCCTTCTTCATCACCCACGACGTCGAGGAAGCGGTGTTCCTCGCCACCCGGCTGGTGATCATGAGCCCGCGGCCCGGCCGCATCGTCGAGACGCTGGACCTGCCCTTCTCCCGGGCGTTCGTCGAGGGCCGCGACGCGCGGGCCGTGAAGTCGGACCCCGCCTTCATCGCCGTGCGCGAGCGCGTGCTCGCGCGCATCCGCGGCGGCGCCGGCGCGGCGCCTGGGGCCGTCCGATGAGCGGTCTGCCCCGCGCCGCGCCGGACGCGGTCCCGGACGCGGTCCCGGACGTGATCCCGGACGTGATCCCGGACACGGCCCCGGCCTCGGCTCCGGCGAAGGCCCCGCTGGCGCGCACCGGAATCCGCCGCCGCCGCGGGATCCTGGTGCCGGCGGTCAGCGCCGCCACGGTGCTGGCAGCCCTCGGCCTCTGGCTGGTCGCCACCCGTGCCGGCTGGGTGAAGCCGCTGTTCCTGCCGCCGCCGGAGGCGGTCCTGGCGGCCTTCGGTCAGGCCTGGCGCGGGGAGATCGACGGCGCCCCGCTCGGGCTCCACATCGGCGACAGCCTCCTGCGCGTCCTCGGCGCCTTCGCGCTCGCCGCCCTGGTGGGCATCCCGGCCGGGCTCGCCATGGGCACGAGCCGGATCGCCCGGGGCATCCTCGACCCGCCGATCGAGTTCTACCGGCCGCTGCCGCCGCTCGCCTACCTGCCCCTGATGATCATCTGGTTCGGGATCGGCGAGCTGTCGAAGGTGCTGCTGATCTTCCTCGCCTGCCTCGCCCCGGTGGCGCTCGCCGCGCGGGCGGGGGTGCGCTCCGCCTCGGTCGACCAGATCAACGCCGCGCGCGCCCTCGGGGCGAGCCGCTGGCAGGTCCTGCGCCACGTGGTCTTCCCGGCGGCGCTGCCGGAGATCCTGATCGGCCTGCGGATCGGCATGGGCGTGGGCTGGACCACCCTGGTGGCCGCCGAGATGGTGGCGGCCCAGGCCGGGCTCGGCCAGCTCGTCCTCAACGCCTCCAATTTCCTGCGCACCGACGTGGTGGTGATGGGCATCCTGCTGATCGGCCTGTTCGCGGGCCTGTTCGAGCTCGGGATGCGGGGCCTGGAGCGCGTGCTGGTGCCCTGGAAGGGCCGACACTAGCGCCGCCGCAGCACCCGCTTGAGCCGGCTGCCCGCGTGCGGATCGACGTAGTGCAGCAGGGCCGTGGCCCGGATCGCGTCGGACGCGCAGGGCTCGTTCGTGTGCAGCGAGCGGTAGCCCCAGAAGAAGTAAAGGCTTCCCGGCTTCAGCGGCAGGCGGATCACGCGGTCGCTGCCGCGGTCGTAGGCGCGGGTCAGGAGCTTCTGCGCGAGCGGATTGTCGACCAGCGCCTTGTCGACGAGGTTGCGGAGGTAGCTCCGACGCAGTGCGCGGGTGTTCGGGTGGATGATCAGGCGCCCCGGAGTACCGTGGTCCGGCATCGTGACGGGGACGAGGGCCGTGAGCACGTACGAGTCGAAGTGGAAGCGCATCGAGTGCGTCCTGGCGCCATGTCCCGCCAGACAGCGCAGGATCTGGTAGTAGCCGACATCCGGCGCGGGCCGTCCCACGGCGCTCTCGTAGATGCCGCGGCACAGGGCGTTGAAGGTCGGGTCGTCCGGCAGGGCGGCCAGGAACGTGCCGCCGAGATCCTTCGTCCCGGTGAAACCCGCGTACTCACCGCCCTTCGCGGCGACCGCCCGCGCGACGAAAGCCTGCGCGACGCGCAGGTCCTCCGGGCTCACGTAGTCCTCGAGAACCGCGTAGCCCTGTGACGTGATCTGCTGCGCGATCGCCCCCGCCACGGCGCCGGAGGGGACCTTGAACATGTAGCTCATGGGACCGAACCTTGCCGACCCGAGCCAGACGACACCTGAGAGCCGGTTCGAACGCCATCAGGCGCATTATCTGAGCCGATAGAGTCGGATTCGTCAATCATTCATCTGGATAAATAGCTGCACAAGATGGCGCAAGTTGCGCCATTACTGCACAGGCCGCCGGGACGAAGGGGGCTATGGGTTCACGGCGCGGCGGCGGATGGGTCCGCGCGGAGACCCTGCGGATCGGAGAAACGGGCCGGCCCGCGCGCGGCTCTGCATCCACGTCCGCGTCCCGACAAGATGTGGGGCCCACCAGGCAGCGGACGTGGAGGTCGGCAGAACCAACCCGTCCTTGATCGCGTCGGCCCGCTCGCCGGTCGCCCTCATTTGATGCGCTCGCTGCGCTGACGAACCGCGTCCAGCGCCCGCGCGGACGCGCAGGGCGCGCGAGCTCCGGCCCGGCCCGGGACGTCCCGGGCCCCTCGGCCAGGACGCGGGGCCTGCATGCGGGGCTTGGACGCGGGGCCTCGCCCCGTCCCCGCCGGCGGAGTCAGGTGTCGGCCAGTGGAAGGGACGGCACGTCGCGGTGGCCAGCAGAAGAAAATTCCCTTCGAGTCCGCCGCTCAACTCTGATGGAAGCCTAGGGCGGGCGAACCGGGCACGGCGAGACAACACATATATTTGAATACAAGATCTTTACGGGAATTTGTATTAGGCTATAACGGATTTTGCAGGCTCACAATCGTCGCGCAGCGTCGCCTCTGGTTGCGGTGAGATCGGGGAGGTCTCGGATGGACCACGCGGACGACGTCGTATCCGAGGCGGCGCTCGTCGCGGCGCTCGAAGCCTCGGGCGGCGTCGGCTTCTGGATGTGGGACATCCTCCGGGACGAGGCGCGGGCCGATCCGGTGAGCGCCCTGCTGTTCAACATCAGCCCGGCCCGGTCGCGGGTCGGGGTCAGCCTCGCGGAGCTCCTGAAGGCCGTCCATCCGGACGATCAGCCCCACATCTCGCAGGTCATTCTGGACTGCGTCCGGACCGGCGGCTCCTACACGGCGGAGTACCGCGTCTGCTCGCCGGAGGGGCGGCTGCGGTGGCTGTTCACCCGCGGGCACTTCTACCTGGACCAGGACGGGCGACCGACCACCGGACGGGGCGTGATCGTCGAGATCTCGGACAGCAAGGCGGCCGGCGCGGCTTTCGCGGAGCGCGACGGGGACACGATCGACGACGCCCTCAGCCGCACCGCCGACCTCTGCCTGTCGCTGCACAACACGGTCTCGGTGGTCGGCGACACCGCCCTCGTGGCGCTGACCGAGACGCTGCTCCTCGAGATCGGCAAGCGCCTCGCGGAGCGCCAGCGCGCCGAGCGCAGCGGCGGCCTGCACTGAGCGGGGCAGCTGCCGGAGGTCGCGGATCGTCCGCTCGATGCGCGCCGCCCCGGCTTCGTCGACCGGCACCGGCCGGCCGGTCTCGTCCGGCCCGTCCGGGACCGGCGCCCCCCGCGCCTGCGACCTTCCGACCGGAACTTGGCCGTGCGGCACCCGTGTTTGCCGGTTGAATGAGCCCCGCGCTCACAACTGCTGAGAGGTGAACGCCATGACCATGGACGCCCGCGAGATCTACGTCACGGCCCTGAAGAACACCCATGCTGTGGAGATGCAGGCGCTGCAGATCATGGAGCGGCAGGTCGAGCGCCTGGAGCGCTATCCCGAGATGGAGCAGGCCCTGCGCCGCCACATCGAGGAGACGCACGGGCAGCGCCACCGGCTGGAGGAGGCGCTCCAGAGCCTGGGCGACAGCCCCTCGACCCTCAAGGAGGGCTTCCTGGGCTTCGTCGGCAACATGATGGCCCTGGGTCACACGCCGGCCCAGGACGAGATCCTGAAGAACACCTACGCCAACCACGCCTTCGAGAATTTCGAGATCGCCGCCTACGAGTCGCTGCTCACCATCGGCGACGCCGCCGGCCAGCAGGGCCACCGGACGGCGTTCGAGCAGTCCCTCAAGGAGGAGCAGGCCATGGCGGAGGCGGTGCGCAAGCTGATCCGCCCGACCACCGAGCGCTACCTCTCCCTGACGGTATCCGGCGCCAAGGCCGACCGCTGAGGTCCCGCCGTCCCCGCCCCGAGACCGGGCGGGGACGGCCACCTCGTCCACCTTCGCCCGCTACCCGAGCCACGCTGACCCGGTCTGATCGCGCGCCCATGGACATCGGAAGCCGCCCATCGACGGACAATCCCCGGCCGGAGCCGGAAACCGCCGGCGGGGCCCTGGGGAGGGGGTGCGTCCACCTCTGCGTGGACATGCAGCGCATGTTCGCCGAGCCCACCGACTGGCAGACCCCGTGGATGAACCGCGTCCTGCCCCATGTCTGCCGCCTCGCGGCGGCGCATCCGGAGCGGACCGTCTTCACCCGCTTCATCCCGGCCGCCCGGCCGGGCGAGGGCCGCGGGACCTGGGCGACCTACTCGCGGCGCTGGGCCGGCATGACCCGGGAGCGCCTCGACCCGGGCCTGATCGACCTCGTCCCGGACCTCGCCCGACTGGCTCCGCCCGCCGAGATCGTCGACAAGACCGTCTACTCGCCCTGGCTGGAGACGGGTCTCGACGCGCGCCTGCGCGCGCGGGGGGTCGACACGCTGATCGTCACAGGCGCCGAGACCGACGTCTGCGTGCTGGCCGCCGTGCTCGGCGGGGTCGATCTCGGCTACCGGATCGTGCTGGCCACCGACGGCCTGTGCAGTTCCTGCGACGAGGCGCACGACGCCCTCCTGCTGATGTACCGGATGCGGTACGGCCACCAGGTCGAGACGATGACGACCGCCGAGATCCTCGACCGCTGGCACTGAGCCGGCCGCGCGCCCTCCCGCCGCGCCCGAGCATCCGATCTGTAATGGCCAAGCTCAAGGCGAGTTCTCCGCCCGGCTCCGCCGGCCACCCCGGCTCACGAACACTCGATCCGTGCGGCCGCGCACGCGAAAAACAGTCGCGGCGCATGAACCGGTGGCCGGTGAGACCGTTATGTTCCTGAACAGGGTTCCGGAGGAAAGGTTATGGCCAAGCACGAGATCCTCGGCTACTTCGAGCACCGCCGCGACGGGGCCTGGGTCTGCGTCCGTCCCTTCACCCTGACCACGCGGGACGCGAGCGTCGACATCCGCCAGGGCATGCGCTTCGACTACGGCAAGCGCGTCGGGGGCGTCGATCTGGCCGAGTACCTCGAGCGCCTGGGTTCGCAGTTCGGTTCCTGAGGCGCGGTCACGCGCGAGCCGCAGATCGCAGACCCTTCGACGCGGCGCCGGGCGTGACCCCTGCGCCGCGCTTCGTCGTTTTGAGCGCCGCTCAGGCGCCGCCCCACTGCATCGTCAGGCCGCCATCGACCACCAGGGTGTGGCCGGTGACGTAGGCGGCGTCCTCCGAGGCGAGGTAGAGGATCGCCCGGGCGATCTCCTCGGGCTGGCCGGCCCGGTGCCACGGGATCCGCTCCAGGGACTCGTCGAGAACCTCCGGCTTCTCGAACCGGTCGGCGGTCATCGGCGTCTCGATCAGGCCTGGGGCGACGTTGTTGACGTTGATCCGGTCGGCCGCGAGTTCGCGCGACAGGGACCGGCAGAGGGAGCCGAGCCCGGCCTTCGACATGCCGTAGGGGGCGCTCTCCGGCGTGGGCAGGTGCTGGGCCACGGAGGAGACGAACACGATCTTTCCGTTGCCGCCCTGGGCCCGGCGCATCCGGATGAAGGGGCGGGCGCAGAACAGCGGCCCCATGAGGTTCACCCGCAGGATCCGCTCCAGCACCGCGTCGTCCATCTCGGCGACCGGCATCCCGCTCATGGCCTGCCCGGCATTGGCCACGAGGATGTCGAGGGTGCCGAACTCGCTGCCGATGCGGTCGAAGGCCGCCGTGACCGCCGCCGGGTCGCCGACGTCGAGCTGGAGCACCAGCGCCCGCCGGCCCGCGGCCTCCACCCGCGCGGCGGTCTCGCGGATGCCCTCCGCGTCGCTGTGATAGGTGATAGCCACGTCGGCGCCCGCGCGGGCGAGCAGTTCCGCGGTCGCCTGCCCGATGCCGGAATCGGCCCCGGTGACCAGGGCGCGGGTGTCGGTGAAGCGCATCGCGGATCTCTCGCTGACGCCGCCGTCGCGGCGGGGTGCCTGGGCAATGGGCGCCGCCCGGGCCGGTTCCGGGCGCGCGCAGCCGCCGCAGGGGAACCCGATCCGGGTTCGCGTCTTTGACGCCCCGCCGCCGCATGGCCTAGTGAGGTCGCATGTCCCTCGAAGATACGACCCGCTCGCTCGCGGAGGAGTGCGCGCCCGACACGCGGAGCCGCATCCTCGCGACGGCGGGCACGTATTTCCGCGAGATCGGCTACCAGAAGACGACCGTGGCCGACATCGCCCGGACGCTGAAGATGAGCCCGGCCAACGTCTACCGCTTCTTCGAGTCGAAGAAGGCGATCAACGAGGCGGTGCTGGAGCGGCTGATCGGCGAGAGCGAGGCGGTGATCCTCGGCATCGCCGACCGGCCGGGCCTCGACGCCACCGCGCGCCTCGCGGCGGCGATCGAGGCCCTGCATCGCGACTCCACCCGGCGCTGCGAGACGTTTCCCCGCCTGCACGAGATGATCGAGGCGGCGATGGCGGAGAGCTGGGACGTCTGCCGCCACCACGTCGCCCGGATCACCGCCGGGTTCGAGCGGATCATCCGCGACGGGGTGGCGCGGGGCGAGTTCGAGGCGGCCGATCCCGCCGAGGCGGCCGCCTGCGTCCACGTCGCCATCGCCCGCTACACCCACCCGCTGCTGGTGGGCTGCTCCACCCTCCAGCCGGTGCCGCCCATGGCGGCGATGACGGCGTTCCTGCTGCGGAGCCTCGCGCCGCGCGGGCCGCTCCCGTAGCGCGCCGCCGCCTACTCGGAGGCCGGCCCCGCCTCCGGCGCCGGCTCGGAGGCGCTGGGCTGCGGCCCGTCATAGCCCTCGATCACCAGGATCTCGGCCTCGACGCCGCCGCGCTGCTTGGCCTTGGCGGCCTGGTAGAGGTCGGAGTTCCAGCAGGCGAGGGCGTCGGCGTAGCTCGGGAACTCGATCACCACGTTGCGGGACCGGGCCGGGCCCATCACCGCCTCGTGGGCGCCGCCGCGCACGAGGAACCGGCCGCCGAACTTGGCGAAGGCCGCGCCGTTGGCCGCCACGTAGTCCTTGTAGGCCTCCGCGTCGCGGACATCGACCCGCGCGATCCAGTAGCCCTTGGTCATGCTGCGTCTCCTGCCCTGCGGAGCGAAGTGGGACCGCTCCGCCCGAAGGCAATCCCGCTCGGATCAGGCGAGGTCCGCCACGATCGCCCGCGCCACCGCGCGGGGGTCGGCGGCGCCGGTGATCGGGCGCCCGACCACCACGTGGTCGATCCCGGCCCGGCGGGCATCGCCCGGCGTCATGACCCGCTTCTGGTCGCCGGCCGCGGCACCCGCCGGGCGGATGCCGGGCGTGACGATCAGCCGGTCCGGACCGACGACGCGCCGGACCGCGCCCGCCTCGGCGGCCGAGCAGACGAGGCCGTCGATGCCGATCTCGGCCGCCTGCGCGGCGCGCTTGGCGACGAGCTCCGCCACCGGCAGGCCGTAGCCGGCCTCCGCGGCGTCGGCGTCGTCGTAGGAGGTGAGCACCGTCACGGCGAGGATCCTGAGTCCCGCGCCACGGCCGCGGACCGCCGCCCGCATGGTCTGCGGGTAGGCGTGGACGGTGAGGAAGGTGGCGCCGGAGCCCGAGGCCGAGCGCACGCCCTCCTCGACGGTGTTGCCGATGTCGTGGAGCTTCAGGTCGAGGAAGACCTTGAGCCCGCGGGCCGCCAGCCGCTCGGCCAGGGCGAGGCCGCCCGCGTATCCGAGCTGGTAGCCGATCTTGTAGAAGGTCGCGGCGTCGCCGATCCGGTCGATCAGCGCCTCGGCGGCCTGCACGCTCGGCAGGTCGAGGGCCACGATCAGGCGGTCGCGGGGGTCGGCAATCTCGGTCATCGGCGCGTCCTTCGGGGGTGGCGGCACGGATCACGGGCCGGCGATGCCTGTCAATGCGGGCGGGTCCGGGCGACGCCGTCCCCGACCTCCCGTGCGCGCCCCGCCTCGCGCGCCGTCCTTGCGAGCGCAGCGAAGCAATCCAGGGCGGCGCGCCGGTCTCGGATTTGATGTGTCGCTGGATTGCTTCGCTGCGCTCGCAAAGACGGGCGCGCCCCTTCAGTCCCGAGGGATATGGGATGCGCATGTCGTCGCTGCCTGGACGAGGCCCCTCACCCCGCCATCACCCGCGCCACCTCGGCGCGCAGCACCGGCAGCAGCTCTGCCTCGAACCAGGGCTCGCGCTTCAGCCAGCCGTTGTTGCGCCAGGACGGGTGGGGCAGGGGCAGGACCCGGGGGCGGCGCGGCTCGGCCAGGATCTCCCGCCAGCGCCGCACCGTCCCGGTGAGGCCGCCCTCCATCCGCCCGAGGTGCCAGCCCTGCGCGTACTGGCCGATCACCAGGATCAGCTCCAGGTCCGGCAGGCCGGAGAAGAGTTCCGCCCGCCAGCGCTCGGCGCATTCCCGGCGGGGCGGCCGGTCGCCGCCCTTGGCGTCGAGGCCGGGGAAGCACGACCCCATCGGCACGATGGCCACCCGGGCGGGATCGTAGAACCGCGCCGCGTCGAGGCCGAGCCAGGCGCGCAGCCGCACGCCCGACGGGTCGGTGAAGGGCTGCCCGGTGCGGTGGGCGCGGGTGCCGGGGGCCTGGCTGGCGATGCAGAGGCGGGCCGTGGCCGAGCCCTGGACGATCGGCCGGGGCTCCTGGGGCAGGGGCGGCCCGTAGCGCGGCGTGTCGCGGCAGAGGCGGCAGGCGCGCAGGCGCGCGGCGGTGTCGTCGAAGGCGGGCATGGCCCGGAGATGGCGTCGCGGCGCGCGAAAAAGAAACGGCGCGGTGTCGCGCCGCGCCGTCGTCAGTCGGGTCTCTTGCCTTGGGGGGAAGGCCCACCCTTCCTACGCCGATCCGGGCCGGCGGAACGTGCGTTTCCTCACGCGCCCTTCACGCCGGAGAGGTCGAGCGGCAGCGAGCGCAGGCGCCGGCCGGTCGCGGCGAAGACCGCGTTGGCGATCGACGGCCCGAGCACGGGCACGCCCGGCTCACCGATCCCGGTGGGCGCCGCCTGGCTCGGCACGATGTGCACCTCCACCTTCGGCATCTCGCTCATCCGGGTCGGCTCGTAGGCGTCGAAATTGTGCTCCTGCACCTGCCCGTCCTTGAGGGTGATGCGGTTGCGCAGCACCGCCGACAGGGCGAAGCCCACCGCGCCCTCGACCTGCGCGCGGATCACGTCCGGGTTGACCGGAACGCCGACATCCACCGCCGCCACGATCCGGTTGACGCGGATCGCGGCGTCGTGCGCCGTGACGTCGGCCACCATGGCGACGTAGGAGCCGAAGGATTCGTGGACCGCCACCCCGAGGCCGCGGCCCTGGCCCTGCGGCTTGGCGCTCCAGCCGGCCTTCTCGGCGGCGAGCTTGAGCACGCCGGACAGCCGCGGCGCCTGGGTCAGGAGGGAGAGCCGGTAGGCCACCGGATCGACGTTGGCGGCGTGGGCCAGCTCGTCGATCATCACCTCCATTACGTGGGCCGTGTGGGTGTGGCCGACCGAGCGCCACCACAGGACCGGCACGCCCTCGCGGCCGTTATGGACGCCGAACCGGTAGGCCGGCAGCGCGTAGGCGGTGTCGGAGGCGCCCTCCACGGTGGTGGCGTCGATGCCGTTCTTGACGATCATCGCCTCGAAGGGCGAGCCGATCATGATCGACTTGCCGACCATCACGTGGTCCCAGCCGACCACCGCGCCCTTGCCGTCGATGCCGGCCCGGACCCTGTGCAGCACGGTCGGGCGGTAATAGCCGCCGGCCATGTCGTCCTCGCGGGTCCAGACGAGGTGGAGCGGGGCCTTCTCGCCGGACGCCTTGAAGACGGTGGCGGCTTCCGCGAGGTAGTCGGCGGTGGGCGTCGCCCGGCGCCCGAACGAGCCGCCGGCCCAGTTGCTGTGCAGCCGGACCCGGTCGGCCGTCACGCCGAGGATCGCCGCCATGGTGGCCTGCTCGACGGTCTGGAACTGGAAGCCCGCGTAGACGTCGTAGCCGCCGTCGGCCCCCTTCTCGATCGTGGCGTTCAGGGGCTCCATCGCCGCGTGGGCGAGGTAGGGGAAGGTGAACTCGGCCTCGACGACCTTGGCGGCGCCCTTGAGCGCCGCCTGCGGGTCGCCGCGCTCGGAGGCCGTCAGGCCGGGACCCTTGGCGCGCTCGCGGTACTCGGCCAGGATCGCGTCGGACGAGCGGGTCTCGGCGGTGCTGTCGTCCCAGGCGACGGTCAGCGCCTCGCGGCCCTTCATGGCCGACCACGTGTCGCGGGCGATCACCGCCACGCCGGTCGGCACCTGCACCACGTCGAGGACGCCCGCGACCTTCCGGGCAGCCGCGGCGTCGAAGCTCTTCACGGTGGCGCCGAAGCGCGGGGCCCGAGCGACGAGGGCCGTGACCTGGTTCGGGCGGCGGATGTCGAGGGAGTAGACCGCCGTGCCGTTCGTCTTGGCGACGGAATCGAGGCGCGGCACCGTCTGGCCGATCAGCGTCCACTCGCTCGGGTCCTTGAGCCGCGGCTCGGACGGCACCGGCAGCGAGGCGGCCGAGGCCGCGAGCTCCCCGAACCGGGCCTGCCGGCCGGACGGGGCGTGGCGCACGAGACTGTCGGCGACCGTGATCTCGGAGACCGGCACCTTCCAGCGGAAGGCGGCCTCGGCCATCAGCATCTCGCGGGCGGCCGCGCCGGCCTTGCGCAGCTGGAACCAGGAATTGGCCACCGCGGTCGAGCCGCCGGTGCCCTGGATCGGGCCCATCAGGCTGTTGTTGTAGAGCGTCGCGTCGGCGGGCGCGAACTCGGTGCGGACGTGTCGCCAGTCGGCGCCGAGCTCGTCGGCCAGGATCGTGGCGAGCCCGGTCGTGTTCCCCTGGCCCATGTCGAGGTGCTTGATCACCACCGTGACGGTGTCGTCCGCGCCGATCCGCACGAAGGCGTTGGGCTGCGCCTTCACGTCGGCGAGGTTCGGGCCGGGCGCGGCGCGGGCGGGTTTCGGGTCGAGCCGGAACGCGACCACGAGGGCGCCGGCGCCCGCCAGCAGGCCGCGGCGGCTCGGACGGACGGGGAGGGGGTTCGGTCGACGGGCGTTCAGCATGGCGGCGAGGCTCCGGTCGGGACCGCGGGGGAGGGCGGGAAGGTGGGCGCCGGGACGGATCAGGCGAGGCTGCGCGCGGCTTCGTGAATCGCCGCGCGGATGCGCTGATACGTGCCGCAGCGGCAGATGTTGCCGTCCATGGCACCGTCGATGTCGGCGTCGGTGGGCTTGGCGTTGCCCGAGAGCAGGCCGATCGCCGACATGATCTGGCCGGACTGGCAGTAGCCGCACTGGACCACGTCGAGCTTGCGCCAGGCCGCCTGGACGGCCTCGGCCACCCGGCCCGACACGCCCTCGATGGTCGTCACCTGCGCGGCGCCGACATCGCCCAGGCGCGTCTGGCAGGCCCGGACCGGCTGGCCGTCGAGGTGGACCGTGCAGGCGCCGCACTGCGCGATGCCGCAGCCGTACTTGGTGCCGGTGGCGTCGAGCCGGTCGCGCAGCACCCAGAGCAGGGGCATGTCGGGATCGGCGTCGATCGCGTGCGCGACGCCGTTGACGGTGAGATTCGGCATGGTCGGCGACCCTCTCTCGACGCGCGTGTCCGGGCGCCCCGGATCGCGGCGTGCGGCCGCGCTCGGGCCGGCGGGCCTCCACCCGAGACTAGCGGGCGCGGGCCCCGACACGATGTGCGGCACCGCACGTCGATCCGGCGGCACGACAGTCTCGATACAGCCCGCGATGCTTAAGATTGCAGGGATGTCGGCAGCCGCTTCTTAACATATCCGCCCCATCCTCACGGAGTGCTTCCCCGCCACCGCCGCCCGTCCGCGCATTCGAGCCGAGTTTGAAGACGCGCATGTCCGATCTCACCGTCGAGATGGTCCAGCGCGGTCGCGGCCCCTCGACGGAGGAGGCGGCGCGCCGCCGCGGGGTCGCCCGGGAAATCCGCTCGGCCCGGGAGAAGCTGACCTCGCGGACCGGCCTCGAACGGGCCTTCGACTACGAGCTGCTGCGCCACTACGCCCAGTACCGGGTCGGCGCGGGCATCCCGCTGGTGGGGTTCGCGGCGGTGCTGGCCGCGGCGTCGACCTTCTGGATCGCGCCGCCGGTGGCGGCGATCTGGGCGCTCGGCGTGGTCCTGATGATCTCGCTCAACACGACGTTGAGCCGGCGCTTCCTCCGCGCCGACCCGGCGACGATCCCGCTCGCCCGCTGGCGCCGCCGCTTCCTGGTCGGCGAGGTGCTGCAGAGCCTGTCGTGGGCCGCGATGATCGGGCTCGGAACCACCGGCGGCTGGACCTTCGCGCTGTTCGGCCTCGTCATCGCCTCCGCGGTCACCACCATGCTGGCCGCGACGGTGCCGCTCGCCGCCGTCGCCGCCCTGGTGCCGCTGGCCCTCGCCACCGCCTCGCTCGCGGCCTTCTCCCGCGGGATGGACCTGCTGATGCTGGTGGTCATGGCCGGCGGCGCGCAGGTCTTCTTCCTCGGCCTGTCCCGCCGCCTCTACACCTCGACGGTGGGCGCCCTGCGCTCCCGCGCCGAGAAGGACGCGGTGTTCGGCGAGTTGGAGCAGGCCAAGGCCAATTCGGACGAGGCCCGCCGCCGGGCCGAGGAGGCCAACCTCGCCAAGTCGCGCTTCCTCGCCACGATGAGCCACGAGCTGCGCACGCCGCTCAACGCCATCCTGGGTTTCTCGGAGGTGATGAAGAACGAGGTGTTCGGCACCCATACGGCGCCGTCCTACCGCGAGTACTCGCACGACATCCACGACAGCGGGATGCACCTCCTGAACCTGATCAACGAGATCCTCGACCTGTCGCGGATCGAGGCGGGGCGCTACGAGCTGAACGAGGAGCCGGTGCAGCTCGCCCACGTGGTCGAGGAGTGCCGCCACATGATGGGCCTGCGGGCCAAGGCGAAGAACCAGACCTTCCACGACCTCGTCGACGGCTCGCTGCCGCGGCTCTGGGCCGACGAGCGGGCTCTGCGCCAGATCGTCCTGAACCTCCTGTCGAACGCCGTGAAGTTCACGCCCCCGGGCGGCGAGATCTGGCTGAAGGTCGGCTGGACCGCCTCGGGCGGGCAGTACGTCTCGGTGAAGGACAGCGGCCCGGGCATCCCCGAGGACGAGCTCGGCACGGTCCTGTCCTCGTTCGGGCGCGGCTCGCTCGCGATCAAGACCGCCGAGCAGGGCTCCGGCCTCGGCCTTCCGATCGTAAAGGGCCTCGTGGAGCTGCACGGCGGGCAGTTCCAGCTGTCCTCCAAGCCCCGCGAGGGCACCGAGGTGGTGGTGACCCTGCCGGCCGCCCGGGTCATGGACACGCTGCCGCCGGTCGAGGTCGAGCCGGACTTCGTGGGCCCCGTGCGCGGCCCCCTCAACCGCGCCGCCTGAGCGGCCCGTCGGGCCGCGGGCCCCGGCTCAGCCGAGACCGCCGAGGGCGCAGACCCGCACCCACTCGGCCTCGGTCACCGGCTGCACCGACAGCCGGGAATTGTTGACCAGCACCATGTCGGCGAGCGCCGCGTCGGCCTTGATCGCCTCGAGCGTGACCGGGCTCGGCAGCGCCCGCACGGCCCTGACGTCGACCATGCCGAAGCGGCCGGTCTCGTCGGTGTGGTCGGGATAGTAGGCGCGGATCACCGCCACGATGCCCACCACCGCCTTGCCCTCGTTCGAGTGGTAGAAGAAGCCCTCCTCGCCGACCTGCATGGCCATCAGCTGCTTCTTGGCGAGGTGGTTGCGCACGCCGTTCCAGTGCGTGCCGGCCTCCCCGGCCGCGACCTGCTGATCCCACGACCAGGTCGCGGGCTCGGATTTGAACAGCCAGTACGCCATCGCTGAAGTCCCAGTAGACCGCCCGGCCGGGCGGCGCGCCCCGCCATAGCCCAGCTTCGCCTCCCGGGAACAGGCCGGTCCGGCCCCGGCCGCGCGCGGGACCGGCGGTCAAGCAGAACCCGCGTAGAACGCCGCAGCTCTGCTATCGCAAGCCTTGGGCAAATATTAAATTCTGCATGCAAATAGCCGTATAGCGCGTCACGCACCAATCGCCGGTTGCATACATGATCTCAGTCATCGGTTGCTTTATCGGTGAACACAACCTGTGGCTGGTAGGCCTCGCGGCCCTGGTCTGCGCGCTGGCGAGCGGCACCGCGATCGAGCTCCTCACCCATGCCGGCCGGACCGGCGGCCGCGGCCGCTACGTCTGGGTCGCGGTGGCCGCCGCCGCCGGGGGATCGGGGATCTGGGCGACGCATTTCCTGGCGATGCTCGCCTTCGAGCCCGGGCTGCCGTCGGGCTACGGCGTCGGGCTGACGCTCCTCTCCTACGTGGACGCCGTCGCGATCACCGGGCTCGGCTTCGCCCTGGCCGTCTCCGGCCGGGCGGTCCAGGCGGGCCTCGGCGGCGCCGTGGTCGGCGGCGGCATCGCGACGATGCACTACACCGGCATGGCCGCCTATCAGGTGGCAGGACACCTCGCCTGGACCCCCGCGCTGGTCGTGGTCTCGGTCGGCCTCGGGGCGGGGCTCGGCGCCGCCGCCCTGGTGGTCGGCCTGTCGGCCACCACGTTCCGGGGTCGGTACGGCGGCGCCGCGCTGCTGATCCTGGCGATCTGCGGCCACCACTTCGCCGGCATGGGCGCGGTGACCCTGCATCCCGACCCCACCGTGGCGATCCCCTCGGGCGCGATCCGGAGCGGGTGGCTCGCCGCGGCCGTGGCGGTGGCGAGCTGCCTGATCCTGCTGCTCGCCGGCGCCGCCCTCGTGGTCGACCTGCGCGAGCGCCGCCGCGCCGATCTCGAGCGCGAGCGCCTGCGCAGCCTCGCCAACGCGGCCGTGGAGGGCCTCGTCGTCTGCCGCGGCGGCGAGATCGTCAGCGCCAACGAGGCCTTCGCCCGGCTCGCGGGCCTGGAGGCGGCCGTCCTGACGGGCCGGAGCCTCAGCGCCTACCTGCCGGACCTCGTGCCCGGCTCAGGGACGGCCGACCAGCCCCTGGAGACCGAACTCGTCCCGGCGGCGGGCGCCCCCATTCCCGTCGAGGTGATCATGCGCCCGGTCGCCGAGTACGGGCGCCTGCCGCACCACGCCGTGGCGGTGCGCGACCTGCGCGCGCGGCGCCGGGCCGAGAGCGAGATCCACTACCTCGCCCACCACGACGCGCTCACCGGCCTCGCCAACCGCACGAGCTTCCACGCCCGGCTCGAGCGCGCGATGCGCGCCGCGGACGCCCAGGGCGGCCGGCTCGCGGTGCTGTGCCTGGACCTCGACCGGTTCAAGGAGGTCAACGACCTGTTCGGGCACGCCGCCGGCGACGCGATGCTGCGCGACCTCGCGCTGCGGGTCGGCGGTCTCCTCGATCCCGAGCAGCTGATGGCGCGGCTCGGCGGCGACGAGTTCGCCATCCTGACGCCGCAGGCGGAGGGACAGGCGGAGCGGCTGGCCGAGCGGATCCTCGCCACCCTGGCGGCGGTGCCGGCCGCCTCCGGCCCGGTGATCGCCACCAGCATCGGCATCGCGGTCTATCCCGACGACGCCGCGGACCTGCGCGCGCTCCTGAGCCACGCCGACGCCGCCCTCTACCGGGCCAAGAGCGAGGGGCGCGGCACCTGCCGGCGCTACGACGCCAGCATGGGCGCCGAGATCCGCGACAGGCGCCAGCTCGAGCACGACCTCCGCCACGCGGTGGCGCGGGGCGAGCTGGAGCTCGTCTACCAGCCGCAGAGCCAGATCGAGTCCGGCACGGTCACGGGCTTCGAGGCGCTGCTGCGCTGGCACCATCCGGCCAGGGGCGGCATCTCACCGGCCGTGTTCGTCCCGATCGCCGAGGAGACCGGGGCGATCCTCGAGATCGGCGCCTGGGTTCTGCGGGAGGCCTGCCGGGCGGCGGCCGGCTGGCCGAACCCGCTGGCGATCGCCGTCAACGTCTCGGCGGTGCAGCTCCACAACCCGCACTTCGTCCCGTTCGTCCACGGGACCCTGTACGAATCCGGATTGCGGGCGGAGCGCCTGGAGATCGAGATCACCGAGACCGCGCTGATCCGGGATCCGGCCCGGGCGCTCCTCACCCTGCGCCAGCTCAAGGCCCTCGGCGTGCGGATCGCCATGGACGATTTCGGCACCGGCTACTCGTCGCTGTCGAACCTGCGCGCCTTCCCGTTCGACCGGATCAAGATCGACGGCTCGTTCATCAGGGCGGTCCACAGCAACCCGCAGGGGGCCGCGATCGTGCGCTCCGTCCTGGGGCTGGGGCGCGGCCTCGGGCTCGCCGTGGTGGCGGAGGGCGTGGAGACCGCCGAGGAGCTGTCCTTCCTGGCCGGCGAGCAGTGCCACCTCGCCCAGGGCTACCTGCTGGGTCGGCCGGCGCCGATCGCGCGCTTCGCGGCCCACACCCACGGCCACGGCCAAGGACAAGGACAAGGACAAGGCCGCGCTGTGCCGGCGACCTCGGTGGCGTGACGCGGGTTGCGGGGCGGGGCCGGCGCTCAGTCGGTCTCCCCGCGCAGCGGGCGGGCCAGCAGGCCGGCGATCACGTCGTCGACGCTGGCGGTGCCCGCCACGATGGCGGCGACGGCCGCCGCCACCGGCATCTCGATGCCCCTGGCGGCGGCCAGCCCGGCCAGCGCCGCGGCCGTGAACGCCCCCTCGGCGAGCTTGCCGCCCGCGGCCTCGGCCGGGCTCGCCCCGGCGCCGAGGCGCTGGCCGAAGGCGAAGTTGCGCGATTGCGGCGAGGAGGCGGTGAGCACGAGGTCGCCGAGGCCGGAGAGCCCCATCAGCGTCTCGGGCCGGCCCCCGAAGGTGCGGGCGAAGCGCATCAGCTCGGCGAAGGCCCGGGCGATCAGCGCCGCCCGGGCGCTCTCGCCGAGCCCGCGCCCGGCCACGATCCCGCAGGCGATGGCGAGCACGTTCTTGCCGGCGCCGCCGATCTCGACGCCGCGCACGTCGTCGGTGTGGTAGAGGCGGAAGCTCGGTCCCGACAGCAGCGCGCTCAGGGCGGCGGCGCGGCCGGCATCGGCCGCCGCCAGGGTCACGGCCGTGGGCAGGCCGCGGGCGACGTCGATCGCGAAGCTCGGGCCGGACAGGACCGCCACGGGCGTCCCCGGCGGCAGGACCTGCTCGGCCACCGCGCTGAGGAAGCTGTCGCTGCCGCGCTCGATCCCCTTGGCGCAGAGGATGACCGGCCCGGCCGTCGCCAGGGGTCCGCGCAGGGATTCCAGCACGCCGCGCACGGTCTGGGCGGGCACGACCAGGAGCGTCGCCCGGGCACGGGCGAGGTCGGCGGCCTCGCCCGTCGCCCGGATCGCCGGGTGGAGCGGCACGCCCGGCAGGTAGCGCGGGTTCTCCCGCTGGGCCTGCAGGGCGGCGGCGGCCCCCGCGTCGCGCAGCCAGAGGGTGACGGGATGGCCGGCCCCGGCGGCGGCGTTGGCCAGCGCCGTGCCCCAGGCCCCGCCGCCGACGACGTTGATCGGGGTCTCGGCGCTCATGCCGCTTCCTCCCTGTCGGCGCAGTCCAGCCGGTAGAGCACGTGGTCGCGCAGCGGCCCCTCCGGCACCGCCGGATGCGGGAATGTCCCCGCCACGCGCATGCCGAGACGCTCCATCACGGCGCGGGAGCGGCCGTTGCCGGCCGCCGTGAAGGCCACGACGCTGCGGATCCCGCAGCGCTCCGCGAGGTCGGCGCGGGCGAGCCGCGCGGCGCGCGTGGCGAGGCCGCGGCCCCAGGAGTCCCGCGCGAGGCGCCAGGCCAGCTCGACCGTCGAACCGGGCCGGTCGCCGCCGGGGAAGGGCAGGGGCCGCAGGATCCGCATCGCGCCGGCGAAGCCGACGAACCGGCCCGCGTGTTCCAGGGCCCAGGGGCCGAACCCGTCCGCCACGAAGCGGCGGTCGAGGAGGCCGGCCTCGGCCTCGCTCTCCGTCGCGGTCCGGGTCCGGGGACAGTGGGCCATCACCGCCGGATCGGCGTTGAGCGCCGCGAACGGCGCCGCGTCCTCCGGGCGCCAGCGGCGCAGGGTCAGGTCGCCGTCGCGGAGAGCCGCTGGCACCGGCGCCAGGGCGATCTTGCCGCGCCACGCGAGCGAGCGGCGGTTGAGGAGGGCGAGATCCGCGCGCCCCGCGAGCACCGCCTCGCCGAGCGCGATCGCCAGCTCCAGCTGCGCGAGGGGCATGGTGGCGTGGGCGGGCGGGCGGACATGGTCGCGCCAGGCGCCGCCGCAGGCGTGGTCCAGGAGGATGCGGGCGAAGCAATGGTCGAGCCGCACCGGCCAGCCCGGCCGGGCGGCCCCGGGCAGGCGGCGCTCCACCAGGTCCCGCCAGTGGGCGCGCCGGTCCGCCGCGCTCATCCGGCCGGGACCGCCGCGCGGGCCGGGGCGGCCGCCAGCGGCCAGCGGGGCCGCGCCGGGGCGGTGAGGTCGTCCACCAGCCCGAGGCGCAGGCGCTCCAGCCCGGCCCAGGCGATCATCGCGCCGTTGTCGCCGCAGAGGGGCAGGGGCGGGGCCACGAAGCTCAGGCCCGCCTCGCCCGCCAGGGACGCGAGCGCCCGCCGGACGGCGCCGTTGGCCGCCACGCCCCCCGCCGCCACCAGGGCGGTCGGGCGTCCGGCGACGTCCGAGAAGGCGCGCAGGGCGACCCGGGCGCGGTCCACCACCACGTCGACCACGGCGGCCTGGAAGCTCGCGCAGAGATCGGCGACGTCGCGCTCGGCCAGCGGGGCGATCCGCTCGGCCTCGATCCGCACGGCGGTCTTGAGGCCCGAGAGGGAGAAGTCGGCCTCGCGGCGGCCGAGCATCGGCCGGGGCAGGGCGAAGCGCTCGGGATCGCCGGCCTCGGCCACGCGCTCGACCTCGGGGCCGCCGGGATAGCCGAGGCCCAGGAGCTTGGCGACCTTGTCGAAGGCCTCGCCGATGGCGTCGTCGACGGTGGAGCCGAGGCGCACGTAGTCGCCGACGCCGCGCACGGCGACGAGCTGGGTGTGGCCGCCCGAGACCAGGAGCAGCAGGTAGGGGAAGGCGATGCCGTCGGTGAGCCGCGCCGTGAGGGCGTGGGCCTCCAGGTGGTTGACGGCGAGCAGGGGCTTGCGGGTCACGAGCGCCAGGGTCTTGGCGGTGACGAGGCCGACCAGCACGCCGCCGATCAGCCCGGGCCCGGCCGCCACCGCGATGCCGTCGAGGTCCCGGAAGCCGGTCCCGGCCCGGTCGAGGGCGCGGGCGATCAGCCGGTCGAGCACCTCGACATGGGCGCGGGCGGCGATCTCCGGCACGACGCCGCCGTAGGCCGCGTGCTCGGCGATCTGACTGAGCACCTCGTTGGCGCGGATCTGAGCGCCACCCTCCTCGTCGACCGACACCACCGCGGCGGCGGTCTCATCGCAGGTGGTCTCGATGCCGAGCACGGTCTTCTGCACGCGCGGAACTCCTTGGTCCGGGCTCATCCTATCCGGCGGCGGCGGCGGCGCGAAGGCGGCCGGCCCCCGCCCGGGCCCGGAGCGTGGTGAATGGGCGCCGCCCTCCGTCCAGGAGGGCGGCGCGCGAGCCGTCGTCAGTCGACGGCGACCATGACGTCGGAGGCCTTGATCACCGCGTAGGCGGGACCGCCGGCGACGAGCTTGAGGGCCTCGACGGCCTCGTTGGTGATCGAGGCGGTGACCACCTGGCCGGGGCTGATCTCGATCCTCACGTGGGAGGTGGTCGCCCCCTTCTCCACCGAGACGACCGTACCCTTGAGAACGTTGCGCGCGCTGATCTTCATGGTCTTCTGCCAATCTCCACGAGCGGCACCGGAACGGGCCGCGGGGCGGCCCCGGGCCGGTCTCCTACAGCATGGCGGAGCCCGGCGCGACCGCCTCAGCGCGGATCGGCCCCGGGCGCGCCGGGCTCGTCCTCGGGGACCGGCGCGGCGCCCCAGGCGGCGAGCGCGGCGTTGAGGTCTTCGAGGACGAAGTGCCGGGCGCTGTCCCGGTCGTAGCCTTCCGCGAGGAGTTCGTCGTAATCCGTGAAGACGTGGCGCGCGTAGGCCACGAGGGCGAGGCGGGCCGCCGTCTCGGGGGCGGCCCGGCGGAGGCCGGGGCTCGCCAGCGCCCGGTCGAGGGCGGCCTCGGCCTCGAAATCCGGCAGGCGCGGGGCGAGGCGGGCCAGGGCCGCGGCGACGGCCTCCCGGCGGTTCAGGGGCGGACCGGCGCTCACCGGGGATCTGCCGTCGGCATGATTTTAAAGGTGTGATCGGGTAGGATCGCCGCCAGATGAGGCGGGGCCGGCACAGGATCCTCCGCCGGGGAGATCACGTCCATGGCAATTCTTCGTCCCGCGCTGCTTCTCGGCCTCCTGCTCGGGGCGACGCCGGCGCTGGCCCAGAGCCCGGCTCCGGGCGCAGGCCCAGGCCCCGCCGCCCCGGCCGGCCCCATCGTGGGCGGCCGCCGGGTGACCCCCATGAGCCAGACCAAGCCGACGGGCAACGCCGCGGCCACCGGACTGCCGCAGCCCGTGAGCCAGGCCGAGATGATCAAGGCTCAGAAGGCCGCTGAGGCCCGCTCGAAGGCCTGGGACAGCAAGATGCGGCACACGATGGGCTCGATCTGCCACGGCTGCTGAGGCCCGCGCCCCGTCCCGGGTGCCGGAGGCCGGCCTTCGGGACTGAGGTATCGAAACGCGAAGGGGCCGCCCGAACGGGCAGCCCCTCCATCGGTCGCCGGGGCGACAGGATCAGCGGGAGTAGAACTCGATGACGAGGTTCGGCTCCATCTGCACCGGGTAGGGCACCTCGGACAGGCTGGGGATGCGGGTGACGCGGGCGGTCATCTTGGCGTGGTCGGCCTCGATGTAGTCCGGCACGTCGCGCTCGGAGAGCTGGGTCGCCACGATGACGATCTCCAGCTGACGGGACGACTCCTTGACCTCGATGAGGTCGCCGGCCTTCACTTGGTAGCTCGGGATGTTGACGCGGACGCCGTTCACCTTGACGTGCCCGTGGTTGACGAACTGGCGCGCGGCGAACGGGGTGGCGACGAACTTCGCCCGGTAGACCACGGCGTCGAGGCGGCGCTCGAGCAGGCCGACGAGGTTCTCGCCGGAATCGCCGCGCAGGCGGATCGCCTCGGCGTAGTAGCGGCGGAACTGCTTCTCGGTGATGTTGCCGTAGTAGCCCTTGAGCTTCTGCTTGGCGCGCAGCTGCGTGCCGAAGTCGCTCATCTTGCCCTTGCGGCGCTGGCCGTGCTGGCCGGGGCCGTACTCGCGGCGGTTGACGGGGCTCTTCGGGCGGCCCCAGATGTTCTGGCCCATGCGGCGGTCGAGCTTGTGCTTCGCCTGAATCCGCTTCGACATATCTTCCGCGTCCTCTCGTGACGAGAATGAGGAACGCGCCCTCCTTTTCCCGGCCCTTCGCGGTCCGGGACGACAGGGCGGGAGGATCCCGCCCACGGGTGCGCGTGAAAACGCGACGGGGCCCCGTGCGGAGCCCCATCGACGGGCGGGTCTTTAGGGGACGGACGCGCCGCGGTCAACCGTGAGAGGTCAGATGAACGAGGCAGTCGCGCTCCGGCGCGGTGCGCCCGCGGACGCGGACGCGATCCGGGCGCTGGTGGAGGCGGCCTACACGAAGTGGATCCCGGTGATCGGCCGCCTGCCGATCCCCATGCGGGCGGACTACGCGCAGGCTCTGCGGGACCACCGCTTCGACCTGCTGGTGGCCGGCCCGGATCTCGCCGGCCTGATCGAGACGCGGACCGAGGCCGATCACCTTCTGGTCGTCAACGTCGCGGTGCATCCGGCCTTCCAGGGCCGGGGCTTCGGCAGCCGGCTGATGGGACGCGCCGACGCGGTCGCGGGCGAGGCCGGGCTGACGCGACTGCGCCTCTACACTAACAAGAAGTACACGGCGAACCTGCGCCTCTACGGGGCACTCGGCTACCGGGTGGAGCGGGAGGAGCTCTACGACGGACCGGGCCGGACCCGCGACGACGACGTCACCATGCACATGGTGAAGGACCTGGTTTGAGGAAATCGGCGCCGGCCCTGCCGCCATCGCGCGCGCAGCGAAGCGACCCGGAGTCGCGCGCCGCCGTCGAGCGTGGCGCCTCTGGGTCGCTTCGCTCCCCGCGCAGAGACGGGACGTCTCCCGGCTCCCCTCAGGTCACCACGCTCGGCTCAGGCCTTCCGGTGCGCGGCGCGATCTCGGCGATCGCGCGGGCTGCGGCGGCCACCGGGGCCAGCACCTCGGCCACGGCCAAGTCGAGCCGGTCCGGCGCGTTCTCGTAGCGCTCCAGGTAGACCCGCAGCGTCGCGCCGGCGGTGCCGGTGCCCGAGAGCCGGAACACCGCCCGCGCGTCCTCGGCGAAGCCGATCCGGATGCCCTGGCGCTCGGTGAGCGAGCCGTCGACCGGGTCGCGGTAGGCGAACTCGTCGGCCGTCGACACCGTGAGGTCGCCGATCCGCGTGCCCGGCAGCCCGGCGAGCTTCTCGCGGAGCGCGTCCATCAGGCCGTTGGCGGCGTCGGAATCGACCTCCTCGTAATCGTGGCGGGCGTAGTAGTCGCGCCCGTAGGCGCGCCAATGCGCCCGCACCAGCGCGTCGGCGCGCTCGCCGGTGGCGGCCAGGATGTTGAGCCAGAGCAGCACCGCCCAGAGCCCGTCCTTCTCGCGCACGTGGTTCGAGCCGGTGCCGGCGCTCTCCTCGCCGCACAGGGTGATGAGGCCCGCGTCCAGCAGGTTTCCGAAGAACTTCCAGCCGGTGGGTGTCTCGTAGGCCTCGATGCCGAGGGCGGCGGCGACCCGGTCGGCGGCGCGGCTCGTGGGCATGGACCGCGCGACACCGGCGAGCCCGCCGGCGTAGCCCGGCGCCCGGTGGGCGTGGGCGGCGAGCAGGGCGAGGCTGTCGCTCGGCGTCACGAACAGGCCCGGGGCCACGATCATGTTGCGGTCGCCGTCGCCGTCCGAGGCGGCGCCGAAATCCGGCGCGTCCGGGCCCTGCATCAGGTCGAACAGGTCGTGGCAGTGGACCGGGTTCGGGTCCGGGTGGTGGCCGCCGAAATCCTCTTTCGGAGTCGCGTTCACCACGGTGCCCGCGGGGGCGCCGAGCATCCCTTCGAGGATCGCCGTCGCGTACGGCCCCGTCACCGCGCTCATGGCGTCGAAGCGCATGCGGAAGCCGGAGGCGAACAGCCGCGACACCGCGTCGAAGTCGATGAGCGTGCGCATCAGCTCGGCGTAATCGGCCACCGGGTCGATCACCGTGACCGTCATGGCGCCGAGGCGGGTGTCGCCGAGCGTGTCGAGGTCGAGGTCCGGGGCCTCGACGAGGCGGTACTCTGTCAGCGCCTTGGCCCGCGCGAAGATCGCGTCGGTGACGGATTCCGGTGCCGGGCCGCCGTTGGCGGCGTTGAACTTGATGCCGAAATCGCCCTCCGGGCCGCCCGGGTTGTGACTCGCCGAGAGGACGATGCCGCCGAGCGCCTTGGCCTTCCGGATCACGCAGGAGGCGGCCGGCGTCGAGAGAAGGCCGCCCTGCCCGACCAGGACCCGGCCGAAGCCGTTTCCGGCGGCCAGTCGCAGCGTCTTCTGCACCACCTCGCGGTTGAGGAACCGGCCGTCGCCGCCCAGCACCAGGGTGGCGCCCGCCCTGCCGGGCAGGGTGTCGAAGATCGCCTGGACGAAGTTCTCGACGTAGTTCGGCTGCCGGAACACCGGCACCTTCTTGCGCAGGCCGGAGGTGCCCGGCTTCTGGTCGGGGAAGGGCGTGGTCGCGACGGTCGTCGGGGTCGTCATAAGCGGGCGTCTCCCGGGCTATCCCGCCTCAATGCCCGCGCGGAGGCGCGGCGTCACCAGCCCCGGCGACAGGGCCGGGCTTTTATCACGCGGTTTCGCCGGATCGGGCGACGGAACCCGCCGCCTGTCCGCCGCCGGCCGCTCCGGAGCGTTGCGCCCGCCGGCACCCGCCGGTTCAATCGCCCGAGCCGCCGGACAAGGCGGACCGGAGGAAACCATGGCGGACAGACCGATGCGGACAGATCCGAACGGGGCACGACCGGGCGGGGGCCTGGCCCGGCGCGAGCTGGTCGGGGCGCTCGCCGCCGGGGCGGCGGTCGCGGCCGCGGCGGCCCCTGCCGTCGCGGCTCCCGCGGCCCGGCTGGCCACGGAAGAGTTCCGCCTGCCCTGGAGCGAGCCGGGCGTGGACATCTACGTGCGCAACAAGCGCCCGGCCGGCACCGACACGTTCCCGGGCGACCGGATCCTGCTCTACGTGCACGGCTCGACCTACCCGTCCTCCACGGCCTTCGACCTGCCGCTCGGCGGGATGTCGGCCATGGACTACCTCGCGGGCCTCGGCTTCGACGTCTACTGCGTGGACCTGCCGGGCTACGGCCTGTCGGGGCGCCCGGCCGCCATGGACGCGCCGCCGGACGACAACCCGCCGCTGATGCGCACGCCCGACGCCGCCAAGGTGGTGGGGCAGGTCGTCGACTTCATCAAGAAGCGGCGCGGCGTCGAGAAGATCGACCTGATGGGCTGGTCCTGGGGGACCTCCACCATGGGGCTCTACACCAGCACCCACAACGACAGCGTCAACCGCCTCGTCCTCTACGCGCCGCAATGGCTCGCGCGCACGCCGGGCCTGATCGGCGGCGGTGGCAAGGTCGGGGCCTACCGCACCGTCAGCCAGGACAGCGCCCGGGCCCGCTAGCTGACCGGGGTGCCCGAGGACAAGAAGGCCGACCTGATCCCGGCGGGCTGGTTCGACCAGTGGGCCGACGCGACCTTCGCGACCGACGCGGCCGGCGCGAAGCGGTCGCCGCCGGTCCTGCGCGCGCCGAACGGCACGGTCGCCGACAAGGACGCCTACTGGGCGGCCGGCAAGCCGCTCTACGACCCGGGCGAGATCCGCGTGCCGGTGCTGATCATCCACGCCGAGTGGGACGCCGACCTGCCGAGCTACCAGGCTCAGGAATACTTCGCCAAGCTCACCCACGCCCCCTACAAGCGCTTCGTCGAGCTGGGGGAGGGCACCCACACGGTGATGATGGAGAAGAACCGCATGCAGTTCCTCCACGCCGTCGGGGCGTTCCTCACGGAGGCGGACCCGCAGGCGCTGAACTGAGGCGCCTCGGCAATGAGGTCCGCGGCGGCCAGCCCGGCCGCCGCGGGAGGCTCGCCCTACTCCGCCGCCTGCCGGGCCGCGTAGCCCAGCCGCTCGTTCAGCGCGCGGATCAGCTTGGCGGCGGCCTCGGCGATCACCGTGCCGGGCGGGAAGATCGCCGCCGCGCCGGCCGCCGTCAGCGCCTCGTAGTCGCCCGGCGGGATGACGCCGCCGATGGCGATCATCACGTCGTCGCGGCCCTGCTCGGTGAGCGCCGCCTTCAGCTCCGGCACCAGCGTCAGGTGGCCGGCCGCCAGCGACGAGACGCCGACGATGTGGACGTCGTTCTCCACCGCCTGCCGGGCGGCCTCCGCCGGCGTGGCGAAGAGCGGCCCGATATCCACGTCGAAGCCGAGATCCGCGAAGGCCGAGGCGATCACCTTCTGGCCGCGGTCGTGACCGTCCTGGCCCATCTTGGCGACCAGGATGCGCGGCCGGCGGCCGTCGTTCTCCTCGAACGCCTCGACCAGCGCCCGGACTTCCTCGACCACTGGCGACATGCCCCCCACCTCGCGCTTGTAGACGCCGGAGATCGAGCGGATCTCGGCGCGGTGCCGGCCCCAGGCCTTCTCCAGGGCCTCGGAAATCTCGCCCACCGTCGCCTTGGCGCGGGCCGCGTCGACGGCGAGTTCGAGCAGGTTGCCGGTGCCGTCGGCGGCCTTCGTGAGCGCGTCGAGCCGGTCCGCGACCGTCGCCTCGTCGCGCTCGGCGCGCAGGCGCTTGAGCTTGTCGATCTGGAGCCGGCGGACGTTGCCGTTGTCCACCCGCAGCAGCTCGATCGCCATCTCGTCGTCGGCCCGGAACTTGTTCACGCCCACGATGGTCTGGCGGCCGGAATCGATCCGCGCCTGCGCCCGGGCCGCGGCCTCCTCGATGCGCAGCTTCGGGATGCCGGCCTCGATCGCCTTGGCCATGCCACCGAGCCCGTCGACCTCGCGGATGTGCTCCCAGGCCCGGGCGACCATGTCGGCGGTGAGCTTCTCCACATAGTAGGAGCCGCCCCAGGGATCGACGATCCGGGTGGTGCCGCTCTCCTGCTGGAGGAACAGCTGGGTGTTGCGGGCGATCCGGGCCGAGAAATCGGTCGGCAGCGCCAGCGCCTCGTCCAGCGCGTTGGTGTGGAGCGACTGCGTGCCGCCCTGCGTCGCCGCCATCGCCTCGATGTTGGTGCGGGTGACGTTGTTGAACACGTCCTGGGCGGTGAGCGACCAGCCCGACGTCTGCGAGTGGGTGCGCAGGGCGAGCGACTTCTCCGACTTCGGATCGAACCCCTTCACGAGCTTCGCCCAGATCAGGCGCGCGGCCCGCATCTTGGCGACCTCCATGAAGAAGTTGGTCGAGATCGCCCAGAAGAACGACAGGCGCGGGGCGAACTGGTCGATGGTCAGCCCGGCCGCCAGCCCGGCCTTGATGTACTCGACGCCGTCGGCGAGCGTGTAGGCGAGCTCCAGGTCGTTCGTGGCGCCGGCCTCCTGCATGTGGTAGCCGGAGATCGAGATCGAGTTGAACTTCGGCATGTTCTTCGACGTGTAGGCGAAGATGTCCGAGATGATCCGCATCGATCCCTTGGGGGGATAGATGTAGGTGTTGCGGACCATGAACTCCTTGAGGATGTCGTTCTGGATCGTGCCCGCGAGCTTCTGCGGCGGCACGCCCTGCTCCTCGGCGGCCACGATGTAGAGGGCGAGGATCGGCAGCACGGCGCCGTTCATCGTCATCGACACGGTCATCTCGTCCAGCGGGATGCCGGAGAACAGCGTGCGCATGTCGTAGATCGAGTCGATCGCCACGCCCGCCATGCCGACATCGCCCGAGACGCGGGGATGGTCGGAATCGTAGCCGCGGTGGGTGGCGAGGTCGAAGGCGACCGACAGGCCCTTCTGCCCGGCCGCGAGGTTGCGGCGGTAGAAGGCGTTCGAATCCTCGGCCGTGGAGAAGCCGGCATATTGCCGGATCGTCCAGGGCTGGGTGACGTACATGGTCGGGTAGGGGCCGCGCAGGAACGGCGCGATCCCCGGATAGGTGTCGAGGAACTCGATGCCCTCCCGGTCCTCCGGCCCGTAGCGTCCCTTCACCGGGATGCCCTCCGGCGTCATCCAGGGCTCGCCGAGCGCCGGGGCCGCCACCGCGAGCGATTCGCCTGAGAACGGGACTTCGGCGAAGTTCGGGATGCGGGAGGTCATGGCGTTGACTCGTTGTGGCGTTTGTCACGCCATTATAGGGACCCGCTCGGAGCGGGCTACTCCCCTATCGGTCAAGCCTCGCGCGGAGGCCGCGCGGCGCCGGCGCCCCAGCAGGCCTCAGCGGGCCTCAGCGGGCCTCGGCGTCCCGGTCCCCCGGGCCGCGCCGCAGAAGGTAGATCACGGCGCCGGCGAGCATCAGCGCCATCCCGTACCACGTGATCGCGTAGACGAGGTGGTTGTTGGGGAAGGCGATCACCGTCAGGCCGCCCACCGGCAGGCCGCCCGGATTGGGTGTCGCGTCCGCGTCCACGAAGTAGGGGGCGACATCGGTCAGGTCCCGGGCGGCGGCGATCGCCGCCACGTCGCGGGAATACCAGCGGCCGTCCTTCGGATCGTTGGCGCGCAGGAACGCCCCCCCGGGCTCGGTCAGCCGCAGGAGGCCGGTCACCGTGGTCTCGCCCGCGACCTGCCCGGCCGCCCGGGTCGCCGGGTCCCGCCGGTCGCCGGGCACGAAGCCGCGATTGACCAGCACGACGGTCCCGTCCGGCCGCCGCAGGGGCGTCAGCACCCAGAAGCCGCCGCCCAGCTCGGTGACGGCCTGAACCAGGGTCTCGCGATCGTGCAGGAAGGTGCCGGAGAGCCGGACATGCCGGTAGGCGTCGTCGGAGCCGACGCGCGGCCACGCGGCGGCGCCGGGCGCCGGTACGGGCGGCGCGTGGACCCGGGCATCGACCCGGGCGATCAGGTCGAGCTTCCAGGCCCGCCGCTCCACCTGCCAGGTCCCGAGCCCCAGCAGCACCAGGAAGACGAGGCCCGCGCCGGCGCCGAACACGGCGCGCCGCAGCAACGAGAGCGGGGCCGGGGAGGGGCCCGGATCGGACCCCCCTCCCGACCCCGCGGGTCTCGAAACCGAACGCGCGCTCAGCGGGCGTTCTTCATGACGTCGTGGGCATCCATCGGCATCATGTTGTGGTTGAGGTGGTACATGACCCACACCGAGCCGGCGAGCATGATCACCACCAGCGTGATGGTGAAGATCAGCGCCATGAAGGTCCAGCCGCCCTCCGACTTCGTGCTCATGTGCAGGAAGTAGATGACGTGCACGACCATCTGGACGCCGCCGAGCGCCAGGATCACCAGGGTGGTGACGAGGCTGTTGTCGAGCACGTTGCCCATCACCAGCCAGAACGGGATCACCGTCAGGATCACCGACAGGACGAAGCCCGTCATGTAGCTCTGGAAGGTGCCGTGCCCGCCCTCGCTGTGGGCGTGGGGGTCGTGCGTGTCCTGACCGTGGCCGGTGAGGTGGTGTGCGTCGGCGCTCATTCGAGCACTCCCATCAGGTAGACGACGGTGAAGACGCCGATCCAGATCAGGTCGAGGAAGTGCCAGAACATCGACAGGCACATCAGCCGGCGCTTGTTCTCGACGATCAGGCCGCGCTTGCTGACCTGCACCATCAGCACGACGAGCCACAGGATGCCCATCGAGACGTGCAGGCCGTGCGTCCCGACCAGGGTGTAGAACGAGGACAGGAACGCGCTGCGCCAGGGCGGCGCGCCCTCGTGGAACAGGTGGACGAACTCGCGGATCTCCAGGGCCACGAAGGCGACGCCGAACAGGCCGGTGATGGCGAGCCAGATCTGCGTCTGCTTCACCCGATCCCGGTCCATCTCCAGCATGGCGAAGCCGTAGGTGATGGACGAGAACAGCAGCATGGCGGTGTTCACCGCGATGCCCGGCAGGTCGAACAGCTCCTTCGGGGTGGGGCCGGCCGCGTAGCTGCGCCCGAGGACCCCGTAGGTCGCGAACAGGGTCGCGAAGATGAGGCAGTCGCTCATCAGGTAGAGCCAGAACCCGAGCATGGTCGAGCCCTCGGAATGATGGCCCTCCTCGTCGGTCTGGTAGAAGACCGGCGCCGCGGCGCCGGGGGGTGCAGTCTCCGCGTGCATCATCGGATCACGCCATCTCCAGTTCGCGCGTCCGCTGACCTTCCGTCCGACTGACGACGTCGGCGGGAATGTAGTAGTCGCGATTGTAATTAAAGGTGTGGGCGATCGCCACGACGAAGATCGCCACGAAGCTGAGGATCGCCAGCCACCAGACGTACCAGACCATGGCGATGCCGAAGGTGAAGTTCAGCGCCGCCAGGATCGCGCCGGCCGCGGTGTTCTTGGGCATGTGGATCGGCCGGTAGCCCTTGAGCGGGCGGTCGAAGCCGCGGTTCTTCATGTCCCACCACGCGTCGGAATCGTGGACCACCGGCGTGAAGGCGAAGTTGTAGTCCGGCGGCGGCGAGGAGGTGGACCATTCCAGCGTCCGGCCGCCCCACGGGTCGCCGCTGAGGTCGCGCAGCTTGTCGCGGTTCCGGATCGAGACCACGAACATGATGATCTGCGAGGCGATGCCGCAGGCGATCAGCGCCGCGCCGAAGGCCGCGATCACGAACCAGATCTGCAGCGACGGGTCGTCGAAGTGCTGCATGCGCCGGGTCACGCCCATCAGGCCGAGCACGTAGAGCGGCATGAAGGCGACGTAGAACCCGGTCACCCAGAACACGAGGGCCATCTTCCCCCAGAACTCGTCGAGCTTGAAGCCGAAGGCCTTGGGGAACCAGAAGGTCACGCCGGCGAACATGCCGAACAGCACGCCGCCGATGATCACGTTGTGGAAGTGCGCGATCAGGAACAGCGAGTTGTGCAGGACGAAGTCCGCCGGGGGCACAGCGAGCAGGACGCCGGTCATGCCGCCGATCACGAAGGTGACGATGAACGCCACCACCCACAGCATCGGCACCTCGAACCGGATCCGGCCGCGGTACATCGTGAACATCCAGTTGAAGATCTTCGCGCCCGTCGGGATCGAGATGATCATGGTCGTGATCCCGAAGAACGAGTTCACGTCCGCGCCCGAGCCCATCGTG
Source organism: Methylobacterium sp. 275MFSha3.1 (assembly GCF_900108435.1). Lineage (NCBI taxonomy): Bacteria > Pseudomonadati > Pseudomonadota > Alphaproteobacteria > Hyphomicrobiales > Methylobacteriaceae > Methylobacterium > Methylobacterium sp. 275MFSha3.1. The sequence goes on along the minus strand of NZ_FNWP01000004.1, from coordinate 237,896 downwards.
AAGAAGTGGTGCAGCCACACGAGGTAGGCGAGGATGGTGATCACCACCAGCGCGTAGACCATCGAGGTGTAGCCGAACAGGCGCTTGCCGCAGAAGGTCGAGGTGATCTCCGAGAACACGCCGAACGCCGGCAGGATCAGGATGTAGACCTCCGGGTGACCCCAGATCCAGATCAGGTTGAAGTACAGCATGGCGTTGCCGCCGAGGTCGTTCGTGAAGAAGTGCGTGCCGACGTAGCGGTCGAGCGACAGCATCGCGAGAACGGCCGTGAGGATCGGGAAGGCGGCCACGATCAGGATGTTGGTGCACAGCGACGACCAGACGAAGATCGGCAGCTTCATCATGGTCATGCCGGGCGCCCGCATCTTCACGATGGTGGCGATCAGGTTGATCCCTGAGAGCAGCGTCCCGATGCCGGCGATCTGCAGGGCCCAGATGTAGTAGTCGACGCCCACGCCCGGGCTCATCGCCGCCCCGGAGAGGGGCGGGTAGGCCAGCCAGGTGGCGCGGGAGAACTCGCCGACGAAGAGCGAGACCATCACCAGCATGCCGCCGGCGACCGTCATCCAGAAGCTGAAGTTGTTCAGGAACGGGAAGGCGACGTCGCGGGCGCCGATCTGCAGCGGCACGGCGAAGTTCATGAGCCCCGTGACGAACGGCATCGCCACGAAGAAGATCATGATCATGCCGTGGGCGGTGAAGATCTGGTCGTAGTGGTGCGGCGGCAGGAAGCCCTGCTGGTCGCCGAACGCGACCGCCTGCTGCGAGCGCATCAGGATCGCGTCGGCGAAGCCGCGCAGCAGCATGATGCCCGCGAAGATGCAGTACATGATGCCGATCTTCTTGTGGTCGATCGACGTGATCCAGTCACGCCACATCGGCCCCCAGAAGCGGTAGTAGGTGATGACGCCGAGCACGGTGAGGCCGACGACGGCCACGCCGGCGAACGTCCCCTGCAGGATCGGCTCGTGATAGGGGATCTGCTCGATCGTGAATCGCCCGACGAGCAGCTGCTGTAGGTCCAGGTTTGCGAACATGGGATCGGCCCGTTCAGTGGGTTCGACGGCGACCGCCGGTTGTGTGTGTGGAGTCCGCTGTCAGCACGCGCGGCCTCACTGGTTCAGCTGCTTCGGGGCGATCTGGATGCCCCCGCTCCGACCCCCGCCGGAGCCCTGGCCCGTGGCGTCGGGCGGCGTCGTCTGGCCCCGGACGTCCGGGTTGCCCATGTCGGGCCGCGGCTGCATGCCCTGCGGCTGCGTCTGGCCGTGCGGCGCGGTCCCGGAGGCCGGCGCCGTCGCGCCCGGCCCCTCGACGCCGCGCTCGGCGAGGCGGTTGTCGTACCGGAGACGCGCGTAGTTCTCCGCGGCCTCCGCGCCGGTGGCGCCGCCCTGCGCGTCGATCTTCGCCATCTCGCCGACGCACATCTGGTCGGGCCGGGGGCACATGCCGATGATCCGGTCGTACAGGCCCTTCATGTAGGACTTGTAGAACCGCGCCGGCTCGGCCTCGCTCGGCTCCTCCAGCTTCAGGTAGGCCTCCTGGGTCAGCTCGCCGCCCTCGGCCTTGGCCTTGGCGATCCACTGGTCGAACTTGTCGGTGGTCAGGCCGTGGAACTTGAAGAACATGTTGGAGAAGCCGGCGCCGCTGTAATGCGCCGAGCGGCCCTCGTAGGCGCCCTCGCGGTTGATCACCGCGTGGAGCTGGGTCTGCATGCCCGGCATCGCGTAGACCATGCCGGCGAGCGTAGGCACGTAGAACGTGTTCATCACGTCGGTGGCGGTGATCTTGAAGCGGATCGGCCGGTCCACCGGCGCGGCCAGCTCGTTGACCGTGGCGATCCCGTATTGCGGGTAGAGGAACAGCCACTTCCAATCCATGGCCACGGCCTCGACCTCGAGCGGCACCGTCCCGGCCGGGACGTCGCGCTTCGGGTCGATCTTGCTGAGCGGCCGGAACGGATCGAGGGTGTGGGTCCCGATCCACGTGAGGGCGCCCAGGGCGATGATGATCATCAGCGGCGCCGTCCAGATCAGCACCTCGAGCTGCGTCGAGTGGTGCCATTCGGGATCGTAGACCGCGTCCTGGTTGCTGGCGCGGTAGCGCCACGCGAAGATCAGCGTGAAGGCGATCACCGGGACGATGATCAGGAGCATCAGCCCGGTCGCCGCCAGCACGAGGTTGCGCTGCTGCTCGGCGACGTAGCCGGCCGGGTGCAGGACCACGAAGTTGCAGCCGCCGAGCAGGGTCAGGAGCGGCAGGGCGAGGAGCGGCAGGAGGCGCCGAGCGCGACCGCCTCGGCGGGTCGCGGTGTCGGTCCTGTCCGGTCGATGGATCGTGGATGTCACAGCACGCGTCTCGTCATCCCAGGCCGCTGCCGCGGCACTTCTGCCATGCCGCTGCCGCGGCGCTTCTGCCGTACCGCGCGAGGCGGCGTTCCAGTCAGCTCACGGGCGGGCCGGGCGGCCTGCGCCGCCGGCCGCCGACTCACATCTGGCGCAGTTCCGACCGGTCGGTGAACAGGGCCACGAGGCTGCAGACCGCGCCGGAGAGGAGGTAGACGCCGATCATCGCCAGGCCGTAGCGCTGCGACAGGAACAGGGCCACCAGGGGCGCGAAACCGGCCCCGATCAGCCACGCGAAGTCGGAGGTCAGCGCCGCGCCGGTGTAGCGGTAGCGGTTGCCGAGGCGGGCGCTCACCGCTCCCGCGGTCTGGCCGTAGGCGAGGCCGAGCAGCATGAAGCCGATCGTGACGTAGATGGTCTGGCCGATGGCGCTCTCGCCGAACAGGAGCGGCGCGATGATGCTGCCGACGGCGAAGAAGCCGATCAGCGAGCTGCTCATGATCAGGCAGTTGCGGCGGCCGATCTGGTCGGCGATCAGCCCCGAGGCCGCCACCGCGCCGGCGCACACGATCGCGCCGGAGAACTGCACGATCAGGAACTCGCCCGGCGAGCGGGTCGTGCTGTTCAGCGCGAGCCACGCGATCGGGAAGATCGTCACGAGGTGGAACAGCGCGAAGGCGGCGAGCGGCACGAAGGCGCCGCGGACCACGTCGCCGGCGTGGTGGCGGAACAGCTCCAGGGCCGGGACCGGGCGCAGCCGGTCGAGGTCCATCATCCGGGCGAACTCGTCGGTGGCGACGAGGCGCAGCCGGGCGAACAGCGCGACCACGTTGATGGTGAAGGCGCAGTAGAACGGGAAGCGCCAGCCCCAGTCGATGAAATCGGCCTCGTCGAGATTGACGATGAAGAACGCGAACAGGGCGCTCGCCACCATGAAGCCCAAAGGCGCGCCGAGCTGCGGGATCATCGCGTACCAGCCGCGGCGCTCCCGCGGGGCGTTCATGGCGAGCAGCGAGGCGAGGCCGTCCCAGGCGCCGCCGAGGGCGAGGCCCTGCAGGATCCGCAGGCCGGCCAGGATGTAGACCGCCGAGATGCCGATGCTGTCGTAGCGCGGCAGGAAGCTCACCGCCGCCGTCGACCCGCCGAGCAGGAACAGGGCCGTGGTCAGCTTGACGCTGCGGCCGTGGCGCCGGTCGATCGCCATGAACAGCACGGTGCCGAGCGGCCGGGCGATGAAGGCGAGGGCGAAGATCGAGAAGGCGTAGAGGGTGCCCTTCAGCGGGTCGACGAAGGGGAAATACACCTTCGGGAAGACCAGCACGCAGGCGATGCCGAACACGAAGAAGTCGAAGTATTCGGACGCGCGTCCGATCACCACGCCGATAGCGATCTCGTTGGGGTGGACCTTGTGGTCTCCCATCGCCTGCTGGGCGTCGCGCTCCAGGCCCGCGACCGTAGGGGTGTTCGCACTCATCTCTGATTGTCGCCCTCGCCGCGCGCCCGTGGGGACGCCTTGGCCGGAACTGCCTCTTGCGGCATGTCCAGAGGTACCGCAACCGGCTCCGGACGCAAGTTTACCCACTGACGCATGCATAGCACCGCGCGGCCGCGACCACCGGTGTCGCCACCGGGTGAGGACCGCTCACACGCGGTAATGGGCGGAATTCCGTGACAGGTTGATGTTGTAATAGGGGTCGGCACGCAGCTCCGGGCCCCAGCGGTCGAGCATGGTCAGCACCTCGCCCTCGAAGCGCTTCTGCTTCTCCGGCGTGTCCTCGGCCCCGCGGCTCTTCGACTCGTGATGAATCAATTTCGCGAAGGGGGTCCAGACGATCCGGTAGCCGGACCGGCGGATCTTCAGGCAGAGGTCGACGTCGTTGAAGGCGACCTTCAGGGCCTGCGCGTCGAAGCCGCCGACCTCCGCGAACACGTCCGCCCGCATGGCCAGGCACGCGCCGGTGACCGCCGAGACCTCGTGGGCGATGACCATGCGGCAGAAATAGCCCGGATCCGCGTCCGCGACGCCGAGATGGCTGTGGCCGGCCACGCCCCCGATCCCGAGGACGATGCCGCCGTGCTGGATCGTGTGGTCCGGGTAGAGGAGCTTGGCCCCGACGGCCCCGATCTCCGGCCGCACGGCGTGGCGGACCAGCTCGGCCAGCCAGCCGGGCTCGAGCACCTCGATGTCGTTGTTGAGGAACAGGAGCACCGCGCCGGTGGCCGCGGCGGCGCCGCGATTCGACAGATCCGAGAAATTGAACGCCCCCGGCACCGGCACGACGCGCACCCGCGGATCGTCCCGGTAGCGGGCGAACAGGGCGGCGGTCTCCGGCTCGCGGCTGTCGTTGTCGACGATGATCACCTCGATGTCGGGGTAGTCGGTCGCGCCGAGCAGTCCGTCGAGGGTCACCGACAGGATCTCGGCCCGGTCGCGGGTCGGGATGATCGCGGAGACCCGCGGCGGCGACGCCGGCAGCGGCCGGACCAGGCGGTTGAAGCCGCCGGGACCGCGCTCCGCGCGGCCGCCCCAGGGCGCCACGACCTCCTCCAGGGCGCGCAGGCGCGCGGCCTCCGCCCGGGCGAGCGCCCGGTCCGAGAAGGTCCCGGAGCCCTGCGCGGCGCGCCAGTGATAGAGCACCCGCGGGATGTGGCGGATGCGGGCGGGGTCGAGCCCGTCGGTCAGCCGCAGCAGCAGGTCGTGGTCCTGACTGCCCTCGAAGCCGGGGCGCAGGCCGCCGACGGCGCGCAGCGCCTCGGTGCGCACGACCGTGAGGTGGTTGATGTAGTTCTGGGCGTAGAGCAGCTCGCGGTCGAAGCAGGACTTGAAGTGCGGGTCGAATCGCCGGCCGCGCCCGTCGATCTTGTCCTCGTCGCTGTAGATCAGCACGAGGCCCGGGTCGCGGCGCAGCGCCCGGGCGACCTCGTAGAGGGCGTCCTCGGTGAGCGCGTCGTCGTGGTCCATGAAGGCGCAGACCGCCCCCCGGGCCATGCCCAGCGCGTCGTTGGTCGCCCGGGCGATGTGGCCGTTCTCCGTCCGGGCGAGGACGCGGATGCGCGGGTCGGCCTCGGCCGCCCGGCTCAGGATCCGCGGGATCTCGGGGCGCGTGGAGGCGTCGTCCACGGCGCACAGTTCCCAGTGGGGGTAGAGCTGCGCCCGCAGCGAGGCCAGGGCCGCGCGCAGCACCTTCGGGTCCGGATCGTGGACCGGCATCAGCACGGAGATCAGGGGCGGATCGGTCCAGGCGGCGATCTCGGCGGCGATCCCGTCCCGCTCCGCGCGGCGCAGGGTGTGGGTCCCGAGCCAGGCCTCGTAGCCGCTCACGCGCCGGTGGCGCAGCGCCCGGCCGAGGAAGCCCCGCGCGCGCACCTTCTTGCCGAGGATCCGCCAAGTGAAGGCCTGCACGGTCAGGCCGGGATCGCGCAGGAGCCCGCGGGCGGCCAGGACCGGCCGGGCGAGGCGGCGCACGGCGATCCGGCGCAGCCGGACCGGGACGCGCCCGGCCGGGTCGGCGACGCGCAGCTCGACGACGTCCTCGGGCAGGCAGCCGATCCACGCGAAGGCGCCGCCGCCCCGGGCCTCCTGCGGCAGCAGCGTGCCCGCCCGTCCGTCGGGACCGACGAAGCTGATGTCGGGGAGGGTGTCGCGGGCCTCGGCCGGGTCGTTGGACAGGATGATCTCGACCCAGCGGCCCGCGAGATCCGGCAGCGCGACGCGCAACCCGTCGGAGCCCGCCCGCGCCGGGAGGGCGCGCCGCTTGCCCCAGAGCCCCGCGACCTGCGCCGTCGGGAGGCGGAATTCGGGCACCGCCGGCCCGGTCGAACGCACCATCAACTCCAGCTCTTGTCGACCGAGGCCTTCACGGCATCCGACATGGCCACGTCGAACACGATCATGTCCTCGACCGCCTTGACGCTCTTCAGGCGCTCGGCCAGCGCCAGCGTCTCGGCCGGCACCGGCGGCAGGGTCGGGATCGGCGCGTCGATCCCGAGGCGGTCGAACAGCGTCGACGCGAAGGCGGGGAACCGGGTCTTGTGGCCGACGATCCCGACCCGGGCGAGAATCTCGATCGCCGCGATCGAGTTGCCCGGATGCAGCCGGTCGTCCGGCATGCGGGTCCCGAGCTGGCGGGTCAGGGGATTGTAGAGCAGCCGGTAGGCGGGCTCGGGCAGCATCCGGAAGAAGCGCTTGAGGCTCTTCACGTCGGAGAAGTCGTACCCGTCCGCGAAGGCGGCGGCCTCGGCCAGCGGCCCCAGGCGCCAGCTGCGCGCCGGATCGGCCGCATCTGCGGCCCGGGCCTTCAGCCAGCGCATCCGGGCCGCCATCTCGATCTGCGGCTCCTGGAGCAGGATGGCCGTGACCATCAGGTCCGGCGTCATGAAGTTCTCGTAGCGCGGGATGGTCACGGCGCCCGACAGGAAGGCCGACGGGGCGGCCGGGCCGGCCAGGACGCAGCTCAGGATCTCGTCCGGCAGCTTGTGGATGCCGAAGTAGCAGTGCTGGAAATACGGGAAGAGCGCCGTCTGGAGGACGGTCTCGGGCTCGATGCCGGTGTTGATCAGCATGGTCCGCAGCCGGATCTGACCCTCGACCGGCATGCGGCGGTAGACCAGCACGTTGGTGTCGGCATCGTAGAGTTCGAGCCGCGGGATCTCGGACAGGCCCGGCACCTCGGCCTCGCTGACCACGAAGGTGCATTGCCCGGTGGCGTGCCAGCCGTTGCGCTTGAACGCCTCGTCGATGACGCTGGCCGGGACCTCGGCCACGCGTCGGCCGTCGACCGCGACCACGACCCGGCTGATGGCGAGGGGATTGTCCGGCACGATCCAGCCGCGGATCGAGTCGCCCTGATCGTGGTCGATGAAGTAGCGCATGTCCTGAAGCGTGAGGCGGCGGCATGCCGGCGCCGAGTGTCCGCCATGTGTCGCGGCGCGGCCGGATGCCGAGCGGCAGGGCCATAGCGCATTTTCCCGTCGGCGTGCACCATGGCGCGTTCGGCCCGGAGACGGATCCCGGCGGGTTGCCCCCGCCGGCTCGTTCTCCCCGTCTCTAAGCCATTGACGCAGAATGCGCTATCCGCGCGCGGCGCGGGGCGATCGGGTCGGCGCGCGCCGCGGCCGGACCATTGAGGGACGCGATCGATCGGCCTGGTCACGCAGGTTCCGCTTGCGCCCTCGCTGGGCAGCCGCTATAGGCCCCGCCCACCGGAGCCCGAACGGCGCCGGCCCGGACGCGCAGCTCGGCGGGAGAGCACTACCTTGACACGGTAGTCGGCACTCTCATAAGTTACTGAGCAGTCTGGACTATTTCGATGGCTTGCAGGTTCGTCGAACCTGATCGCGGTCGATACGGAGACGTAGCACAGCGGTAGTGCATTCCCTTGACATGGGAAAGGTCACAGGTTCGATCCCTGTCGTCTCCACCATTCGACGCCGTGACTCCCGGCCCGTCTCCAGATTGAACGCCCCAGACTGACGTCACGGCAGGATCGCCCACCGAGAGGGGTTCTCCGAACCCGTCGCGGCCTCCGGCATCGCGCCTGCCCGCTCCTCCCTCACGGCGTCGCTCGTGCCTCCTCTCGCGTGGCGAGACGGCGAGGCTCGAGCAGAACCGATGCCCGCCCCGTCGGCGGGACCGGGATCCTACGGGATCGCGGCGCGGGCGAGGGCCGCGCGGCGCAGCCGACAGGCGGCCTCCGTGACACGGCGCGAGCGGTCCCGTCCCGCGTCCGGCCGCGCGCGGTCGCAGGTCTTCGCGACCGCGTCCAGCACGGCCGAGGCCGCCGCCATGAGGGCCAGCGTCGTCGCCGAACCGACCGAGACCAGGAAGAAGATCGTTGCGATGACTTGCGGAGCGGTCATGACGCACCTCCTCGGGTGCTTCGCGGTGATGCGGGAGACTTATGGCCGGTGCGGCGGGAACAGCGTGCGGCCGAGCACGGGCCGCGTCGCGTCGGGCGCACCGCCCGCGGGCTCCGGACGGGGGGAGAACCTCAGCTCGATCGTCCGGCCCTCGCGCGCGACGACCTCGCAGGCCTGGTTCAGCAGCAGGGCGATCGAGACGAGCCGGACGGCCTGCGGTGGCACCGCCTCCGGCTGGACCTCGATCCGCGCCCCGGATGTCCTGAGCTCCCAGATCAGGCAGTCACAGCATTCCTGCGGGTGCCCGAAGAAGATCTGTCCGGTCTTGAAGGCCGGCCTCCAGGCCTCTTCCATGCGGTTCCCGGCCATCGCGATCTCCTGCAGAACAACCATTTCAGCCCGTACCGATGAGCTGAATACGCGGTCATTCCGGGCGCGAATTCCGTATCAAACAGCACATCCGGCGAGCGCGCCGGCAATCCTGCCGCCGGCTTCGATCCGGCGATCCGGGGCCCGGCGCGAGGCCCGCCCGGCCGTGGCCGCCGCGCGCGGATCGGCCGCCGTCATCAATTGTCCAATACCCGATCGCCCGTCGTTTAATCATTCGTTAACCATTATAAACAGCTTAGTCGGATCAGAATCGCGTACACAGGGAGCAGGGGATCCGTGAGCGAGCTGCAGAGGCTTCTGAGCGATCCTCGGTTCCGGCCCGCAGACAAGGCCAAGCGCGGCGCCGCGTCCGAACCCGACCTCGGCAACGTCCTGCGCGCCGTCGCGTCGCTGCACGCGCGGGCCGAGTCCCCGACACCGCCGGCCGCGCCGCGGGACTGGGACGCGCTGATCCACCGGGTGCAGACCGCCGCCCGCCAAGCGCGCGTGATCGAGGCCCAGGCGCGCGAGCGGGAGGCGCGGATCGAGCAGGTGCTGGATCAGGTCCGCGAGGAGGTCCACGCCTCCAACGAGCGCGCCCGGATGGCCGAGATGCAGGCGCGCGAGGCCCAGCTGCGCGCCGAGGCGCAGGTCGTCGCCGCCGAGGAGCGCGCCAAGGCGGCGGAGGCCCGCGCCCGCGCCGCCGAGGATCGGGCCCGGCAGGCCGAGGACTGGCTGGACCGTGTCCAACAGGCGATCCTGTCCGAGTTCTCGGACCTCACCGAGCAGGCTGCGGCATGAGCGCCGCCCGCGCGTGGGCCGAGCCGACGGCGCCCCATCCCCTGTCCGACCCGGCCCTGCCGCGCGACGGCCACGCCGACCCGATCGACCGGGTCGTGGCGCTGTTCTCCGGCGCCGCGGCCGCATCCCCCGCGCCCGCCTCCCCGGCGGCCGAGGATGACTGGTCGACCTCCCTGACCGCCGTGCGCGGCGCCGCGGCGCGGGTCCGCGCCCTGCAGGCGAGCGCCCGCGACTCCGTCCGGGAGGCTCAGAGTTCCGTGCGGGCGGCCGAGACGGCGCTCCGCGCGGCCGAGGAGCGGGCCCGCCACGCCGAGGCGCTCCTGCAGGCGGCGCTCGCCCGGGCCGAGCGGGCCGAGGCGCAGGCCCGCGCGTCGGACGAGCGGGCCGAACGGGCGGAGGCCCAGCGGGCCGAGGCGCGGGCGTGGCTGCGCCGGATGCACGAGTGCATGGTCAACGAGTTCGGCGCCCTGTCCGGAGCGGCGGATCAGCCCTGAGCCGGCGCGCACCGGCCCCGGTCGCCCGGACATCCGGCCGGGATCGCGCGGACCCGCGATGCGTCGGCCTCGGCCGAGCGTCCGACGCCACCATGACGCGCGATGGCCGCCGCGACGCGGGCGGGCCGCGCAGATCTCCTCCGGGGTCCCGCAATTACGAGCACTCGCCTTAAGTCGTCGAAAACAATTCTCAGGATATGGAATTCTGATCTCGTCGCCTCGACACCGTCCGCCTGGCAGGATCGCCGTGACCCTCAGCCTCGTCCTCAGCACGTCCCTTCCGCTCCTCACCGGGGCGGTGGCCCTGCTGTGGGCGGGCTTCGTCGCTCCGGAACGGGAGGAGCGTCCGGACGTGCCCGGCGCCCGCGACCTGCGCACGTGGTGAGCGCCGGATCCCGGTTCCGGCCGTGAGGCGCCCGCCGAACCGGCCCTCCGGAGGCGGAGAGACCCCGAGAGGCCCCGCGCCCCGTCCCGGGCCGCTTCCGGGGACGGCACCCGGCGCGCTATGACGCGCCGGACGCCCTCGCGGCGAGGGCCGGCTCACGGAGGCTTCCCATGGATCTCGGCTTGAGCGGACGCCGGGCGCTCGTCTGCGCGGCGAGCAAGGGACTGGGCAAGGGCTGCGCCCTGGCGCTCGCCCGGGAGGGCGTCGCGGTGACGATCACGGCCCGCACCGCGGAGACGCTGGAGCGGACCGCGGACGAGATCCGCGCCGCGACGGGCGTCACCGTCACCGCCGTCGCGGGCGACATCGCCACCGAGGCCGGCCGGGCCGCCGCGCTCGCCGCCTGCCCCGAGCCCGACATCCTGGTCAACAATGCCGGCGGCCCGCCCCCCGGCGATTTCCGCGAGTGGGACCGCGACGCCTGGATCCGGGCGCTCGACGCCAACATGCTGGCGCCGATCGCGCTCATCAAGGCGACGGTCGACGGGATGATCGACCGCGGGTTCGGCCGGATCGTCAACATCACCTCCGGCGCCGTGAAGGCGCCGATCGAGCATCTCGGCCTGTCGAACGGCGCCCGCTCGGGGCTGACGGGCTTCGTGGCCGGCCTGGCGCGCAAGACCGTGCGGCACGGCGTGACGATCAACAACCTGCTGCCCGGCCCCTTCGACACCGACCGGATCCGCGGCAACGCCGTCGCGGGGGCCGCCAAGGCCGGCACCTCCGTGGAGGCGTTCCTGGAGGAGCGGGCCCGCGACAACCCCGCCGGCCGCTTCGGCCACCCCGACGAGTTCGGCGCCGCCTGCGCGTTCCTGTGCAGCCAGCAGGCGGGCTTCATCACCGGGCAGAACCTGCTGATGGATGGCGGCGCCTATCCCGGCACGTTCTGACGCGGACCGGCCCGACCGGCCCTCCGCTTGCAGGGCCGGATCAGATCATGCGGTGAGGACCATGAGCGTACGCGAGACCCTCGAGGCCCGGCTGGCCCGGATCGCCGCGGGGGACCCGGCGGTCTTCACCCGCCTCTACCCGGAGCAGGCCCGCGCGGCGGCGGACGCCGCCGATGCGCGCCGCCGGGACGGGATCTCCCTCGGCCCCCTCGACGGCGCGATGGTCTCGATCAAGGACCTGTTCGACGTGGCGGGCGAGACGACGCGCGCCGGCTCGGTCCTCTTGGCCGACGCGGCGCCGGCGCGGTCCGACGCCCCGGTGGTCGCCCGCCTGCGCCGCGCCGGCGCGGTGATCCTGGGCAAGACCAACATGTCCGAGTTCGCCTTCTCGGGGCTCGGCCTCAACCCGCATTACGGCACCCCCGGCAACGCCGCCGATCCGGCGCGCATCCCGGGGGGCTCGTCCTCCGGCGCCGGGGTCTCGGTGGGGCAGGGGACGAGCGACATCGCGATCGGGTCCGACACGGGCGGCTCCGTTCGGATCCCGGCCTCGCTGAACGGCGTCGTCGGCTTCAAGCCGACCGCAAGCCGCGTGCCGCTGGAGGGGGCGTTCCCGCTGTCCTACGCCCTCGATTCCCTGGGGCCGCTCGCCCGGACGGTCGCGGATTGCGCGGCCGCCGACGCCGTGATGGCAGGCGAGGAGCCCGCGCCGCTGGAGGCGCTCGCCGTCGCCGGCCTGCGCATCGGCGTGCCGCGGGGCCTGCTGTTCACCGAGACGGAGGCGCCGGTCGCCGAGGCCTTCGAGCGGGTGCTGTCCCGCCTGTCCCGGGCCGGCGCCCGGATCGCCGATCACCCGATCGACGACCACCTCGCCGCCATGGACGCGGCGCTCCCGGACGGCTCCCTCGCGGCGATCGAGGCCGCGGCGATCCACGCCGACTGGCTGGACAGCGCGGCCGACCGCTACGACCGGCGGGTCCATCGCCGCATCGTGGCCGGCCGGGGCGCGACGGCCGCGGGCTACATCCGCACGATGCGCCGGCGGGCCGCGCTGATCGCCGCCTTCGACCGGCACCTCGCCCCGCTCGACGTGCTGGCGCTCCCGGCGACCGCCGCGACGGCGCCGCTCACCGCCCCGCTGGCGGCGGACGACGCGGCCTTCCTGGCGGCCAATCGCCTGATGCTGCGCAACACCGCCTTCGGCAACTTCTTCGATCTCACCGGCCTGTCCCTGCCGATGCCGGGCCTGCCCCGGCCGGCGGGCCTGATGCTGCTGGCCCGGCACGGACAGGACCGCCGGCTCCTGGCAATCGGGGCCGGGATCGAGGCCGCGCTGGCGGGGTGAGCGCCCCGCGCGGCCCGGGCCCGCTCAGCGGATCTGGCGGGACAGCGCCACGCCGAGGCGCTCCGCGCCGATCTTCGGCTGGCCGCCGGCCACGAAGACGACGAGATCCTTGCCCGGATTGACGACGACCACGCTGTTGAAGCCGTCGGTCCCCCCGACCTTCAGGAAGACCGGCCGCTGGCCCGCGTCCGGGTCGCCGATCTCCTCGATCCAGGCCATGCCCTGCCGGAAGGTCTGTCCCTCCGGCTGGTAGAGCGGCGTCATCGCCTTGCGCAGCGCCCGGGTGAGCGCTGGCGGCACGGGCGCGCCGTTCACCGCCTCGTGCCCGAGCGCCGCCTCGCCGAAGGCGAGCATGTCGGTGGCGGTCGAGCGAAGCGCTCCCGCGGCGTACCACGCGAAGACCGGCCAGGGCATGACCGGCTGGCCCTCCATCCCGTAGCCCTGCGCGAGACGCGCGCGGTCGGCCGGCTTCACGGTGACCGCCGTGCTGGTCATCCCGAGCGGCCCGGTGATCCGCTCGTGCACGAGGCTCTCCCACGGCGCGCCGAGACGTTCGGAGAGAACGTAGCCGAGCAGGCCGATGCCGGCATTCGAGTACCGGTAGGGGGCGGGCAGGGCGCAGCCGCCCGCCTCGGATCCCTCCGGGCTCCAGCGCGACACCCAGGCCAGGAACGCTTCCGGCGGGTAGGTCCGGACGCTGCGCTCCGCCAGGGCACGCGGCAGGTCGCCCGGCAGCGTCGGCATCCCCGAGGTGAAGTTGGCGAGCTGCAGCGGCGTGATCTGGGCCGTGCAGGGCCGGAGTCGCAGGTTCGGCAACAGCTCCTGCAGCGGCGTGTCGGGACGCAGGCGGCCCGCATCGACGGCCTCGGCGAACAGCGCGGTCGTGAACACCTTGGTGATCGAGCCGATCTCCACGATCGTGTCGGACCGGTAGGGCGCGCCGCCGGCCCCGTTGAACCCGAAGTAGCTGCGCCGCCCCCGGTGGCTCACGCCCACGATCAGGCCCGGGATCGCCCCGCGCGCGACCCAGGCGCCGGCCAAGCGCTCGACGACCGGCCGCAGCGCGTCCACCTCCGCGCCGGCCGCGAGGTCGGCCGGGCGCCCGGCCCCCTCACCGAAGCCGTCCTGCGCGCCGCCGGGACCGGCGGCGAGCGCGAGGACGAGGGCGGCGAGGCCGGCCGTCACGATGGGTCGAGACCGTCCGCCGGCCCGACGATCCATGCTGTTCATGGTCCTCCTCCCGATCCGTCACCGGCGCGCCGGGTGCGTCAGATTGGAACGGATGCATTGACGAACACTGAATACAGAACGGAAATCGCGCGGCTCATAAATGATGATGCGTAGTTGATACAGTTATTGACTGAATGCGGGCCATTGACATTAATCTTGGCTCGCAAGCAGCATGATGCACGATCCGGACGCGGACAGCGCGCCGGTCGCGGGAGGATCACGCCGTGCATTTCATGCGGATGATGGGGCTCGTGGCCCTTGTGTTGAGCGGCCTGGGCCTGGCGGGCCCGGCGTCGGCGGCCCCGCTCTCACCGGCGCCGCTGGCCGGCGACGCGAGCGGGCTGACCCGGGTCGGCTACTGGTGCGGGCCCGGATTCCACCTCAACCCGTGGGGCCGGTGCGTCCCGAACGCCCGCCGGTTCTACGGCCCGGGCCCGGCCTTCTACGGAGCCCGCTACTACGGAGGCCGGCGCTTCTACCGGACCTACAACTATCGCTGGCACCGCAATTACCGCTGGCATCGCAACTATCGCTGGCACCGCAACTATCATTGGCATCGCAGCTACCACTGGCGTCGCCGCTGACGAACGCGCCGGCGGCGCTCCGGACGGTCTCGCCCGGAGCGCCGCCGGCCCCACATACCGCTTCCCAGATCCGCGGCCGGCCGGACAGCGGCCACCGCGGCGCCGTATTCGGAGACCTGTGACGATGCGCCTCCCGCTGATTGCCTTCGCGACCGCGATTGCCCTGACCACGGGGGCGGCGGCGCAATCCGTGCCGGAGCCACCCATCCAGAGCCCGCAGGACGCCGCCTGCCGCGAGCAGGCGCGGGCCCAGATCTTCAGCTACCCCAACCCGAACAACCTCAGCCTCTACGACCTCGGTTCGCAGATCTGGCACCTGTGCATGGCGTCCTATCACGGCCGCGGCCCCAACCCCGGCCGCACCGATCAGCGCTTCTAGGCAGCGCTTCCAGGCAGCGCTTCCAGGACGGCCCCGGGCCGCGGTCGCGGCCGCCGGGATGGCCTCTCGAGACAGCTCAGCGGAACCGATCATGACGAGCAAGCTCCGCGGCACCGGGCAGCACGGCCACGCACCGCCCGTCGCGCCCGATGCGGGCCGGCGCGCGTTCCTCGGGGCCGCGGCGCTCGGCGTGGCGCTGTCGACCGGCGCGCGCCCCGCGTCGGCGACCACCGCCGCGCCGGCCACGGCCGCGGACGAGACCTTCATGCGGGCGGCCATCGCCGAGGCGCGCCGCGCCGACTTCCCGTTCGGCGCCGTCATCGTCGCGGAGGGCGAGATCCGCGCCCGGGGCCTGAATCTCGGGAAGCAGCAGCGCGATCCCACGGCGCACGGCGAGATGGTGGCGATCCGCCGCTTCCTCGCGGAGCACGGGCCGGAGGCGCTGCGGGGGACGACCCTCTACACGTCCGGCGAACCCTGCGCGATGTGCATGGGCGCGATCGTCTGGTGCGGGATCTCGCGCGTCGTATTCGCCGCCTCGCTGCAGCAGCTCGCCACGAAGATCGACCAGATCATGATCACCTGCACGGAGGTCGCGGACCGGTCGGCGTTCCGCCCGATCGCGATCACGGGCGGCGTCCTGGCGGAGGAGGCGCTCGCGCTCTTTCCGCCCGGCGACCGCCCGTCCAAGTAAGGGACTGGAAGACGGCTCGGGCGACCGCCCGCGCGGCCCGGCAATCCGGTGGGACGCGGCCGTCGCTCCCCCGGAGGTCCCGCCGCATCCCACCGGATTGCCGGGCCGCCCGCCCTGGTGCACCCTGCCGGCGATTCCCGGACCTCGCCCCGAGCCCCCGCCTCGGGCGCCCGGGGATCGCGGGACCGCCTGCGCCGGGCGGCGATCCCGGAGGGCCGACAGGGCCGACCGGCAGGGAGCCGTCGCATGAGCGCAGCCACACCGTCGACCGTCGCGGACCGGGATACGGACCCCGCCGATCGCGCCGCGATCCGCGCGATGCGCGTCGACCTCGCGGCCGCCTACCGGCTGATCCACCGGCTGGGCCTCGACGACAGCATCTACACCCACATCTCGGCGCGGCTGCCGGGCGCCGGGCACCGGTTCCTGATCAACCCCTACGGGATGCGCTTCGAGGAGGTGTCGCCGGAGAACCTCGTCACCGTCGACATCGACGGGAAGGTGCTCGAGGATCCGATGGGGCTCGGCATCAACCCGGCCGGGTTCACGATCCACAGCGCCATCCACGCCGCGCGCCACGACGCGATCTGCGTGCTGCACACCCACACGGTCGCGGGCGTGGCGGTCTCCTGCCAGGAGGAGGGGCTCCTGCCCCTGAACCAGTGGTCGATGCAGTTCACGGGGCGCGTCGCCTACCACGCCTACGAGGGCATCGCCCTCGACCTCGACGAGCGGGAGCGGCTGGTGGCCGATCTCGGCGACAAGCCCGTGATGGTGCTGCGCAACCACGGCCTGCTGACCTGCGGCCGCACGGTCGGCGAGGCGTTCCGGCTGATGCACAACATGGAGCGCTCGTGCCGGGCGCAGCTGGCGATCCAGGCGGCGGGCGCGCCGGTGATCCGGCCCTCCTCCGCCATCGCCACCAAGACCGCCGGGCAGTACGCCGCCGGCTACGACCGCGTCGTGGTCCAGGGGGCGCCCGACAACGAGTGGGCGGCATTCAAGCGGATGCTGGCGCGGACGGATCCGGATTTCTTCGCGAACGGCTGAGGGCGGCACGGCCGCCGGCTGAGCCGTTCGGTCGATGCGCCGCTCTCCGTCATCGCGAGCGCGGCGAAGCGACCCAGGGCAGCGCGACGTCCGACCTCGTCACGCCGACCGGACTGCTTCGCTCCACCCGCAACGACGGCGGTGCCGCGATCGGCGACGGCGTGAGACGTCGAGCGGGCGTCTCCCGCTCAGCAGGAGCGAGACGCCGCAGCACGGGCCTCACCCGTCTGCCCAGGCCCCGCTCGACCGGTAGGTCTGCTTGAGGAACGCGATGAAGGCCCGGGTCTTGGCCGGCACGAAGGCCCGGCTCGGGTAGACCGCGAAGATGCCGGCCGAGGCCGCCGCCGCGTAGGCCGGCAGCACCACCTCCAGCAGGCCGTCGCGCAGCTCCGCGTGCACGTCCCAGGTGGAGCGCAGCGCGATTCCGAGGCCGCCGATCACGGCCTCGCGCACCACCTCGTTGGAATGGGTGCGCAGCGGCCCCGACGCGCCGACCGTGCAGGGGCCCTCCGGCCCGACCAGCCGCCAGGGATTCTGGTTCTCGGTGGCGAGGCAGACATGGCCGCGCAGGTCGTCGAGGCTACGCGGCCGCCCGGCCGCGTCGAGGTAGCTCGGCCGCGCGCAAAGGACCCGCTGCACCGGCGCGAGGCGCACCGCCGTCAGCCCGGAACTCTCCAGCGCGCCGACCCGGATCGCGAGGTCGTAGCCGCGCTCGACGATCGACTCGAAATCGTCGCTCAGCTCCAAGTTGAGCACGATGCCGGGATGGAGGGCGAAGAAGGCCCGCAGGTGCGGGACGATGTGCAGGCGCCCGAAGGAGCTCGGCGCCGTGACCCGGAGCGTCCCCCGCGCCCGCGTCGCCGTCTGCGACACGAGGCTCTCGGCCTCCGCGATGGCGTCGACGATCGGGGCGATCCGCTCGAAGAAGGCCGCCCCGACATCCGTGGGCGCCACCCGCCGCGTGGTGCGATGCAGCAGGCGCACGGCGAGCCGTTCTTCCAGCCGCTTCAGCCGCTTCGACACCACCGCGACCGACAGGCCGAGCTCCGAGCCGGCCTGGGTGAGGCTGCCGGTGCGGACCACCCGGGCGAAGATCTCCAAGTCGCTCTGGTCGTGCATTGTCAACGCTGCGGAAAAAATCAAATCCCTTTTGCCGCCTTTCTCGCGGATGCCAAGCGATCTATCGAGGGGACATCAAAAATTTTTCACGGCGTGTTCGATTTTTTCTGACGCGCGTCGCCACGCATCCCCGAGGATCGCCATGTCGAAGCTCGTCGTCGCCGAGGATCTCCGCACCTTCGTCTCCGAGGAAGCGCTGCCCGGGACCGGTCTCTCGGCCGACCAGTTCTGGTCGGGCTTCGCCGCGATCGTCCGCGATCTCGCACCGCACAACCGGGCGCTGCTCGACCAGCGCGACGGCCTCCAGGCGGACATCGATTCCTGGCACCGCGACCATCGCGGCCAGCCGCACGATCCGGCGGCCTACGCGGCCTACCTGACGCGGATCGGCTACCTGCAGCCGGAGCCCGAGACCGTGCGGGTGACCACCGAGAACGTGGACGCGGAGATCGCCGCCATCGCCGGGCCGCAGCTCGTGGTGCCGATCTCCAACGCCCGCTACGCGCTGAACGCCGCCAATGCCCGCTGGGGCAGCCTCTACGACGCTCTCTACGGCACCGACGCGATCCCGCAGGACGGCGAGCTCGCGCCCGGCGCCGGGTTCAACCCGGCCCGCGGCGCCGCGGTGGTGGCCAGGACCAAGGCGTTCCTCGACGCGACCGCGCCGCTGAGCGTCGGCTCCTGGGCGGATGCCGTGGGCTTCTCGGTGACGGACGGCCGCCTGGCCGCCGATCTCGGCGCCGGTCGCAGCGCCGGCCTGACCGGATCGTCCGCCTTCGCGGGCTACACCGGCGACGCCGCGGCGCCGACCGCGCTCCTGCTGCGCCACAACGGCCTGCACATCGAGGTCGTCATCGACCGCGCGAGCCCGATCGGCCGCACCGACCCGGCCGGCATCGCCGACGTGGTGCTGGAGGCCGCCCTCTCGACCATCATGGACATGGAGGATTCGGTGGCGGCCGTGGACTCGGCCGACAAGGTCGCGGTCTACCGGAGCTGGCTCGGCCTGATGCGCGGTGATCTGACCGCCACCCTGTCCAAGGGCGGCCGCACGGTCGAGCGGCGGCTCGCCGAGGACCGGACCTTCACGGCCCCCGACGGCGGGCGCCTGACCCTGCCGGGCCGGTCGCTGATGCTGGTCCGGCATGTCGGCCACCACATGTACACCGACGCCGTGACCCTCGACGGCGCCGAGATCCCGGAGACGATCCTCGACGCGGCCGTCACCGCGCTGATCGCCCTGCACGACCTGAAGGGCACCGGTCCGCTCCGCAACAGCCGGACCGGCTCGGTCTACATGGTCAAGCCCAAGCTGCACGGTCCCGACGAGGTCGCCTTCGCGGTGGCGCTGTTCGGGCGGGTCGAGGCGCTGGTCGGCCTCGCGCCGCGGACGCTCAAGATCGGCGTCATGGACGAGGAGCGGCGCACGACGCTCAACCTCAAGGCGGCGATCGCCGCGGCGTCGGACCGGCTGTTCTTCATCAACACCGGCTTCCTCGACCGGACCGGCGACGAGATCCACACCTCGCTGGAAGCGGGTCCGGTGGTCCGCAAGGACGCCATGAAGGCGACCGCCTGGATCCAGGCCTATGAGGACGGCAACGTCGATGCCGGCCTCGCCTGCGGCCTGCCCGGCCACGCGCAGATCGGCAAGGGCATGTGGGCCGCCCCCGACCGGATGGCGGCGATGCTCGACGCCAAGGGCGCCCACCCGGAGGCGGGCGCCAACACCGCCTGGGTGCCGTCGCCGACCGCCGCGACGCTCCACGCGCTCCACTACCATCAGGTGGATGTCCGCGCCCGCCAGGCGGCGCTCGCCGGCCGGGCGCCCGCGACCCGCGCCGCCATGCTGACCCTGCCCCTCGCCGAGGGCGCGTTCGCGCCGGAGGCGGTGCGGGAGGAGCTCGACAACAATTGCCAGGGGATCCTGGGCTACGTGGTCCGCTGGGTCGACCAGGGCGTCGGCTGCTCCAAGGTGCCGGACATCCACGAGGTCGGGCTGATGGAGGACCGCGCCACCCTGCGGATCTCCAGCCAGCACATCGCCAACTGGCTGCGCCACGGGATCGTGGATCGCGACGAGGTCGCCGCGGCCCTGCGGCGCATGGCCGAGGTCGTCGATCGCCAGAACGCCGGCGACCCGGCCTACCGGCCGATGGCCCCGGGCTTCGACGGGCCGGCCTTCCGCGCCGCCGAGGCCCTGGTCTTCGAGGGCGCCGGCCAGCCGAACGGCTACACCGAGTTCGTGCTGCACCGGTTCCGCCGGGAGGCGAAGCGCCTGGACGCCCGCGTTCGGGCGGCCTGAGGCCGCTCCCGGATCCCGGACGCGCAGCGCCCCGAGACCGCCCCGGGCCCGCCCCAAGACCGCCCCGGGCCCGCCGACGGCCTGCGCGGCCTGAAACGCCGCGCCGCGGATCTGCCAGGGTTCGCGGCCTCTGCCGGTCGGGACGGGCCGACCGGTCAACGCCGCTGCCACGCCTCGGCCACGCCGCGCCGGTCAGCGGCGCTTGCGGGTCATCACGTAGACCAGCAGGTTCGCCACCGCCCGGTAGAATTCCGCCGGGATCGCCTGGTTGACCTCGACATGGTCGTACATCGCCCGGGTGAGCGCCTTGTCGACGACGACCTCGATCCGGTGCTTCTCGGCGATCTCGCGGATGCGGAGGGCGATCAGGTCCGCGCCCTTGGCCAGAACCGTCGGAGCGTCGTTCTCGCTCTGGTCGTAGCGCAGCGCGATCGCGTAGTGCGTCGGGTTCGCCAGGATCATGGTGGCGCGGGGCACCGCCGCCATCATCTGCTTGCGCAGCCGGTCCTGCGCCAGCGAGCGCATCTTCGCCTTCACGAGCGGGTCGCCCTCGAGCTGCTTGAACTCGTCCTTCACCTCCTGCCGCGACATCCGCAGGTCGCGCTGCCAGCGCACGCGGGTCCAGACCAGGTCGCCGGCGACCAGCGCGATCGTCGCGACGCTCACGGCCGAGACGAGGCGCACCGACAGGGTCAGCAGGAATTCGGGCAACCCGACTGGATCCACGAACATGACATTGACGATCTCGTGGCGATCCGCGTGCAGGACCATGTAGGACATGCCGCCGATCGCGAAGAACTTGAACAGATTTTTCCCGAACTCGATGAACCCCTGCAGACTGAAGAGCCGATTCCAGCCGGCGACGGGGGAGATGCGGGACCATTTCGGCTGGATCCGATCGAACACCACGCGCGGCGCGTTCTGGAAGATCGAGGCGGCGATGCCGGCCACGAGCAGGATGACCAGGACCGGCAGCAGGAAGCGGCCCATCTCCAGGGCGAGGGCGTGGACGAGGCGCATCGCGTCGTGGCTCGTCTCCACGCTGAAGTTGCGCGGCTGCTCCAAGATCAGCGCGAGCCTCTGCACCAGCGGCAGCCCCTGATCCCGCGCCACGAAGACCAGGAAGATCAGCAGTCCCAGGATGGAGGCGAAGACGGGCGCTTCCCGCGAGAACGGCGTGTTTCCTTCCGCGATCGCGTCGCTGATCTTCTTCTCGCTCGCCGCCTCGGTCTTGCTCTCCCTGTCCTCAGACATCGCGGCGCCCCGAACTCGGGCCGCCGACGGCACCGCGCCGGTCGGCTCGGCGGGACGCGTCCGCCGGAGCGGCGCCCCGGAGCCGTCCCCGACCGGGGACGGTGCTAGCGGAAGTAGGTCTCATCCGAGTCGGCCGGGGTGAGTTCGATCTCGCCGCGCGACGCCATCTCGAGCGCTTGGTCGGTGATCGCGCGGCGCGCGTCGAGCACGTCCCGCTGGGCGGCGGGCTCGCCTCCCTCCAGCTCGTGCTCGACGAGGCGCCGGGCGCGGGCGGTCAGCGCGCTGAGCACGACGTTCCGCAACGGCCCGTTCGTGCCCTTCAGGGCGAGGATGACCTTCTCGTGCGGGACCTGATCGAAGAGCGTCGTCCGCGCCCGCGGCGTCATGTGGATGATGTCGTCGAAGGTGAAGAGCAGGCTCTTCAGGATCTCGGCCGATTTCGGGCGCGTCTGCGTGAGGTTGTCCAGGACCTCCTCCATGCTCTGGCGCTCCATCTTGTTGACGATGTCGGCCATGCGCGAGTGGGTATCCGCCGCGGCATTGCGCGCCAGGTTGATCATGAAGTCCTCGTGGATGGTCTGCTCGATCATCTTCATGGTCGCGTCGACGATCGGCTTGAACGTCAGCATCCGCCGCATGACGCCGTTGCGCAGCGGCGCCGGCAACTGCGCCATCACCTTGGCGGCGCAGGCCGGCTTGACCTTGGACAGCACGAGCGCCGCGGTCTGAGGATGCTCCTTGATCAGGTAGCCCGCCAGGGCGGTCTCGGACCCGTTGGAGATGCGGTCCCAGATCGAGCGGCGTACATGCTCACCCGGGCCGGGATCGACGAAGCGCGGATCTGGCGCGTCGAGGGCGCCGCGGACCGGACGCCGCGCAACGCCGCGGATCCGAAGGCTCCGGAGAACCGGCGGATCGAGATTCTCCTGCAGGGATCTCCAGGATGAAGGTGTCCCGGACCGGGCGGATCGTGGCGGCCGCCCTCGGCCTGCTCATCGCGGGGAGGGCCGCCCCCGTCGCCGCGGAACCGGCGGGCGGCCCTCCCGCCGCCCCGGCCGCCGACCCGCAGGCGCCGACGGGCGATCCGGTGCAGTGGGTGCGCACGCTCCAGTTGCTGCAGGATCGGGTCGCCGCCGGCTCCCGGGCCGCCCACGAGAGCCAGCCGCTGCTGATCGCCCGGATCAACGCGGATCTCCTGGCCGCCCCGCCCGAGATCTGGGGCCGCCGGAGCAATCTCCGGGCCGCGATCACCTTCGCCCTCAGCGGCGGCGGTCCTTCCGTCCTGCGCCGGCTGACGGCTCAGGACGGCCTCGGCGAGCCCGAAGCGACGCTCGCGCGCGGGGCGCTCGCCTATGTCGAGGGGCGGGAGGCCGAGGCGCGGCGCCTGCTCCAGGACGTCGACACGACGGATCTGCCGCCGACGCTCGCGGGCGCCATCGGCCTGACGCAGGCGTCGCTCGCCGTGCCCGACCAGCCGATCCGGGCGATCGCCCTGCTCGACCGCGTCCGGGTGCTGCTGCCGGGCACTCTGACCGAGGAGGGCGCCCTGCGCCGCGAGATCTTCACCCTCGGTCAGATCGGCGACCTGAAGACGTTCGAGGCGCTGGCGATCCAGTACCTGCGCCGCTTCCCGCACTCGATCTACGCGGGCAACTTCCGGCAGCGACTGGCCTATCAGCTGACGCAGTTCGATATCGGCCACGACGCGGAGCGCTTCGCGACCCTCAACAGGATCCTGGACGAGCTCGGTCCCGAGAGCCGGCGCGACCTGTATCTGGTGGTCGCCCAGACGGCGATCCAGGCGGGTCAGACGGCCGCCGCGCTCCGCGCCAGCGAGAAGGCCCTCGCGCTGTGCGCGCCCGGAAGCGCGGAGGCGACCCGGGGCCAGCTCTACCGGGCTGCCGCCGAGATCGTGAGCCTGGCGACCTTCGAGTCCGGGTCGCGGACGCTGAGATCGCTCGACAGGGCCAAGCTCACGGCCCGCGACATGCCCCTCCTCGAGACGGCCCTCTCGACCACCGAGGCGATCGGACGCGGGCTCGCCGGCCGGCCCGGCCTGCCGGAGGCCGACGCCGCCGCGAAGCCGGCGCGGGCGGCGCCGGATCCCGCCGACGGGCCCGCGAGCCTGATCCCGAAGGCGCAGGCCACGATCGACCGGATCGATCTGATGCTCAGCAAGGCGACCCCGTGAACACGATCTCCACCGCGGTCCAGAAACCCGTCCCCAAACCCGATCGGGATGTCGCACCGTCCCCGCATCCGGCGGCCGACCTTCAGGCGCTGCCGGATCCGGCGGTGCGGGGCGCCTTCGACCTCGTCCTGCGCGCGGTCTCAGGGGGAACTCCCGCGGCCCGACCCGAGACCGACGGGGGTGAGATGGACGAACCGGAGGGCGCGACCGGGGAGGATCGGCGGCCCGAAGCCGGCGCATCGCCCGCGCCGCCGCCGTCACCGGGCGATCCCGGCAGCGCCGCCGCGGCGCTCGCCGAGATCCTGAGCGCGGCCGTCCTGTCGGCCCGTCCGGAACTGCCCGCGGGACACGGAACCGGTGCTCCGGGACCGGCCCCATCCGCCGCATCCCCGGCGGGCCCCGACGCGGCCCCGGAGACCAGCCTCGTGGGAAATCTCGAGGCAGCCCGCGCGGACGCGTCGCCGCGCGCCGGGCCGAGCCCGGGCACCCTGCTGCAGGGCGGCCCCCCGCAGGTCGAGGTTCTCGACCGGGCGGTTCACTTCAAGCCCGTCCTGCCCGAGGCGGCCCGCCACGCCCTCCCGGCCGCCGCAGCGGCAACGTCCCCGTTGCCGACCGTCCCGGACGCGGCGGACGCTCAGCCTCGACCCGTCCGCCCCGGACCGGTGGCTCCGGCCGTCGCCGGGCCCGATCCTGCTCCGATCGCGCCGGCCGCCCAGATCGCCGCCCAGATTGCCGCGCAAGTCGCCACCCAGATCGCCGGGACGGTCGCCGGGAAGGTGAACGCAGCGCCGCCGAAGGCGACGGTCGCCCTCGCGACCGATCCCGAGCCTCGAGCCGGCGATGCGTCGGCCCGCGCCGATGCGTCGGCCCGCACCGCGACGGGGATCGATGGGCCGGGGGGGCTCACGGCACGCGAGGACAACCGTTCCCGCTCCGGCATCGCCGGACTCCTCCTCGCCCCCACCGGCCGGCAGGGGCCGCCGGGCGTCCCCATCCCGGGTCCCGGCAACGGATCCGGGACCGAGCCGGCCCGACTCGCCGCCGTCCTGCCGACGATCGCGGCGGCCATCACGGAGGAGATCGAGCGCGCGACCGCAGCCGGACCGGAGCGTCGCGTCGGCGCCGATCCGGCGATCCCCGCGGCTCAGGACGGGCCGCTCCGGGTGCTCAAGATCCAGCTCCGGCCGGAGAGCCTCGGGATCGTCACGGTGGAATTGCGGCTCGTCGACGGTCAGCTCGAGACCCATCTGCGCGCCGCGCGTCCCGAGACGGCGGCGATGCTGCAGCGGGATTCGGCGATCCTCACCGAACTGCTCAAGCACGCGCATTACCGGCCCGAGATCATTGTCGAGCCGGTTCGCCCCGGCGACGCCGGGTTCTCCGCGGGCGGATCACCGTCCCAGGGCCAATCCGGGCTCACCGACGGCGGCGCCCGGCCGGGTCACGGCGGGGACGGGCAGCGGCAGGCAGACCAGCGCGCGGCGCAGCGGCCGACGCTCGGCAGGCGCGACGGGGAGCGGACAGATGAGACGGTACGTCCTCGCGACGGCGGCGTTTATCTGTAGCGCCGCCCCGGTCGCCGGGACCGTGTGCGAGGCCGAGATGGGCCGTGCCGCGGCCCGTTACGGCGTGCCCCTCGGCGTGCTCTACGCGGTCGGCCTCACGGAGACGGGTAAGCGCGGCTCGCTCCAGCCCTACGCCATGAACATCGAAGGGGCGGCCTATTTCGCGACCGGGCCCCAGGACGTGCTGGCCCACTTCGCCGCGGCGCGCCGCCGGGGCGCGCGCCTGATCGATCTCGGCTGCATGCAGATCAACCACCACTATCACGGCGAGAAGTTCGCCTCGGTCGAGGCCATGATCGACCCGCGCACGAACGTGGACTACGCGACGCAATTTCTCCGGGATCTGAAGCGGCGGGAGGGCAGCTGGACGATGGCCGTGGCGCGCTATCATGCCGGCCCGCACAACAACGCCGCGCAGAAGATCTACATCTGCCGGGTCGTGGCCAACATGGTCGCCACGGGCTTCGGCCAGTGGACGCCGGCCGCGGCGCATTTCTGCCGGTGATCGTCCCGGCCGGGGCGGAAGAATGCGGACCGGGCCCCGCCAGGGAACCAACCGAAGGACCGGGCCCTTTCGGCAGAGGCCCCGTCACCGGCCCGGAGGAGCCGCATGACCAACGCCCCAGACCCGCCGGAAGGACCGCCCGGGAAGACGGCGCTGCTGGTTGTCCTCACCCTCACGGCCGTTGCCGCCGCCGCGTACGTTCTGATCCACATGGACTAGGTTGCCCGGCGACGCCCCTACAGGGTCCGACAATTCCCGTAGCTGACCTTGACGTCGTTGCGCTCCTCGGGATTGAGCTGCGCCTCGACGAAGTTCATCTTGTTGAGGTCGATCAGAAGGAAGTAGACGCCGTTCTGACACTTGATCGCGTTGCGCGGCGTGCGCTCGTTCAGCCGCGGCGAGGCCGTCTGGCACTCGTAATAGTCGGAGCGCCCGGCCGAGATCACGGTCAGCAGGCCGCCGCTGGAGACCAGCGAGAATGTCCGGGCCTTCTGGGATTGCGGTTTGGCGCCTTCGGGTGCGGCGACATCGAGACTGGTCGACGCCTCCACCGTACACGTCATCGGACGGCGCAGCTGGGGGACCGCGGGCGTGATGCTCAGCAGGAGGAGCGCACCAGCGAGCGCTACCCGTTCGGCGATCATCGGCGAGGGATCCGTGATTCGTGGGTAGTTTCTACCCAGAAGCTAGACCGTTATCCGTCCTTGTAAATGCCGCCTGCTCGGATCGGTGGGCCGATCAACAGATTTGCCGCCCGCTCCATTGCATCGCGCCAAGGATTACGGGCCAGGCCGGTTCTTCCGCCGGGACCCGATCCGACCGGAATGCCGGCGAAGCGCGCTCTAATCCTCCAGGGCGTCCGGATTGTCGTTGGCGGCCGGATCGGGATCGCGCCGCGCCGCGATCTCCGTACCGATCTCCATGAGCAGCAATCGGGACAGGAGCTGCATCGTCGCCGTGCCGTGCGCGGCCACGAGTTGATGGGCTAGGATCGTCGCCTCCACCATGCGGTCAAAACCGTCGTCGTCGGACATGGCGGTGCAGTAACCTGGTTGAATGCCGAGCATACAACTTAAAGGTAAGGATCCGGTTCGACCGCCCGCGCAGAAACAGGATTTCCCATGATCCCGACCGTCCAGGCCGACGCGCTCCTGGGGAGACTGGCCGAGGCCCTGGGGAGCCCGGTCGCGATCTTCTTCGCCGGATGCGCGCCCGCGGCCGGGCGCGCATCCGGGGACGCGTCGCCGGATTGCGACGCGCTGCCGACGCTGGAACTGCTCCGTCTGTGGGAATCGCTGCGGGAGCCGGTGAGCCGGCAGCGGGTGCTGGCCACCGCCCGGCAGGAGGCCCGAACCCTGCGGGCGAGCCGCGCCGAGGACGCGGCGGCCGGCTGACCGGAACTCGGCGCGCAGATCCGGGACGCGGCTGTCGGATCGGGCCGCCTGGATCAGGGGCCCGCGGCGGGCGGCGCGGGTACGGCCGCGAAGGTCAGGGCCGTCGCGGGCAGGGCGGGCGTGGCCGGCCTGTCCTGCTGAGCCGGCTTCTCCGGCTTCTCCAGCTTGGCCGTGCGCCTGTCGCGCTTCTCGTAGAAGGCGTTGCCGCCGGCGACGGCCACGTAGTGCATGTTCGTGTAGGGGAAGCGGTGGCCCGCGGTGTGGAAGAACATCGCCTTCCCGACCTTCGGGTGCCGCTCGCCGGCCAGGACGGCGTCGGCGGCGTCGGCGACCTTCTGCAGGTCCTTCTCCTGCATCGGCTTGGTGAGGACGCCCGGCGCGAACTGGCCCGGCTGCCCGACCACCGCGCAGATGCCGCCCGGGAAGATCGCGTTCTCGAGCCGGTTCATCACGACCGTGCCGACGGCGACCAGCCCGTCGCTGTCGCTCCTGTTCGACTCGAAGTACATGGCGCGGCCCAGACAATCGCGCTCGGCGTCGCTGACGACCATCGGCGGCTTGCGGTCGGGGATCGATCCCGTCGTGAGCACCGGCGACGCGGTGTTGCAGGCCCCCAGGCCGCCGGCCGCCGCCAGAACGATCAGTGCAGGACCGACCTTCGTCCTCTCGCTACCCCGCATGCATCCGCGCTCCGTGCTCCTCCAGCCTGACCAGCCGGGCGGTGTTCCGCTCCAACCGGACGAAGGCCAAGCTTGACGGCACGTTCGCGGCGAGGATGTGGCGAGGCTGTCCCGTTTCGGGACCGGACCGGGAGCCTCAGTGCTGGCCCTGACCCGCGGCCAGGACGGTCACGCCCAGGGCGATCACCCCGATGCCCACCAGCATCGTCGGGTTGAGCGCCTCGCCGTACAGCCACGCGCCGCCGAGCGCCGCGCCGATCATGCCGATCCCCGACCAGATCGCGTAGACCACGCCGATCGGCAGCATGTCCATGCTGGTCGACATCAGCCACAGGGCGGTGCCGTAACCGAGCGCCACGATCACCGTCGGCCCCGGGCGGGTGAGGCCGTCGGCGGCCTTCAGCGCCAGGGTGGCGGTCACCTCCGCGCCGATGGCGAGCCCGAGGATCAGGTACGGATTCATGGCACGGCGGACTTTCGGGCTGCGCGGGCTGGGTGAGTCGGGCGGTCGAGGCGTGTAGAACCAGGTTCGAATCGGACGCCCGCGCGGACGGGGCGGCGCTGGGCCGGCCCGGATCCGCGTCGAAACGGCCGCGGACGTCGGCGGTCGCCGGACACAAGGCCACAGATCCGTGAACATTTCCGAACCGGCGGCTCGCCGCTTCGCGGGCGACGGACCGGCCCGGCGCCGGGGCCGATTGGGGCTTTCGTTAAGGCCTGCTGATCATGGTGACCGCGCGCCGTCCCGCCCCGGGGCCGGCCGCGCGACAGCGACGATCCAGAGCGACACAGATCCAGCATGACCGCGTCCTTGGCGATCCCGGATTCTCCGGCCCGCGCGCGCCGGGGCCGCCGCTGGGGCGCGATCGCCGCGGCGGGCGGCGCCGCGATCGCGGGCTGCGCCTGGACCGCGGCCGCGCTGATCAACGTCCCCGATCCCGTCACCCTGACGGCGCTCGCGGTCATCGAGCCGTCGTCGGTGGGCACGTGGTTCCCGAGCCGGATCGTCCAGGCCCCGGCCCGGGCGAGCGACCTGCCGGCGCGGCCGCGCCCGATCCTCGACCGCGTCCCCTGGAAGGGCAAGACAGTCCCGCTGATGACGGTGCTGGAGGCGACCCACACCAACGCGTTCCTGGTGCTGCAGGACGGCGTCCTGATCCACGAGTGGCAGCGCGCAGGCACCGGACCGGAGACGCTGTTCCCCTCGTGGTCGGTGGCGAAGTCCATCGTCTCGCTGCTTGTCGGCGCCGCGGTGGCGCGGGGTCAGCTCGCCGAGACCGACCGGGTCTCCACCCTCCTGCCCGAGCTGCGGAACGGCGCGGTCTTCGGCCAGATCACCGTGCGCAACCTCCTCGACATGGCGAGCGGCATCGCCGTGCCGGAGAACTACGACCCCCGGCATCCCCTGACCGGCACCGCCGGCATGTACCTGACGCGCGATCTCACGGCCTTCGTGCGCGACAACGCCCACCTGGCGTTCAAGCCCGGCACCAAGGGCCGCTACCGCAGCATCGACACCGAGCTGCTCGGCCTGATCCTCGCCCGGGTCGAGGGCAAGCCGCTGGCCGACATCCTCTCGGAGCGGATCTGGAAGCCGATGGGCGCCCAGGCCGATGCCACCTGGAACCTCGACCGGCCCGGCGGCATCGAGAAGGCGTTCTGCTGCATCAACGCGACGGCCCGCGACTTCGCCCGCCTCGGCCTTCTGGTGGCCGACCAGGGCCGGTCGGGCGATCACCGCATCATCCCGGGCCGCTGGATCGAGCGGATCATGACGCCGGCCCGGCGCGACGTCGACGGCTGGCAGTACTCGGCCCAGTGGTGGCACGCCCCGGGCGGCGAGGACGACGACATCTCGGCGATCGGCGTCTACGGCCAGTACATCTACGTGAACCGCGCGACCGGCACGGTGATCGTGAAGCTCAGCGACCACGGCGCCGAGCAGGACGAGGTCGACACGCTGGCGGTGATGCAGGCCATCGCGGGCGACCTCGCCGCCGGCCGCCCCGCCGCCCGCAAGGACCCCTGAGCGGGCGACCGCGGTCCCGAGTCCCGATCGGGCCGGGATCGGGCCGGGATCAGGCTTCTGTCGGGCCAGCTCCCGGCACGGAGGGCTGCCGGGCGATCGGGCTCAGGGGCGCGAGGTCCCGCGCCCGCCAGTTGCGCAGGAGCCGCCAGCCGACCCGCTTCCAGGCGATCGACGGCACCGGCGAGGCCGGATCCACGAGGGCGCTCAGCGCCCGCGTGTAATCGAGCACGAGGCCCGGGGTCCAGGTCATGGACCGCGCCCCGTTGCGCAGGAAGGCCGCCGCCCAGAACTCCGGCGTGGTCAGCGCCGCCGCGAGCCGCCGCCAGGGATGCCCGCCGCGGCTGAACGCGCCCTCCACGGCGATGTCCAGCGCCCGCGCCACCGTGGTGGAGCAGTTGCGGCTGATGAAGTTGTAGGTGGTGTCGCGGCTGTACTGCGCCCAGAACGCCCGCAGCCGGGCGGCGTCGATGCCGTTCAGCGTCACCGCCACCGTCGCGGGGCACCAGTCCGCCACCTCCGCGGCGTGCGAGGGCAGGAAGCGCCCGGGCACGTCGTTCTCCGGGCCCGCGCGCAGGCTCGAGCGCAGGTTGGCGGGGGAGCGGTCGATCTCCACCGCGGGGTAGTGGCTGACGTAGAGGTCGTCGCCCTGCTGCAGGGCCGCGTGGCCGGTGGAGAAGCGCCCGGCCTTGTCGACGGAGGCGACGTAGCGCCGGATCAGCCGCTGGCCGGCGGGGGTGGTCGCCTGCCCGGTGGGCGTCCAGACATAGACCGTCAGGCTGCCGGGCTCGTCGCCGCCGACCGACACGACCGACACGGCCGGCTCGGCGGTGCCCAAGCGCCGGGTGCGCAGCCCGACCAGCGCGAGGTTGGCGCCGTTCAGGATCAGGAACATGCCGATGCAGTAGCCGACCGTGCCGGCGTACCAGGTCGGCCAGGGCTGGAGATGGAACAGGCCGAAGGCGATGCTGAGGCCGCCGAGGGCGACCGACATCCGCCAGCCAGCGAATTTCAGCAGGCCGGCGATCGTGATCCGGACGAGGCCGTCGACCACGAAGGCGACGCCGAAGATCATGGCGAGCAGGAAGGTGCTGTGCTTCGTGGCCATCATGATCAGCACGGCCATGACCGACAGCAGCGCGCCCTTGGCGAGGCGCAGGCGGCGCGCGGCGCCGATCGCGGACGCGCCGACGAGGAGGGAACTCACGCCCTCGGCCAGGAGGATCAGGCCGAACCACCGGTCCGGGACGTGGAGCGCACCGTCGAGGGAATCGATCACCACCAGGAGGCCGAGCGACGACCACAGCAGGCCGGTGGCGGCGATGAGGTGCCAGTGACGGCGGACCGCGGCCCGGCCGACGAGCAGCATCCAGAGGGGCGGCATCCGGCCGCCGACCGCGTCCGCGGCGCCCGGTCCGGGCGCTTCGAGCGCGGAGAGCGCGCGCGGGATAGTGGTCGCACAGGGTCCGGACATAGGGGTCGCCCTCGATAGCGCGCGTCGACGGGCCTCTCGCACGGATGCCGCCGTGCCGTCACGGCCGGAACGAGGCTCCCGACGCGCGAGCGTTTCGCGACGCGCCCGGCGCGCACGATCCACGCCTTGCCTGAGAACTTTGTTAATCGCGGCCCGGTCGCGGCGCCAGCGCCCGCGGAGAGGCCGTGGAGAAGCGCCACGGCCCCCGGGATCCCGTCGCGCGCCGCCCGACCGATGGTCAGCAGGGACGCGGGCCGCGGTCCGATCGACCCGTAACCGGGCGGCATCCGCGATCCGTCCCTGTCTCCGCCGCTGATTCGCGCCCCTGCAGCCCGTCATCGCGCGGCCGTTCGCAGTCATCGCGGACAGCCTCACGGACCGGAGGCCGAAACTGCGCACTGTTTGCGAGACGCCGCAGGCCTGGCAACTTCATGTTGCCTCGCAAGAACAGAAAATGTTCAAAGAACATCCTAAGATAAAGTATAGACAAAATAGACAGTTTTTGTATAGTTACGCGCCAATCTTGGCACACTCGAAGCAATTCGGCGCATGCTTGGGCGGTAAAATCTGATCCTAGCCTCAGCTTTATCGATGCGCCGGTTTTCATGCCTCGAATTTCGGTACTGGGGGATTCATGAATACCATCGATCTGAACGAAAAGACCTCGGACCTGAACACAGACCTGATCAAGTGCACGGCATCACTGGTCGCGGCCTACGTGTCTCGGAATGCGGTGGGCGTGGGCGACCTGCCGGTTCTGATCGACCAGGTGCACACGGCCATATCGGTGCTGCAGGGCGGCGGCTCGGGATCCGGTCCCGGCTGGACCGGCCCGACGGCGGCGCAGATCGAGGCTTCGATCCAGCAGGACGGCCTGATCAGCTTCATCGACGGCCGGTCCTACAAGACCCTGAAGCGTCACCTCACGGCGCACGGCCTCACGCCGGAGCGTTACCGGGCGAAGTACGGCCTGCCGGCCGACTACCCGATGGTGGCCCCGGGCTACGCCGCCAAGCGCTCGGAGATCGCCAAGGCGATCCAGCTCGGACACAAGGCGGCCTGAGGCGGCCAGGCCCGCACCGCCCTGGATCGGCGGCCCCGTCCGGGCCGCCGCGGGACACGGGCGCGGGAATGCCTGACGGCGGATCGCCCGATCCGCCCGTCCCGGTCTCCGCGCTGGGGTCGGGGGGCCCCCGGGGGGGGCCAGCGCGGAGACCGACCCCGATGACCCGGTGGGGCGGGGCAGGGCGGATCCCGCGAGCGCCCGTCGGCCGCGCGGGCCGCTCAGACCCGGGCGACCGCCAGGGTCCCGTCATCGATGGGGACGAACCGGACGCCCGCCCGGCGCAGCGCCTCGACCGCGTGCAGGCGGGACCGGCTTCCCCGATGCTCGCTGTCCTCTTCCAGACGCCGCACGGTGGAATGCGACAGGCCGCTCGCCTGAGCGAGCTCCATCATCGACCAGTCGAGGAGCGCCCGCGCGGCCCGCAGGTGGTGGCCGCTCACGGAATGCTCCAGCCCCTCGTGCAGGCCGCCGGGGGGCGGGGCGTGGTTGCGGACGGGGTATTTGAGCCCGCAGCGCCCCAGATAGGTCCCGTCCGGATCCCAGACGGGCATCGTGAGGATCCGGAAGTGCCAGAGCTCGCCGTTGGCGAGGCGCTCGTGGGCGCCCCCCTGGAAGAACGCCCGCCGCTCGATCTGCTCCAGGGCCGCCGCCCGGAAGCCCGCGCGCTCCTCGGGAACGATCAGGATATACGGCTCGGCGCAGATCTCCTCCAGCGGGAGCCCGTGGACCTGGGCGACGGCGAACGGGATGTCCCGGACGCGGTCGAGCCCCATCGAGAAGGTCGTGATGTGCTCCGTGAGGTAGAGCGCGCTCTGCCGGCGGCGCTCTTCCTGCCGCAGGCGCGCCAGCTGCTCGCGGTCGCTCACGTCGAGCGCCGTGCCGCTGAGGGCGACGGGCCGCCCCTCCGCCGAGACGCGCACCTCCATCGTCAGCGAGAGCGTGCGCACCGTGCCGTTCGTCCGGATCACCCGGACGATGACCTCGCGGGGCACGTGCCCCTGCCGGATGTCCGCCAGCGCCGGCATGAGAGACCGGTCCTCGGGATGGATCAGGCTCAGCAACAGGTCGTAGCGCGCCTTCGCGGCGTTCGGAACGAGCCCGAGCAGCCGGTAGAACCCGGGCGACCAGACCTGCTCCTCGCCCGCGAAGATCCAGCTCCAGGCCCCACTCACGCCCCGACTTTCCGTGAGAGTCAGGAACTCTCCCGACGAGAAAGTCAGAGCGCTTAAAGCAGTATGGAACATCTCAGCACCGTTCGAACCGTATCACCGTTCCCGCCGCTCGGCCACGAGAATTTTTTCGGCACAACACTTCACCATTCATCCGGAATGTCTTCAGATCCGGCACGTATCTCCATCGAGATGGCGCCCGCGATCGACAAACATCTTGCATCGACATTCCAGCCCGAGGCGGTTTGTTCCCGATCGAACGGATTCGTTCCTGCCGCGCTGTGAACGGAGGTTTCCGGGATCCTCGACCGCATCCCGCCCCTCCGCGCGTTCGGCACACACCGTCACGACAGCAACGCGACCGGATCTCGCTCGATAATGACCGCTGTCGCGAAGGATGTTCTCTGACCTTCGGTGTTTAAGAATGGTGATTTTCCGCTCCGGCATTGAATCGAACTTTAGAAAAGCGCAACCTCGAGATTATATGACGATTCATGCACGCATATTACAGATTTTATTGCGAATTCTATTGATTGCATAGAACACATAATCGGTCATGGTGCGTATATTACAATACGTTTGCCAAATTATCGATATGCAAATCCCACGAAATCGAGCGACTGGCGCGCTGATCCTTGGATCGTCGAGGCTCCTCAGACGGGCGCGCGACGGGGCCACGCGAGCGCGGCCGGCGCGGCGAGGTCGGGACCGGTGGCGATTGACAGGCCGGGCCGTACAATGCGGGGACACGGGGTCGCGCACCGGGAGGAACCGCATGAGGGTCGCCTGCATCGGCGAGTGCATGGTCGAACTGTCCGAACGCCCGGACGGGAATCTGGTCCGGGGCTTCGGCGGCGACACGCTGAACACCGCGCTCTACCTCGCGCGCCTCGGCGTCGCGGTGGACTACGTGACCGCGCTGGGCGACGACATCTGGAGCGACGAGATGGCGGCGGCCTGGGGCCGCGAGGGCATCGGCCTCGACCGGGTCCGGCGCCTGCAGGGCCGGATGCCGGGCCTCTACATCATCCGCACGGATGCCGACGGCGAGCGCAGCTTCCACTACTGGCGCGACCGGGCCGCCGCCCGGGACCTCTTCACCGAGCCGGGCGCCGCCGAGACGGAGGCGGAGCTGGAGCGCTACGACCTCGTCTACCTGTCCGGCATCAGCCTCTCGCTCTACGGCGAGACCGGGCGCGCCGTGCTGTTCGAGACGCTGTCGCGCCTGCGGGAGCGGGGCGGGCAGGTCGCCTTCGACACCAATTACCGTCCCCGCGGCTGGCCCGACCGGGACGAGGCCTGGGCGGCCTTCCGCGCGGCCCTGGACCTCGCCGACGTGATCTTCGCCTCGGCCGAGGATCTGGACTGGCTGTTCGGCGCGGCGGGCGAGGACGAGGTGCTGCGCCACCGCGACCGGGCCGAGATCGTGCTCAAGACCTCGGACGGATCCGGCCCCGTCGCCCGGGTGCTGCACGGCCGGGCCGACACCGCGGTGTCGGCCGGGCGGGCCGCGCGGGTCGTCGACACGACGGCGGCGGGCGACAGTTTCGCGGCGGGCTACCTCGCGGCGCGCATCGCCGGGCTGGCACCGGAAGCCGCCGCCGCCGAGGCGCACCGCCTGGCCGGGGCGGTGATCGGGCATCGCGGCGCCGTGATTCCCCGGGACGCGATGCCGGTCCCCGCCGCCCGACCGCCGGGTGCGGACGCCTGAGGGAGGCGGGGCCGCCCTTGAGGCGGACAAGCGCAACCGCTACCTCTCTGCCAGCGGGGGACGGCTCCCGCAGCGTCATCGCCGCGCGTGGTGCGGCCGAGAGGGCACCCGTGGCGCCGATTCCCCCGCCGATCCAGGTTCCCGAACCCGACGCCGCGGCGGGCGGCGGCGCGCCGAAGACGCGGGTCAGCGCGCGCGGCCGGCTGCGCACCTATTTCCTCACCGGAATCATCGTCGCCGGCCCGCTCGCCATCACGGCCTACATCACGTGGTGGTTCATCGCGCTGATCGACTCGTTCGTGAAGCCGCTGGTGCCGGCGAGCTACCTGCCGGACCATTACCTGCCGTTCTCGATCCCGGGCCTCGGCCTCGTGATCGCGTTCCTGGCGGTGACGCTGCTGGGCTTCCTCACGGCGAACCTCGTCGGACGCTCGGTGATCGAGTTCGGCGAGGTCCTGCTGGCGCGGACCCCCGTGATCTCCGGCCTCTACAAGGGCCTGCGGCAGATCTTCGAGACGCTGTTCTCGGCCAACGGCACCTCGTTCCGCACGGTGGGGCTCGTGGAGTTCCCCGTGAAGGGCACGTGGTCAGTGGTGTTCCTGTCCGCCCCGGCGGCCCACGAGGTCGAGGGGGCGCTGCGGGCCCGGGGGGCGCCGGCGGACGACCTCGTCGGCGTCTTCCTGCCCTGCGCGCCCAACCCGACCACGGGCTTCTTCTTCTACCTGCCGCGCGCGGAGGTGGTGGAGCTCGCCATCAGCGTCGACGACGCCGCCAAGCTGGTGATGTCGGCCGGGGTGATCCAGCCGGAGGACCCGCAGGGCCGCCTCAACGCCATGGCGGCCACCTTGCGGACGGCCCAGCAGGCCGGCGGACCGCTGCCCCGCCGGGAGCCGCAGGACGCGTGATGCGGCGCCCGGTCGCCGGCTTCGTCGCCGTCTCGGCGGCCTGAGCCACCCCGTCTCGCGCCACGGTGCAGGACGTCCCGCTGCCCCGGGTCGCTGCGCTGCGCTCGCGATGACGGCAGCGTCGACCGGAACCGTCGAAGCGGGGACGACCTCCGGGTCCGCTCAAGGGGCCGTCCCCGAGGCGCCGGCGCGCGATCCAGGCCTCCTGCGCGCCGAGCTCACCGCTCCTCGGCTTGCGGGAGACCGTGGGATTGGCGGCCATCGTCCACGAGAAAGGCCGCCCCGCGCGCGCGGGACGGCCCTGAAATGATCAGACTGCTATCGGCTCAGCGCTGCAGCGAGGCGGTCTGCGGCGCGATGGTCGGCGGCGTCGCCTGCGCGACCGTCACGGCGCTGCGGGGCGCCGTCGGGCCCCAGCCGGAGGCGCATTGCAGGGTGAGGGCGAGGCCCAGCGCGATGCAGAGCCCGTTAGCGGCCAGCCAGAAGGGCCGGGACGCCCGACGCACGGCGGCCTGCAGCTCGTCCGCGGTCTTGCCCGCCGCCTCGGCGGCGCGATCCGAGATCGGCAGGAGCCAGGGCTCGGTCGGCAGGGCGTGGGCACCGGCCATCTCGTGGGAGCCCGGCAGGCCTTGGAACAGTCCGTTCGACATGTCCGTCCTCCAGATTCGTCCGTGATGTCCCGGCTTACCGGGCCATTCGTTCATCTCCAGTTAAGGGAAGAATATGGCTGATGCAAGGTCACGAGGCCTGTCCGGAGCCTCCCGGACCGCCCGTACGGCGCCGCCAAGCTTCCGCGCGATCCCGTCAAACCTCTGAAACGAAACACTTTTCCAGAGAGCCTGTGACATCGGCGCATCGGAGTACCGATCCGGTCGCGCGGCGGCGATTCCGGATCCGGCCGTTCAGGAAGGCCGGACTTTCCTGAACGAATCCGTTCAGGAAACCGTTCATCCGGCCCCGATCAGCCGGATCGCGGCCTCCCGCTCGAACAGGTAGAGCAGCACCCGCAGCGCCTGTCCCCGCGGACTCTTGAGGCCGGGATCGCGCTCCACGATCATCCGCGCGTCGTCGCGGGCGGCCTCCAGCAGGGCGGCGTCGCTCTCCAGCCGCGCCAGCCGGAACGCCGCCATGCCGGATTGGCGGGTTCCGAGCACCTCGCCCTCGCCGCGCAGCTTCAGATCGGCCTCGGCGATGCGGAAGCCGTCCTCGCTCGCGCGCATCATCTCCAGCCGGGCCCGGGACACCTGCCCGAGGGGCCCCCGGTAGAGCAGCAGGCACGAGGAGGCCTTCGAGCCGCGCCCGACCCGGCCGCGGAGC
Organism: Methylobacterium sp. 275MFSha3.1; assembly: GCF_900108435.1. Classification (NCBI taxonomy): domain Bacteria; kingdom Pseudomonadati; phylum Pseudomonadota; class Alphaproteobacteria; order Hyphomicrobiales; family Methylobacteriaceae; genus Methylobacterium; species Methylobacterium sp. 275MFSha3.1. The sequence goes on along the minus strand of NZ_FNWP01000004.1, from coordinate 200,733 downwards.
TGGTGCAGCTGCGCCAGCCCGAAGCGCTCCGCGTGCTCGATCACCATGATGGTGGCCTCGGGCACGTCGACCCCGACCTCCACCACCGTGGTCGAGACCAGGAGCTCGGTCTCCCCGGCGGCGAACCGCGCCATGGCGGCGTCCTTCTCGGGGCCGGGCATCTTGCCGTGGATCAGCCCGACCGCGTCGCCGAAGTGCTTCCGCAGATCGTCGAAGCGCTCGGCCGCGGCGGCGAGGTCGACGAACTCCGATTCCTCCACCAGGGGGCAGATCCAGTAGACCCGCTCGCCCCCGGCGATCGCGCGCGCCAGCCCGGCCACGACCTCGTCGATCCGCTCGGTCGGCAGGGTGATCGTCCGGATCGGCTGGCGGCCGGCGGGCTTCTCGTCGAGGATCGAGACGTCCATGTCGCCGAAGAAGGTCAGCGCCAGGGTGCGGGGGATCGGCGTCGCGGTCATGACCAGGAAGTCCACCGCCTCGCCCTTGGCGCCGAGCGCGAGGCGCTGGTGGACGCCGAACCGGTGCTGCTCGTCCACCACCGCGAGGCCGAGGTCGCGGAACGTCACCGCCTCCTGGAACAGGGCGTGGGTGCCGACGAGGATATCGATCTCGCCCGCGGCGAGGTCGGCGAGCGTGCTTTTCCGCTCCGCGGCCCGGTCGCGGCCGGTCATCAGGCGCAGGCGCAGGGGACCGGCCAGCGGTCTCAGCCGCTCGAAATGCTGCCGCGCCAGGATCTCGGTGGGCGCCATCAGGGCGGCCTGACGCCCGGCCTCGACCGCCGAGGCCATGGCGAGCAGGGCCACCGCGGTCTTGCCCGCGCCGACATCGCCCTGGAGCAGGCGCAGCATCCGCCGGGGCGCCGCGAGGTCGGCGCGGATCTCCGCCACCGCCCGGCTTTGCGCGCCGGTCAGCGCGAAGGGGAGGGCGGCCTCGAGGCGCCCGCTCAGGGCGCCGTCGCCGGCATTGACCCGGCCGGCCTTGCGCCGCTGGCGGGCGCGCAAGAGGGCAAGCGCCAGCTGCGAGGCGAGGAGCTCGTCGTAGGCGAGCCGCTTCCGGGACGGCGTCGCGGGCGGCGGCTGGAGCGGGTCCTCGGCCTTCGGGGGCGCCTCCTCGGGGCGGTGCTCGAGGCGGAGCGCGTCCGCGAAGGCGGGCAGGCGGTTCCGCTCCAGCCAGGCCGCGTCCTGCCATTCCGGCAGGACCGGCAGCCGGTCGAGGGCCGCGACCGCGAGCTTGTTGATCGCCCGGGAGGTCAGCCCCTCGGTGGCGCCGTAGACCGGCTCGACGGCGGGGAGTTCCGCGAGGCCCGCCTCGTCCACGATCCGCGACGGGTGGACCATCTGGCGGGTGCCGTCCCAGAGGTCGATCCGGCCGGTGATGTAGCGGTGCGACCCGAGCGGCAGCATCTTCTCCACCCGGGCGCGGGGCATGCCGAAGAAGACCAGGGAGATGTCGCCGGAGGCATCCTCCACCAGCACCCGGTGCGGGCGCCGGCCGGGCCCGGCCTGGGCCGGGCGGTGCGCCACCACGGTGACGCCGATCGTCACCGGCTCGCCGGTGGGGGCCTCGCTGATCGAGCCCATGAGCTTCCGCGCCACGCCGCCCTGGGGCAGGTGGAACAGCAGGTCCACGACCCGGGCCTCGCGCTCGGGGGTGCCGAGCAGCTTCTCGATGAGCGGCGCCATCTTCGGCCCGATCCCCGGCAGGGCGCGGGCCGGCGCGAAGAGCGGGTCGAGGATGCTCGGCCGCAGGGGCGGGGCGACGGCAGGCGCGGGGGCGGCCTCCGCCGCCGGCGCCTCGGCCGCGTCGGAATCCTTCAAGGCCGGGTCCTGAGTCGCGCGTGCATCTGTCATGGCGGTTCGGCGGACATGGTGCCGGAGGCGCCTTATCATCCGGTGCATCCCGGCGCGCCAGTGCGGCAGGATGGAGACCGAACCCGGAGACCGAATCCATGGCCCGCGACTTCCTGCCGGGTTTCGACCGGCACCGGATCGAGACCGCGCCCGGCGTGACGATCAACGCCCGCTCGGCCGGGTCCGGGCCGCCGGTGCTGCTCCTGCACGGCCATCCGCAGACCCTGTCGACCTGGCTCCACGTCGCGCCGCGCCTCGCCGAGCGGCACGCCGTGGTGGCGATGGACCTGCGCGGCTACGGCGATTCGGCCAAACCCCCGGGCGGCGAGCGCCACGTCGCCTATTCCAAGCGCGCCATGGCGGCCGACGCGGTGGCGGTGATGCGGGCGCTCGGCCACGAAAGGTTCGCGGTGGTCGGCCACGATCGGGGCGGGCGCGTCGCCCACCGCCTCGCCCTGGATCATGCGCAGGCCGTGGAGCGGATCGCCGTGTTCGACATCGCGCCGACCGCGACCATGTACGCGCGCACCGACAAGGATTTCGCCACACGCTATTTCTGGTGGTTCTTCTTCATCCAGCCCTATCCCCTCCCGGAGACGCTGATCGGGGCCGATCCGGAATACTTCCTGCGCCACCACGTCGAGGGCCAGTCGAAGACCCCCGGCTCGACCCCGCCGGAGCTCTTCGCCGAGTACTTGCGCTGCTATTCCGACCCGGCGTGCCGCCACGCGATCTGCGAGGATTACCGGGCGGCCGCCGGGATCGACCTGGAGCACGACGCGGCCGATGCCGAGGCCCGGATCACCGCGCCGCTGCTGGCGCTCTGGGGCGCGAAGGGCGTGGTCGGCCGGACCTACGACGTGCTGGAGACGTGGCGCGAGAAGGCGACCGACGTCTCGGGCCGGGCGCTGGATTGCGGCCACACCCTCCAGGAGGAGCGGCCGGACGCGGTTCTCTCGGAGCTTGCGGCGTTCCTGGGTTGACGGGCTGCGGCGCCGTGGCCCCGCGTCGCCGGTCTTGGCAGATCCGCTGAAAAGCGCAGATACGAGACGTGCCGGGCTCGCGAACAGCGTCCCCGGTTGATGACTTCGACACCGCCGTCATCGCGAGCGGAGCGAAGCGACCCAGGGTGGCACCACGCTTCCTGACGTCCCGCTGCCCCGGGTCGCTCCGCTCGCGATGACGGGGCCGCGCATCAACCGGAACCTTGGGAAGCCCGACGCCACACTGTCCCGAGTGGGACGCGTCGATCGTGCAGGACACCATGCCGGAGGACACAAACACCGTCTTCGAGGTCGCCGTGGTCGGGGCCGGGGCCGCGGGGCTCGCCGCCGCCCTGGCGGTCGCCCGCGAAGGGATCCCCACGGCGCTGGTCGGGCGCCACGCCCCGGTGGCGGACGGACGGACCGTCGCGCTCCTCGACGGGTCGGTGCGCTTCCTGGACGCGCTCGGCGCCTGGGAGGCGGCGGCGCCGCACGCGAGCCCGCTCTGCACGCTGCAGATCGTCGACGACACCGGCAGCCTGTTCCGGCCGCCGCCGGCGCGGTTCCGCGCCGCCGAGATCGGCCTCGACGCCTTCGGGTGGAACGTCGAGAGCGCCCGCTTGGTCGAGAGCCTGCGCGCCCGCGCCCGGGCGCAGGACAACCTCACCCTGGTCGAGGCGGACGCCGCCGGCGCCGTGCCCGGCGAGGCGGCGGCCCGCGTCGCGCTGGCGGACGGGCGTGCCGTCGAGGCCCGGCTCGTGGTGGGGGCCGATGGGGCCCGCTCGCCGCTGCGGGCCGCCAGCGGCGTCCGCGTGCGCGACTGGACCTACCCGCAGAGCGCCATCACCACGATCCTGGCCCACGCGCGCCCGCACCGCGACGTCTCCACCGAGTTCCACACCCGGTCGGGGCCCTTCACCCTGGTGCCGCTGCCCGGCGGCCACCGGTCCAGCCTCGTCTGGGTGACCGGGGAGGGGGCGGCCCGGCGGCTCGCCGCCCTCGACGACGCGGCGCTGGGGCAGGCGGTGGAGCGGCAGGCCCGGGCGATGCTCGGCGCCATGCGGGTCGACGGCCCCCGCGGCCTCGTGCCGATGCGCGGCCTCGCGGTGGCGACCCCCGTGGCCCCGCGGCTGGCGCTGATCGGGGAGGCGGCCCACGTCTTCCCGCCGATCGGCGCGCAGGGGCTCAATCTCGGCCTGCGCGACGCCGCGACCCTGCGCGACGCGGTGCTGGCCGCCGCCCGCGACCGCCGCGATCCCGGCGCGCGCGCCGTGCTCGACGGCTACGCGCGGGCGCGCCGCGTCGACACGGCCGCGCGCACCGCCGCGGTCGATCTCCTCAACCGCAGCCTGCTCACCGACCTGCTGCCGGTCGACGCGCTGCGCGGTCTCGGCCTGCTGGCGATGACGCAGCTCGGACCGCTGCGGCGCCTGGTGATGCGGGAGGGCGTGCTGCCCCGGATCGGCGCACCGGAGCTGATGCGCGCGGCGCGCTAGGACCGTTCCCGATCGTCTCGCGCCAGCGGCGCCCCCTTTCCCGCGCGGGAGAGGGGATCCGCGCCTCGTGCGGCACCGGCAGTGACAGGGAGCAGTGGGACGGCGTTTCCCGGAGGCGGACTCAGTCCCGACGCGAGCGCCCGGACGCCGCGACCTCGGCGCGCGCCGGAGGGGGCCTCAGAGATCCGGCTGGGCGGCGACGTAGGCGCCGAGCCGGGTCGCGAGATCGACCGGGCCGCCGCCTCGGGCCTCGCCCGAATCACCGATGAGGATCACCGGGATGCCGCGCTCGCGCAGCTGGCCGCGGAGGCGGGCCGCGCGGCGGGCGTAGGCGGGATTCCGGCGGGTGGGCGCCTGGAGCAGCACGGCCGCCGGACGGGCGATCACGGTCAGGACGTCGTCGGCCGCCTCCATCGAGGCGGTCACGCTCGCGTATCCGAGGCTGGCCAGCTCGCCCGAGAGGGACCGGTCCACGGCGCGGACGCCGTCGTCGACCACGAGCACTTGTTGCAGCGCACCCATAAGCTTGAGCGGTACTCCATCCCGGACGGCTTGGAAAGATAGCCGTCACGACAATCCGATGCAGAACCCGCGAAGAGGCGGATCGGATCCGTCGGTTCGTGTGCAGATGCGAGATTATCCGCGCCGCCTGAGTGCCGGATGAACCGGCGATCGTCCGCCGTTCAGGCGGAGGGGACGGTCGCGACGGTGGCGGCGATCACCGCGACCGCCCCGTTCGCGCCCCCGTCCGCGCGCCCGTCCGCGCGGAGCGGGCGGAAGCCCGTGCTTCGCCACGCCAGGGGGTCCGTCGCCGGGATCGCGCCGCGGGTGAGCGGGGAGGCCGCGCAGGCCGCCCCCCGGCAGGCGAGGTCGCCGTCGGCGCCGGCGGCGAGGTCCAGGAGGTCGCGGGGCAGGAAGGCCTGCCCGGGCTCGGCCAGGGTCGCGGCGAGGTCGTCCGGGCCGGGGCGGGTCAGCACGAGCGCCTCACCCAGGACCAGCGAATCGAGGCGCTGCGGGCCCGCGGGCCCGGCGCCCCGCGGGGTCAGCCGGGCGGGCGCGCGGTGGACCACGTCGAGGACCCGGACGGTCCAGGGCAGCGGCAGGGCGGCGAGGGCCGATTCGACCCGCGCCGGGACCACCAGCCGGGTCGGAACCGGCCGCAGCAGGGCGGCGCGGAACCCGGTCTCGTCGAAGGGCAGAACGGTCTCCAGGCCGGCGCCGGCCGCCAGGGCGGTGCCCAGGCCGGTCACGAGGCCGCGCAGGTCGTGGCCGGGCAGGAGCGTCAGGACCCGCTCGTCCGCGGTCAGGGGCAGCGCGTCGAGATGGGCGGCGACCGCCGCCGCCAGCGCCGCGGCGGTGCGGTAGACCGGCCGGCCGGGATCGCCGCCCGCGAAGGTGACGAGGCCGCGGCCCGGCGCCGGCTCGACCACGCCCCGCTCCAGGGCCATCGCGTCGAGGCTGATCACGCCGTCCGGCACGCTCGGGCCGAAGGCCGCGAGGTAGCGCAGGGCGAAATGGCGCATGGCCGCGCGGGTGAGGTCCTCGGCGGGCCGGCGCGCGCCGCGGCGGCCCTCCGTCAGCACGGCCACGAGGCCCGCGGCCTCGATCCCGGCGGAGAGCTCCGCCTCGTCCCAGAGGGCGGGCATCGCGCAGGGCAGGTGGCCGGCCGCCTCGACGGCGAGGTGGGCGAGGGCCGATTCGGCACCGCCCGAATACCACAGCCCGATCCGGCTGCCGGCCGGGAGCCGCCACGCGGCGATCCCGCGGGCGAGCCGCCCGACGATCTCGGCGGCGGCCGCGTAGGTCCAGGTGATGGACGGGCGCCCGCACCACGCGACCCGGTCCCCCGAATCACGCAGGAGGGTGCGCTGCGGGCCCGCCAGGGCGGCGGCGAACAGGCGGGTCGCGAGACCGTCGGACAGGCGTCCGGACAGGACTCCGGACAGGCCGTCGGGCGCGTCCTCGGATCGCGCGGACGCGTCCGGTGCGGCGTCTTCCGCCCACTCCGCCACCGCCAACGCGCTCAAACCCGCCGCCCCCGCCGATCCTGCAGAACGCCTATCATCTCGGCCCGACAGGGTTAACCGACCGCTAAGAGCGGCCGCGCCGCCGATCGCTGCCGGAGGGCGTCCGGAAGGCCTTCGGCGGCGTCCGGCGGCGCGGCCCGATCACGCGCTCGTGCCTCGCGGCCGCGCAACGTCGCGCTTGCGGCCGGGCGGATGGGAGCCTATCGGGGGCCGGGCGCGGTCGGGACGGTTCCGACAGCTTCCCCGGCCGCGGTGTCATGCCTTCGCCTCATTCGAGGGGAAAGGCAGGCCGCCCGGTCGCCGGGGAGAGGGATGCGCGCAGACGGCGCCCGTCCCGCCCGATGGCCGGACCGATTCATCCGGAGTTCCGGGCGGCGCGCCAACGCGGCGGGCAGCCGGACGCTCCGGCGGACCTGCCGCCAGGCCGGCTCCGCATCCTGCCAGCCACACCACGTCTCTTCCAAGGGGTCAGAGCCGATGTCCTTCACCCGCACCGCGACGCTCGCCCGCGCCGCCCTCCTCGGCCTCGCGGGCCTCGGTCTCGCGGCCGCGCCGGCCCTGGCGCAGCCGAAGAAGCCCGCCGCGCCCGCGCCGGCCGCCCCGGCGCCGACCGCCCCGGGCACCCCCGCGGCCAACACCCCGGCCGCCCAGACGGGCCCGCAGATCGTCGCGGTGAAGTCCGAGCCGAGCCAGGCCGACTGGACCAAGGTCTGCGGCAAGGACCAGGGTTCGGGCACCGACATCTGCTACACGACCCGCGACTTCGTGTCCGACCAGGGCCAGCCGGTGCTGGCCGTGGCGGTCTACGAGATGAAGAACGCCGCCCAGAAGCAGGAGGTGCGCGTGGTGCGCTACCTGCTGCCGCTCGGCCTGCTGCTGCAGCCGGGCATCCGCTTCAGCGTCGACGGCCAGGCGGCGACCGCCGGCCGCTTCGCGGTCTGCTTCCCGAACGGCTGCTTCGCCGAGGCCGGCGGCGTCGATGCCGGCGTGATCGCCGCGATGAAGAAGGGCACGACCCTGAACGTCTCGGTTCAGAACCAGACCCAGCGCGAGGTCACCTTCGCGGTGCCGCTGGCCGGCTTCGGCAAGGCCTTCGACGGCCCGGCCATCGACCCGAAGGTCCTCGAGGAACAGCAGAAGAAGCTCCAGGCGGAGCTGGAGAAGCGCTCCGAGGATATGCGCAAGAAGCTCGAGCAGCAGCAGGGCGCCGCCCCGGCCGCCGGCGCGGCTCCGGCGCCGGCCCCGGCCGCCAAGTAAGCGCCATCGACCCGCCGCGCGGCGGGTCCGTACCGGGGGCCGGGCCGCGAGGTCCGGCCCTTCGCGTTAGAGCCGCCCGGCGACGGGACCTAACGCGTCCCCGGGGTCGCCGAAGCCGGCTGGACGATCAGCACGCGCAGGTCCTGGTCGGGCACGTAGTCCCGGGCCTCCCAGCGGAACGTGGTCGGCCCGGTCTTCCGGATGTCCGTGCGGCAGAAGCTGACGACCGCCTCCGGGCTGCCCTTGTCGACCGTCAGGGTGAAGCGCCCGATCGGCGCGGCCCAGTTGCGCGCCGTGGTGACGATGTAGGGCACCACGGTCGCCCGCAGGGTGCCGCCGGGATCCGGCGCCTTCGCGTGCAGGCGCCGGATCGCCGCGAGCCCCGCCTCGTCCAGGCAGTAGGTCGCCCGGTAGGCCGCCCGGGATGCCGCCTTCGGGTCGAGCAGGTGGAAACCGGTCACCGGCGCGTAGCTGTGCGCGATGCGGACCTCCTGCCCGGGCGGGAAGGTCTGGAGCCAGTGGAACTTGGCCTCGCCGCGCCACAGCCCCTCGGTCATCCGGTCCGGCGTGTCGGGGACGTCGGGGAAGAGCCCGGCCTTGACCAGCGCGGCCCATTCGGGCGCGCCGATCCGCTTGGCCGCCGCGCTGATCGCCTCGAAGCGCAGCGGGTTCAGCGGCAGGCCGTGACGGCGCAGCAGGTCCGTCACCTCGCGCTCGCCCACGAAGGCGCGCTCCTCCAGCTCGGGCTCGAGGGGCTTGTCGTCCACCGTGACGGTGAAGCCGACGAAGTTCGGGCTGTCGGGCCGGGGCAGCGCCAGGGCCGAGAAGCTGAGTTCCCGCCCGTCGATCGGCGGCAGCGGGAAGGCGATCCGGACCGTGCGCGCCTCCTGAACCTGATTGCGGAACAGGTAGGACACGTTGATCCGGTCGCGGGCGATCGACAGGTCCTCGCTCACCAGCGCGATCCCGGGCTCGCGCCGCAGGACGAGGCCGCCGGCATCGAGTTCGGCCGCGCTGTCGTTGGCGCGCGCCGTGCCCGTGAGCAGGCCAGCGAGCAGGCCAGCGCGCAGGAACGCGGCGGCGAAGCGGGGTTTGGCGACTATCGGGCGGGCTCGTCCGACGGCACGGGCCGTCGCGGCAGACGAGCGCCCGCCGCTTGCCAGGACCTTCACGGACCGGGCGCCTCAGTTCGTGGCGCGGTCGCGCATCCGGTACGCGCCGGCGGCGTCGCGCTCGAACATCTCGGCGATGCCGGCGTGGCGCAGGGCCTCGCCCGACGTGTCGGGCAGGAGGTTCTGTTCCGACACGTAGGCCACGTACTCGGTCTCGGCGTTCTCGGCGAGCAGGTGGTAGAACGGCTGGTCCTTGCGCGGCCGGACCTCCTCGGGGATCGACAGCCACCATTCCTCGGTGTTGTCGAACACCGGGTCGACGTCGAACACGACGCCCCGGAACGGGTAGATCCGGTGGCGCACCACGGCGCCGATCGCGAATTTCGCGGTTCTCAGTGTTACGTCCGACATGGTTCAACCCGTCCAGATCGGACAGATAGGTCCGATGACGGATCGTGTCACCCGGTCGCCGCGGAAGTCGGCGTTTCCGCGGCGCGGGCCAAGCGGTCCCGGACGGCGATCGCCTCCGGCAGCGGTTGCCACGGGACGGTCATCTCGGCGATGCGCCCGGCCGCGTCGAGGCGCCGCTCATCCATCCCGTCGAGCCGGTGCGGGCCGGCCGCCGCGTCGAAGAAGGCGGCGGCGTGCGCGGGGCCTTCCAGGATCGCGCGGCTCTCGAAGGCGTCGACCACCGGCCGGATCGCCGCCGTCCCGCGTACGGGCTCGGCGGCGAGCGGGGTGTTGAGCACGCCCCCCTCGGCCATCTGCGCCAGCACGGCGTCCCGGTCCTTCGCCGCCAGGGCGGCCGCGAAGGCGCGAACGCGGGTGAGGTCCATCGGAGGTCCCTACGGGATCCGGATGCCGAGCTCGGTCGCGATCGCCCGGGCGGTGGCCTCGCGCCGGGCCGTGATGTCGGCCGCCGCCGCCCGCACCCGCGCCACGGTGTCCGGGGAGGCCGTGTGGGGCGTGCCGCTGTCGAAAGGGGGCTCGGGGGCGTACTGGATGCCGAGCTGGATGGTCCGGGCGGCCTCCTCGCCGCGCAGCGCGGCGGCGAGCTGCAGCGCCCCGTCGATGCCCGCGGTGACGCCGGCCGCGAACACCCAGGTGCGCCCGTCCGCGTCGCGGTCGATCACCACGCGCGCGTCCACCGGCTCGGCGCCGAAGAACGGCAGCAGGTGCACGGCGTTCCAGTAGGTCGTGGCCCGCCGCCCGACCAGCAGGCCGGCCGCGCCGAGGATCAGGGCGCCGGTGCAGACCGAGAGGACGTGGCCGGCCCCGGCCGCCTGGTCGCGGATCCAGCCGAGCACGGCCGGGTCCCGCATCAGGGCCTCCTGGCCCGTGCCGCCCGGGACGTGCAGCACGTCGAGCCGCGGGGCTTCCGCGAGCGTGGCATCCGGCAGCATCCGGAGGCCGCGGACGTCGCGGACGGGCTCCGGGCCCGGCGCGTAGACCCGGTAGGTGCTGTTGGGCACCCGGGACAGGACCTCGAACGGGCCGGTGAGGTCGATCTGGTCCAGCCCCTCGAACAGGAGCGAGCCGATCTGCAGGTGGGTGTCGGGCGGGATCATGCCGGGCCTCCGTGGTGGACAGGGTGATCCTAACGCGTCAGGATCTGGCCGAAATGCCAAAGAGCCCTCGTTTCTCGCCAGATCCGCCGCGCCCGGTCGAGGTGCTGGCCTTCCCGTCGGTGCAGCTCCTCGACGTGGCCGGGCCGCTCCAGGTCTTCGCCACCGCCAACGAGCACGGCGGCGCCGGGATGCCCTACGCGCCGCGGGTGATTGCGGCCGGCGACCCGGGGCTCACCGCCTCGGCGGGCCTGCGGCTGGTCGCCGACCCATTGCCGGAACCCGAAGCGCCGGTGGACACGCTGGTGATCGCGGGCGGCCCCGGCGTCGTCGCGGCCTGCGACGACGCCGCCCTGGTGGCCTGGGTGCGGGCCCGGGCGGGCCGGGCCCGCCGGGTCGCTTCGGTCTGCACCGGCGCGTTCCTGCTCGGGGCGGCGGGGCTCCTCGACGGGCGGCGGGCCGTGACCCACTGGAAGCATTGCGGGGCGCTCGCCGCCCGCTACCGGCGCGCCCGGATCGAGCCCGACCCGATCTTCGTGCGCGACGGCCCGGTCTGGTCCTCGGCGGGGGTGACGGCGGGCATCGACCTGGCCCTGGCGCTGGTCGAGGAGGATCTCGGCCGCGCGACCGCGCTGACGGTGGCGCGCCACCTCGTGATGTTCCTCAAGCGCCCCGGCGGGCAGGCGCAGTTCAGCGCGGCGCTGGCGCTGCAGGCGGGCGAGGAGCGGTTCGGGCGGCTCCACGCCTACATCGCCGACAACCTGTCCGGCGACCTGTCGCTGCCGGCGCTCGCCGCGGCGGCCGGGATGAGCGCGCGCAGCCTGAGCCGGCACTATCACGCGGCGACCGGTCTGACCCCGGCCAGGGCCGTGGAGCGCCTGCGGGTGGAGGCGGCGCGGCGCGCGCTGGCCGAGACGGCGCAACCGGTCAAGCGCGTCGCCCGGACCTGCGGCTTCGGCTCCGAGGAGACGATGCGGCGCAGCTTCCTGCGGCACGTCGCGGCGACACCGCAGGAGTACCGGGCGCGGTTCGGCGGGTGATCACACGGTCTCGCGGCGTTCAAGAGCCGCCAGGATGGTCTCGCGCACGCCTTCAAGATGTTTGTGGATGTCCGCATTCGGGATGCGGAGGAGGGCGAAGCCGAGCGACTCAAGGATTTCGGTCCGCGCGGCATCCCGAGCGATCTCGGCGTCCGTCGAATGCGTCGCCCCGTCCACCTCGACGATGAGTCCGGCCTCGATGCAGGCGAAGTCGATGATGAATCGGTCGATCGGGTGCTGTCGGCGAAACTTCCATTCGTTCAGGGCGCGGTTTCGCAGGACGCGCCAGAGCTTGGCTTCGGCCGAGGTTTGAGTGCGGCGCAGGTTGCGGGCCTGCGGGATTGACTTATTCACCGCCCGGCTCCGGCAGTTCGGCCGCTCATTCAGCGAATGATTTGGCCGTTCCGCTTGCGTGGGCCTGTCTCGACGAACCTCTCGGATCGGACGTCGACGCTGGCGGCAAAGCGCGACGCGCCCCCTCTCCCGTGCGGGAGAGGGTTGGGGTGAGGGTCGAGAAAGTCCAGGATAGGGCACGCCGTCGACGCGCGTGTAGGCACACGCCTTCTTCGGACAGACTTGATCCCTCACCCTGTCCCTCTCCCGCACGGGAGAGGGGACCCGCGCTTCATCCTGCCGCTGCTGTGCCGCACACGATGCGCCAATCGAGTAGTCCGCACGGGAAAGGCGTATCGCGGGCTCGGTAACCCTCACCCCAGCTTGTACACTGCCGCCAGCTCCGGGTCCTTCGCGGCCACGAGCTTCGCCAGGTCCACGATGACCTTGGCCTGCTTCCAGGTGGCGTCGTCCTGCATCTTGCCGTCGAGCATCACGGCGCCGGTGCCGTCCGGCATGGCCTCGACGATCCGGGCCGCGAAGGCGACCTCGGCCGGGTCCGGCGCGAAGACCCGCTTGGCGATCGCCACCTGGCTCGGGTGCAGCGTCCAGGCGCCGGCGCAGCCCATCAGGAAGGCGTTGCGGAACTGCGCCTCGCAGGCGTCGCCGTCGGAGAAGTCGCCGAACGGGCCGTAGAAGGCCTTGATGCCGTTGGCCATGCAGGCGTCCACCATCCTGGCGATGGTGTAGTGCCAGAGATCCTGCTGGGCGGTGGCGCGGGGGGCATCGCCGGAGAGATCGCTGAGCACCCGGTAATCCGGGTGGCCGCCACCGACCCGGGTGGTCTTCATGCCGCGCGACGCCGCGAGGTCCGCCGGCCCGAGGCTCATGCCGTGCATCCGCGGCGAGGCCGACGCGATCGCGTCGACGTTGGCGACGCCCTCGGCGGTCTCCAGGATCGCGTGGACCAGGATCGGCTTCGTCACCCCGTGGCGCGCCTCGAGCTGGGCGAGCAGCTGGTCGACGTAGTGGATGTCCCACGGTCCCTCGACCTTGGGCACCATCACGACGTCGAGCTTGTCGCCGACCTCGGCCACGATCGTGAACAGGTCGTCCAAGATCCAGGGCGAGTTGAGGGCGTTGATCCGGGTCCAGAGGCCGGTGCCGGTGGCGGCGAAATCGGTGGCCTGGGCCATGGCGACGAAGCCCTTGCGGGCCGCCTCCTTCTGGTCGGCCGGGACCGCGTCCTCCAGGTTGCCCAGCACCACGTCGACGGTCCCGGCGAGGTCCGGCACGCGGGCGCGGACCTTGTCGTTGTGGGGCGGCACGAAGTGGATCATCCGCTCCAGCCGCACCGGCAGTTCGCGGAACGGGGCCGGCGCGCCGGTGGCGAGGGGCTGGAAGAAGCGGCGGGGCAGTTTCATCGGGTGCCTCTTGTCAGGGCTGGCGTCTGAGCCCCGTTAAGGCAGCTTGGGCGGGCGCGTAAAGCCGCGCCGCGCGGAAGTGATCTCGGACTTTCGTGACGCTCGGGCTTCCGGCCCGGCGCGCCGCAGGGCCCGCGGAGCCTCAGCCCCGGCCGCCCCGGCGCCCGGCGAGGCCGATCCGGTTGAGGATGCCGCCGCCGTCGCCGCTGCCGGCCACCACCACGAGGCGCCGGACCTCGCCCCGCAGGAAGGCCTGCAGGAAGCGGTTGTAGTCGCGGAACGAGACGCAGCCGTTCGAGGCGCCGGGCTGCCGCAGCATGTAGGTGTGGGCCAGCAGGCCGTCGCGGCCGTGGATCGCGGCGCTGCCGCCCACCGGGTTGAGCCGGATCGCCCGGACCCCGTGGAACAGGCGCTCGCGCTCGGTCAGCGTGTAGGTGCCGGGCGGGGTCGAGCCGCGCATGCGCAGGTGGACGTAGCGCGGGTTGTCCATGTGCTCGCCGAGGCCGGAATGGGCCTCCAGCACCTCGCCGGAGGGCAGCGTCACCGTGCGGGCGGTGATGTCGTAGACGGCCGTTCCGGCCACCGAATCGGGCTCCGGGCTGATCCGGGTGCGCGGCGCCTCCTGCGGCAGGGCGTCCGGGCTGGCATAGGCCAGTGCCTGACGGGGCTCCTGGCGGCTGTCCTGAGACGGCGCCGCGGCGCCGACGCCGAACAGCTTCTCGAAGAAGGACGGCTCCTCGGCCATCGCAGCGCGGAACACGTCGCGGGTCCGGGGCAGGGCGCGGCTCGCCACCCGCGCGGGCGGCGCCGGTGCGCGCCGCAACTCGGGCGGGCGGCCCACCGGCAGCGGCACGAGGGCGGGAACGGGGGCGGGTGCGAGGGCGGCGGGCGTGGGCTCGGCCGCGGCCATCCGGACCGGCGCCCCCGTCCCCTTCTCGCCGGTCCTGTCCGCGACTCTCTCGGCGACTTTCTCTGCAGCTTTGGCCTGGGCCATCCGGACCTGGGCGGCCCGCGCCCGCTCCGCCTGCGCGACCTGCCGGGCGATCTCCCGGACCGCCGGGGACGGGGCGGCGGCGACCTGGAAGCCGGCGACCGGCGGGGTTTCGCCCCCGAAGGCCGTGGCGGTGCCGGCGCCCAGCGCCGGGCTCCGGTCGAGCATCCAGGCGAGGCTCGGCCGCGGCGCCGCCGCGGCCTGCGGGACCGCGACGGCGGCCGGCCCGGCCGCCGCGACGGACTCCGCCTCGGGGCGGGCCGGCCCCTGCGGGTGGCTGAACACGGCCCAGCCGGCGAGGCTCACGCCGGTGAGGGCGATGAGCGTCGTCAGCCGGGCGCGGCGACGGGCGCGCCGCATGGCGCTCGGGTAGGGCGCCCGGGTGCGGACGACCGGGTCGTAGGCGGTCTCGACGTAGCTGGGGCGCGGGGGCGCCGGTCGCCGGGATTCCGCGCTCGGATACGCGGTCTGGAACGCGGCGAGGGACAACGCAGCCTGGGCCATTCGGGAACTCGCGTACGCGCTTCCCCTGGGCAGCCGCCGCCGTTCGCCCGCGAGAGCCGTTCTCGCGCACGTGGCCCGGGTCACCCGTCTGGGGAGGACATCAACCGTCCACCCCATTAAGCCGTGCTGTGGTTAATCCCCGCTAAAGAGACAGTTTCCGCGGGCGTTCCCGTGTTGGGACACAGCCTCAGGTGGCCCGATTCGGCGCGTCCCCGGCCGCGTCGGCCGCCGGCTCCATCGGCCCGTGCCGGCGCGCGACCAGCAGGCAGAGCAGGGCCACCGGCACGCCGATGAGGGACGTGCCGACGAAGAACCACGCGAACCCGGTCCACTCGATCACGAAGCCCGAGAACCCCGCGAGCAGGCTGCCGGGCAGGGCGCAGAGCGAGGTCAGCAGGGCGTACTGGCTCGCCGCGTGGGCGGTGGCCGAGAGCCGCGACATGTAGGTGATCAGCACGATCGACGCGAAGGCGTAGGCGAAGCCGTCGATCCCGACGGTCAGCGCGAAGGTCCAGAACGCCGCGCCGCCGTGGCCGCCGTGCCAGGCGAGGTAGGCCAGCGCGAGGTGGGAGGCCGAGGCCGTCACGGTGCC
Organism: Methylobacterium sp. 275MFSha3.1; assembly: GCF_900108435.1. NCBI lineage: Bacteria > Pseudomonadati > Pseudomonadota > Alphaproteobacteria > Hyphomicrobiales > Methylobacteriaceae > Methylobacterium > Methylobacterium sp. 275MFSha3.1. The sequence goes on along the minus strand of NZ_FNWP01000004.1, from coordinate 185,559 downwards.
GATGAGCAGGCTCGCCATCATGCCGATCCGCGGGATGATGGCGCTCGCCAGGAAGGTGCCCCCGAGCGCGATCCAGAAGCCGAACAGCTTCGTCACCGTCGCGATGTCGGTGTTGGTGTAGCCGAGCGTCTTGAACAGCGGGATCGCCATGGCGTTCGAGACGTAGCCGGGCATCCGGAAGCCCGCGACCAGCGCCAGCACCGGCAGGGCGAGCGGCCCGAGCCGGGCGAGGAGGTCGCGGATCGGCGCCCAGACGGTCTCGACGAAGCCGCCGGTGGCGGGGGTCTCGGGGACGGGGGGTTCGGGCGCCAGCAGGGCCGCGACCGTGCCGGGCGCCATGAGCGCGGCCATGCACAGGTAGGCCACGCGCCAGCCATACGCGTCGGACAGGTAGAGCGCGCCGGCGCCGGCCGCGAGGTTGCCGATCCGGAAGCCGATCTCGGCCCAGGACGACATCAGCGCCTGCTGCTCGGGCGGCGCGGCGGTGATGCGCCAGCCGTCGATCACCACGTCCTGGGTGGCGCCCGCGACGCCGAGCGCCAGGGAGAACGCCACCGTCCAGGCGAGCCAGTGGGCCGGGTCGCCGAAGGCGACGCCCGCCAGCGCCAGGGCGACGAGGATCTGCGTGGCGACGATCCAGCCGCGGCGCCGCCCGAGCCAGCGGCCGATGAGCGGCGCGTCGTGGCGGTCGAGGAAGGGGGCCCAGAGGAACTTGAGCTTGTAGGCGATGGTGAGCTCGCTCATCAGCCCGATCGTGGCGAGCGGCACCTTCGCCTGGACGAGCCACGCCGACTGCGTCGCGTAGACGAGCAGGAACGGGATACCCTGCGCGAAGCCGAGCCCCAGCACCGCGGCGACGCGCCGGTCGGTGAACAGGGGCGTGAGGAAGGCGCCCGGCGCGGCCTTCACCGGCTCGGGCGCGCCGGTGATCGGCGCCGGGTCTGCCATCCACGCGTCTCCTCAAGCCGCCCCGCAGGATGAGGGGTCTCGCCGGGGCGCGACGCCCCCGCCCCTCACGCCGCCTTCTTCCCCCGCTCGGCGATCTTCACGAGACTGCGCAGCACCTCGGTGGCGGTCTTGAGCCGGGCCGGGACCGTGTTCAGCTCGCGCACGAACACCACGCTCATGTCGGGCCGCACCTTCGCGAACGACGCCTGCTCGGCGACGAAGGCCACGAGCCCCTGCGGGTTGGCGTAGGAGCGGTCGCGGAAATGGACCACCACACCCTTCGGCCCGGCCTCGACCTTCTCGACGTTCGCCTTGAGGCAGAGGATCTTGATCGTGCCGATCTTGAGGAGCTGCTCCACCTCCGGCGGCAGCGGCCCGAACCGGTCGATCAGCTCGGCGCCGAAGCTCTCCATCTCGGCATCGTCCTGGATGGTTGCGAGCCGCCGGTAGAGCGCCAGCCGGACGCCCAGATCCTCGACGTAATCCTCCGGGATCGTCACGGGCGCGCCCAGCGCGATGGTCGGCGACCACGCCTCCTCGGGCACGTCCTCGATGCCGGCCTTGAGCGCGGTGACCGCGTCCTCCAGCATCTGCTGGTAGAGCTCGTAGCCGACCTCCTTGATGTGGCCCGACTGCGCGTCGCCGAGCAGGTTGCCGGCGCCGCGGATGTCGAGGTCGTGGGAGGCGAGCTGGAAGCCCGCGCCCAACGTGTCGAGGCTCTGGAGCACCTTGAGGCGCTGCTCGGCCTGGGCGGTGAGCTGGCGGTTCGCCGGGGTCGTGAACAGCGCGTAGGCGCGCGCCTTCGAGCGCCCGACCCGGCCGCGCAGCTGGTAGAGCTGCGCGAGGCCGAACATGTCGGCCCGGTGGACGATCAGCGTGTTGGCGGTGGGGATGTCGAGGCCGGATTCCACGATCGTGGTCGAGAGCAGGACGTCGAACTTGCCCTCGTAGAAGGCCGTCATCACGTCCTCGAGCTGGCCGGCCGCCATCTGGCCGTGGGCGACCGCGACCTTGATCTCGGGCATCTCGGCGTCGAGGAATTTCTTGACCTCGGCTAGATCCTCGATCCGCGGCACGACGTAGAAGGACTGGCCGCCGCGGTAGCGCTCGCGCAGCAGGGCCTCGCGGATGGTCAGCGGGTCGAACGGCGTCACGAAGGTGCGCACCACCAGCCGGTCGACCGGCGGGGTGGCGATGATCGAGAGCTCGCGAACCCCCGTCATGGCGAGCTGCAGCGTGCGCGGGATCGGCGTCGCCGAGAGCGTCAGCACGTGGACGTCCGCCTGGAGCGCCTTCAGCCGCTCCTTGTGGGCGACGCCGAAATGCTGCTCCTCGTCCACGATGATCAGGCCGAGATCCTTGAAGGCGATGTTCTTCGCCAAGAGGGCGTGGGTGCCGACCACGATGTCGACCGTGCCGGCGATGAGCCCGGCGCGGGTCTGCTTCATCTCCCCCGCCGAGACGAAGCGGGAGAGCTGCGCCACCTGGACCGGCAGCCCTTTGAAGCGCTCGGCGAAGGTCCGGTAGTGCTGGCGGGCCAGCAGCGTGGTCGGAACGATCACCGCCACCTGCTTGCCGGAGATCGCCGCCGCGAAGGCGGCGCGGAGCGCCACCTCGGTCTTGCCGAAGCCGACATCGCCGCAGACCAGCCGGTCCATCGGACGCCCGGCATTGAGGTCGTCCAGCACCGCGTCGATGGCGTTGGCCTGATCCTCGGTCTCCTCGAACGGGAAGCGGGCGGCGAACTCGCCGTAGAGCCCCTCGGGCGCCTGCAGGGACGGGGCCTTCCGGACGAAGCGCTGGGCCGCGACCTTGATCAGCTCGCCCGCCATCTCGAGGATGCGGCGCTTCATCTTGGCCTTGCGGGCCTGCCACGCGCCGCCGCCGAGCCGGTCGAGGGCGACCTCGGAATCCTCCGAGCCGTAGCGGGTCAGGAGCTCGATATTCTCCACCGGCAGGAGCAGCAGGCCGCCGGTGTATTGCAGTTCCAGGCAATCGTGCGGGGCGCCGGCGGCGTGGATCGTCTTGAGGCCGACGAACCGGCCGATGCCGTGGTCGGCGTGGACCACGAGGTCGCCGGGCTGGAGCGCCTGCACCTCCAGGATCACGTCCTGGGGCCGCTTGGCCTTGCGCTTCTGGCGGACCAGCCTGTCGCCCAGGATATCGCCCTCGGAGACGACGGCGAGTTCGCCCGCGGTGAAGCCCGCCTCCAGGCCCCAGACAGCCACGGCCGCGTCGGTTCCGCGCTTGAGCGCGTAGACGTCGGTGAGCCGGGTGATCGCCACGGGCTTCCTCAGGCCGTGGTCGGTGAGCACGCCGCAGAGCCGGTCGCGGGACCCGTCGGACCAGGCTCCCAGGATCACGTGATGACCGGATCCCTGGAGATCGCGGATATGCGCCACCGCGGCGTCGAACACGCTGGCATTCTCGTCGGCCCGCTCGGGGGCGAAGCTCCGTCCGGCCTTGGCGCCGCAATCGATCACCGCGCGCTCGGACGATTCGGGCTGCGCGAACGGGGTCAGCCGCGCCACGGTGGCGGTGCCGATCCGCTCCTTCAGCTCGTTCGGCGTCAGGTAGAGGGCGCGGGGCGGCAGGGGCTTGTAGGGGGCGACGCCGGGCTGCGGCGTCTTCATCGCGCCCTCGCGGGCCTGGTAATAGTCCTGGACGAGCGCGATCCGCTCGGCGGCAGCGTCCTCCACCTGCGGGTCGAAGACCAGCGGCACGCCGCCGAGGTAGTCGAACAGCGTGTCGAGGTGGTCGTAGAACAGCGGCATCCAGTGCTCGAGGCCGGCGTAGCGCCGCCCCTCGCTCACCGTCTCGTAGAGCCGGTCGTCCCGGGTCGCCGCCCCGAAGCTCTGGATGTAGTTCTGGCGGAAGCGGCGGATGGTCTCCGTGGTGAGCTGGACCTCGCTCATCGGCATCAGGTCGAGCGAGCGGAGCTGCCCGGTGGTGCGCTGCGTCTCCGGGTCGAAGGCGCGGATCGATTCCAGCGTGTCGCCGAAGAAGTCGAGGCGGATCGGGGCCGGCAGGCCGGGGGGCGACAGGTCGAGGATGCCGCCGCGGACCGCGTACTCGCCGGTGTCGCGCACCGTCCCGGTGCGCAGGAAGCCGTTGGCCTCGACCCAGGCCACCACGTCGTCCATCGACACGACGTTGCCGATCGCCGCCGAGAACGCCTCCTTGGCGATGTGGGCGCGGGGCGGGACCCGCTGCACCAGGGCGTTGACCGTGGTGCAGAGGATGCGCGGGCGGTCCTCGGCCGAGCGGGTGCGGGCGAGGCGGGCGAGCGCCGTCATCCGGGCGGCGGCGACCGCCGTCGTCGGCGAGACCCGGTCGTAGGGCTGGCAGTCCCAGGCCGGCAGGCTCATCACGTCCATCTCGGGCGCGACGAAGCCGAGGGCCGCCTGGAAGGCCGCCGAGCGCCCGGAATCGCGCGCCACGTGGACCAGCACCGCCGGCGCGTCGACGGTGGGCGCCAGGGCGCGGGCGAGGTCGGCGAGCGCCAGCGCGTCGAAGCCCTCCGGGGCGTTCGCCAGGACCGGGCTGTCGCCGCGCTTGAGGGCGTCGATCGCCCGGGCTAGCGCGGAGGATTTCGGCAGCGCGAAGCGCGCGACCTGCGGCTTGGCGGCGGGGGCGGGGGGCTTCGGCTGAGGCTTGGCCATCGGGTCTTTCGCGGGAAATCCCGCCGGGCGCGTCAGGGGAGGAGGTCGGGTGGCGTTAGCCGATCGGGCCGCCGCGATAAAGCGTCCCCGGGGTCACGGCCGAAGGCCCTATAGGGCGGTCCCGCTGCGGCAGGGAACAGTGGTCGTCCTCGCGAGCGCAGCGAAGCGATCCAGCAGCGCCACGCTGACCAAGGACGCGCTGCCCTGGGTCACTTCGCTGCGCTCGTGATCACGGAGCGGGCCGCATCGGCCGAGAGCTTCGATCGAAGGCGATGGCGATCCTCGTCGCCGCCCCTCAGGCGTCCGGCCCGACGATCTCCGCCAGCGCCGCCTCGACCCGGCCGCGGAAGAAGTCCGCGTTGGGCATGGACTCGGTCATCGCGGCGGCGCGCGCCGTCGCCTGCCGGAGGATCTCTCCGCGCAGCGCCGGATCGGAGCGCTCCATCATCTCCAGCATGATCCGCACCACCAGCTCGGTGGCGATCGACCGGGCCGGGTGGTCGTAGTTGGGCTTGGGCTCGTTCATCGCGGGCTCTCTCGACCGGTCGCTCTCAGGAATGGATCGGCGCGTCGTGCCGGTGGAACGCGCGCACGCGCTGCCAGACCGACGTGTCGTAATTCGAGGGCGTCTCGACCTCGCCGGTCAGCCACTTGAACAGGTCCCGGTCCGGCACCTCGATCAGCGCCTCGAACTGGTCGAGCTCCGCCTCCGACAGCTCGCAGATCTCGGCATCGGCGAAGCGGCCCATGATCAGGTCCATCTCGCGGATGCCCCGGTGCCAGGCGCGGTAGAGGAGGCGGCGGCGGCGCGGATCGAGATCGGCGCTCGTGCGGGTGGTGCCGGACATGCGGTCGGACCTCGGCTCGGACAACGGGCAGGGCCTAGATAGGCGCCCGGGTCCGGCGGATCCAGAACGGGGCGGCCGCCGGGCGGGTTACAACCGGAGCGCGAGAGAACAAAAACAAATTGCCTCCGGCGGGCGCTCCGTTATCTCGGGCTGCAACGCCCCCGAGTGGGGCGGCGAGCGGGAGTACGACGATGCCGAAGGCGATCCGGGTCTACGAGTACGGCGGCCCCGAGGTGATGCGCTTCGAGGACGTGCCCCTGGCCGAGCCGGGCCCCGGGCAGATCCGGGTCAAGCAGGCCGCCATCGGCGTCAACTTCATCGACATCTACTTCCGCACCGGCGCCTACAAGTCCCCGCACATGCCCTACACCCCCGGCAAGGAGGGCGCCGGCACCGTCACGGCGGTGGGCGAGGGCGTCACCCAGTTCAAGCCGGGCGACCGGGTCGCGTACGGCTCGGTGGCGGACGGCTGCTACGCCGAGGAGCCGGTGATCCCGGCCTCCGCGGCCGTGCCGATCCCCGACGGCGTCGACGAGACGACCGCCGCCGCCATGATGCTCAAGGGCCTGACCGTCGAGTACCTGCTGCACCGGACCTACGCGGTGAAGCCCGGCGACACGATCCTGTGGCAGGCGGCCGCCGGCGGCGTCGGCCTGATCGCCTGCCAGTGGGCCAAGCACCTCGGCGCCACCGTGATCGGCACCGCCGGCAGCCCCGAGAAGGCGGAGCTCGCCAAGCGGAACGGCTGCGACCACGTCATCCTCTACCGCGAGGAGGACGTGGCCAAGCGCGTGCGCGAGATCACCGGCGGCAAAGGCGTGCCGGTGGTCTACGACGGCGTCGGGCAGGCGACCCTGATGGGCTCGCTGGACAGCCTCGCGCCGCTCGGCCTGCTGGCGAGCTTCGGCTCGGCCTCCGGGGCGATCACCGGGCTCGACCTCGGCCTGCTGGCCCCGCGCGGGTCGCTCTACGTGACGCGCCCGACGCTCGCGACCTTCTCGTCGAACCGCGCCACCCTGGAGGAGGCGGCCGCCCGCCTGTTCAAGGTGGTCCGCGACGGCGCGGTGAAGATCGCGGTCAACGCCACCTACCCGCTGGCCGAGGCGCAGCAGGTCCACCGCGACCTCGCGGGCCGGGAGACCACCGGCTCGATCGTGATGCTGCCGTAGGGAGCGGCCGTGACGCCCGGCAACGCCGACCTGCTTCTCGTCGTCGATGTGCAGGTCGACTTCCTGCCGGGCGGGGCGCTCCCCGTCCCGGGGGGCGACGCGGTGATCGGCCCGATCAACGACCTCCAGCACCGCTTCCGGCACGTGGTGCTGATGCAGGACTGGCATCCGGCCGATCACGTCTCCTTCGCCGAGACCCATCCGGGGCGGGCCCCGTTCGAGACCGTGACGCTGCCCTACGGGCCGCAGGTGCTGTGGCCGCGCCACTGCGTCCAGGGCAGCCCCGGGGCCGCCTTCGCGCCGGACCTCGCCACCGACCGGGCGAGCCTGGTGGTGCGCAAGGGGCTGGATCCGCGGGTCGACAGCTACTCGGCCTTCCTGGAAGCCGACCGGGCCACGCGCACCGGCCTCGCCGGGGCGCTCCGGGAGCGCGGCATCACCCGCGTCGCGGTGTGCGGCCTCGCCACCGATTTCTGCGTCGCCTGGAGCGCGCTCGACGCGCGCGACGCGGGGTTCGACGTCCTCGTGGTGGCGGACGCGGTGCGCGGGATCGACGTGGACGGGTCGCTCGCGCGGGCCTGGGCGCGGATGGAGGCGGCGGGCGTCCGCCGGATCGCGGCGGCGGAGATCGGCTGATGGCGTGCGGGGACCGGGAGGCGAACCGCCGCACGCCGCGCGGGAGACCGGCCCCGCGCCGACGCGTTGGCCCGACATCAGCATCCGACAGGAGCCTGCATGTCATCCAAGCACCCGAAGACCGACACGCCCACGGACGCCGACCTCAAGGGCAATCCCGGGATCGGCACCTCGAAGGGGATGAGCGGCGCCGACCCTGCGGATCTGCAGGCGGATTCGACCTTCGAGGGCGACGTCGACAACGAGACGAAGCTCGATGGCGGCATCGACCCCGACCACCGGCCGCGCAAGAACGCGTGACCGGATGCCCGGGCCGGTGCGGCCCGGGTCGATCTCAGCGACTGCGCGCCGGCGCCTTCGGCCGCTGCGGTGCGGGGGCTGCGGGCCTGGCGCTCGGGCCGCCTGCCGGAACGTAGACCTGGGCCGGGCTCGCGGTGTAGCCCCGGAGCTGGGCCGCGTTGGCGGCCCCGAAAGCGGATGTGCCGTCCGCGCGGGCGGCGCCCGCCGCGATGGCCGATAGAAGCGCGGAGGCCAGGGCCAGGCGGGCGTGCTTCGGCATCGACAGGGTCCTTGTGTTCGCGCGGGCTCGAGAAACCCTGATCCGGATCGCTCCGCTCTGCGATCGACCCGGCCTTCCCGACGTGCGGAACCGCACAGGCGCCGTGTCGTGCATGACGGCGGCGGCTCTATCGCTTTCCGGTTGATCGCTTCCCCACCGTCGTCGTTGCGAGTGGAGCGAGGCGATCCAGGGCCAGAGCCACGCTGACCGATGTCCTGCTGCCCGGGGTCACTTCCCTGCGCCCGTGATGACGGAGCGTGGGCCTGCCCCGGAGGCCGTGTCAGAGCGCCAGCCCGAGCTGGAGCGGCGCCTCGGGCGCGTCCTGCGCGAAGCCCGACAGCGACACCCCGATCAGCCGCGCGCTGCGGCGCAGGGGGAACAGGCCGGCGAGCAGGTCGAGGCCGATCCGCTCCAGGGCGGCCCGGTCGGCCACCGGCACGGCGAGGGACTTCGCCCGGGTGACCTGCGCGAAATCCGAGAACTTGAGCTTCAGGGTCACGGTCCGGGCGCGCATGCCCTTGGCGTCGGCACCCGCCCAGACCTTGTCGAACAGCGGCGCCAGCCGGGCGGCCAGGACCTCGAAGGCGGCGGTGTCGTCCGAGAAGGTGGTCTCGGCCCCGATCGACTTGCGCACCCGGTGGGCGCGGACCGGCCGCGCGTCGATCCCGCGGGCGACCGCGTGGTAGTAGGCGCCCGCGGAGCCGAAGGTCTCGCGCAGGCGCTCCGGCGTCCAGGCGCGCAGATCCGCCCCGGTCTCGATCCCGAGCCGCTTCATCTTCGCCTCGGTGACCGGGCCGACGCCGTGGAACCGGCCGATCGGCAGCGCCGCCACGAAGTCCGGCCCCATGGCGGGGGTGATGACGAACAGGGCGTCGGGCTTGCGGTGGTCGGACGCCACCTTGGCGAGGAACTTGTTGTACGAGACCCCGGCCGAGGCGATGAGTCCGGTCCGTTCCAGGATCTCGGCCCGGATCGCCTTCGCCACGGCCGTCGCCGTCGGGAGGCCCTGGAGGTTCTCGGTGACGTCGAGATAGGCCTCGTCGAGGGCCACCGGCTCGATGATGGCCGTGTGCCGGGCGAAGACCGCCCGGATCTCCTCGGAGACCGCCCGGTAGACCTCGAAGCGCGGCTTCACGAACAGCAGGTCCGGGCACAGCCGCCGCGCGGTGGCCGACGGCATGGCGGAGCGGACACCGAATTTTCGGGCCTCGTAGCTCGCAGCGGCCACCACCCCGCGCTCCCGGGAGCCGCCGACCGCCAGCGGCCGGCCGCGCAGCGACGGGTCGTCGCGCTGCTCCACGGAGGCGTAGAACGCGTCCATGTCGATGTGGATGATCTTTCGGAGCGCGACCTCCGGATCCATCGCCGCCTCGGGTCCCGACCAAGTTCCTGATCTGTTCCGAAAGACCGCGCGGGGCGGGCGGGGTCAAGCCGCGCCGGACGCGGCGTCAACAGGAGTCCGGTCCGCGCCCGTCATCGCGAGCGTAGCGCGACGTCCCCGAGCGCAGCGCATCCCTGGATTGCTTCGCTGCGCTCGCAAAGACGGGGTCTGCCGTCAGGCGACGCTGCCGTAGAGGTCGTAGGCCTCGGCCCGGTCGATCTTCACCGTGACGATGTCGCCGACCCGCACCGGGCGCCGGAACGCGGCGTGGACGGTCCCGTCGATCTCCGGTGCGTCGGCCTTGGACCGGCCCCGCGCCACCCCGCCCTCGACGGAATCGACGATGACGGGCAGCCGCTTGCCGACCTTGGCCCGCTGCAGCCGGAGCGCGATGCCGTTCTGGGTCTCCATGAACCGGCGCTTGCGCTCGGCCTTCACCGCCGGCGGCACGAGGTCGCCCAGCGCGTTGGCGGTGGCGCCGGCCACCGGCTCGTACTCGAAGCAGCCGACCCGATCGAGCTTGGCCTCCTGCAGCCAAGCGAGCAGCTCCTCGAACTCGGCCTCGGTCTCGCCGGGGAAGCCGACGATGAAGGTCGAGCGGATCGCGAGGTCCGGGCAGGTCTGCCGCCAGCTGCGGATCCGGTCGAGCTGGCGCTCCTGGTTGCCGGGGCGGCGCATGCGCTTGAGCACGGAGGGGCTCGCGTGCTGGAGCGGCATGTCGAGGTAGGGCAGCACCTTGCCCTCGGCCATCAGCGGGATGACCTCGTCCACGTGCGGGTAGGGGTAGACGTAGTGCAGCCGCACCCAGGCGCCGAGCTCGCCGAGTTCCTTGGTGAGGTCGTAGAACTTGGCGCGGACCTGGCGGTCGCGCCACGGGCTCTCACTGTAACGGATATCGACGCCGTAGGCGCTGGTGTCCTGGCTGACGACCAGCAGCTCCTTCACGCCGGCCTTCACCAGCTTCTCGGCCTCGCGCAGCACGTCGGCGGCGGGGCGGCTGACGAGGTTCCCGCGCAAGCTCGGGATGATGCAGAAGCTGCAGCGGTTGCTGCACCCCTCCGAGATCTTCAGGTAGGCGTAGTGGCGCGGGGTGAGCTTGATCCCCTGCGGCGGCACGAGGTCGAGGAACGGGTCGTGGGCCGGCGGCACCGCCTCGTGGACGGCCGCCACCACCGACTCGTAGGCCTGGGGCCCGGTCACCGCCAGGAGGTCGGGGTACTTCTCGCGGATCTCCTCCGGCTGCGCGCCCATGCAGCCGGTGACGATGACGCGGCCGTTCTCCGCCATGGCCTCGCCGATGGCCGAGAGCGACTCTGCCTTGGCGGAATCGAGGAAGCCGCAGGTGTTGACGATCACCACGTCGGCGCCGTCGTGCCGCCGGGCCAGCTCGTAGCCCTCGGCGCGCAGATGGGTGAGGATCCGCTCGGAATCGACCAGCGCCTTCGGGCAGCCCAGCGAGACGAACGAGATTTTCGGGGCGGCGCCGGGAGCGGGGCCGCGGGGAGCGGGCGTGGCGGTCATGGCATTCGGGTCGGACAGTCCGGCGGGGCGATCGGCCGCCCGGCGCGCGGGACCAGGAATTCGGGGTCGCGCTCCTATACAGGCTCCCGCGCCTCCGCGCGAGGCCGGCCGCCGCAGGGGTGCCCGGCCCTGCGCGCGAGCCTGAGCTTAGGCGCAGATCCTATCGTTACGGCAGAGCTTTACGGCGGTCTTCTCAGATCCCACATCAGGATTGGACGGCGCGGCCCTGCGCCCCGGACACGGCCCGCCCGCGCGCGGCGGCGGGGCCTGCGTGGAACTGCCGCTTCCCCCGCGGCATCGCCTGTGCGACGGCAGCGGATGACGCACAGCCCGAGGATAACGGCCCCGAACCCGGTCATGTGGACCCGAGAGATCCCCTTCATCGATCCCGTCGCGGCGGCGGCCCGGCTGCGCGCCCTGCCCGGGCTCGCCTTCCTCGACAGCGCCATGCGGCACGACCCGCTGGGGCGGCACTCGATCGTGGCCGCCGACCCGTTCGCGCGGTTCCGCTACCGCGACGGGCGCGCGACCCTCGACGGGAGGCCGGTGGCGGGCGGCCCGATGGCCGCGCTCCGGGCCTGCCTCGAACCCTACCGGCTCGAGGCAGGCCCGGAGCCGTTCCCCGGCGGGGCGATCGGGTACCTCGCCTACGATCTCGGCGCGGCGCTGGAGCGGGTGGCGCCGCCCGCCCGGCGGGCGGGGCTCACCGACGACATCGCGCTGAACTTCTACGACACCGCGCTGGTCGTCGACCACGCCGCCGGCACGGGCCGGCTCGTCGCCACGGGTTTCCCCGAGACCGCGCCGGACGCGCGGCGGGCCCGCGCGGAGGCGCGGCTCACCCGCTTCGCCGACCTGCTCGGCGGCGTGGAGCCGCCGGTCCCGGCCCCCGCCCGGCCGGCCCAGCCGCTCGCGTGGCGCTCGAACTTCGACCGCCAAAGCTATGAAGAAGCAGTCGAAAAGGTCCGCGCCTACATCCGGGCCGGCGACATCTACCAGGCCAACATCGCCCAGCGCTTCGTCGCCGACCTGCCGGCCGGCTTCGACCCGTTCGCCCTCTACCGGCGGCTGCGCGAGACCAACCCGGCGACCTTTGGGGCCTACCTGGAACAGGAGGGCCTGACCGTCGCCTCGTCCTCGCCGGAGCGGTTCATCCGCCTCGACGGGCGGCACGTGGAGACGCGCCCGATCAAGGGCACCGCCCGCCGCCTCGACGACCCGGCGGCCGACCGGGCGGCGGCCGAGGCGCTCCAGGCCAGCGTCAAGGAGCGGGCCGAGAACGTCATGATCGTCGACCTGTTGCGCAACGACCTGTCGCGGGTCTGCCGGCCGGGCACCGTCGCCGTGCCGACCCTGTGCGGCCTGGAGACCTACGCCAACGTCCACCATCTGGTGTCGGTGGTGACCGGCGACCTCCGCGACGGGCTCGACGCCCTCGACCTCCTGGAAGGGACCTTCCCGGGCGGCTCGATCACGGGCGCGCCGAAGATCCGCGCCATGGACATCATCACGGAGATCGAGGGCGACGCGCGGGAACTCTACTGCGGCGCCATCGGCCGGATCGGCTTCGACGGGGCGCTCGACACGTCGATCGCGATCCGCACCGTGTTCATGGACGACCGGCAGGCGGTCCTGCAGGCCGGGGGCGGGGTGACGCTGCTGTCGGAGCCCGGCCCGGAATACGACGAGACCCTGGCCAAGGCCGCCCGCGTGTTCGAGGCCTTCGCATGATCCTCGTCCTCGACAATTACGACTCGTTCGTCTTCAATGTCGTCCGTTACCTGGAGGAGCTCGGCGAGACGGTCCGGGTCGTGCGCAACAACGCGCTGGACGTCCCCGGCATCCGGGCGCTGGAGCCGGAGGCCCTGGTGGTCTCGCCCGGGCCCTGCACCCCCGCGGAGGCCGGGATCTCCCTGCCGGCGATCCGCGACCTGTCGGGCGCGGTGCCGATCCTCGGCGTCTGCCTCGGCCATCAGGCGATCGGCGCGGCCTTCGGCGGCACGGTCGCGCGGGCACAGCGCCCCCTCCACGGGCAGATGACGCCGATCGCCCATACCGGCGAGCGCCTGTTTTCCGGAATCCCGGCGCCGATGCGGGTCGGGCGCTACCACTCGCTGGTCGTGAATCCCGGCCCCGACATGGAAAGACACCTCTCGGTCGACGCGGTCTCGCAGGAGGGGGAGGTGATGGCGCTGTCGCACCGGACTCACCCGACCTACGGCATCCAGTTCCACCCGGAATCGGTCCTGACCGAGGGCGGCCACGCCCTGTTCGCCAATTTCCTGGATCTCGCCCGCGCGTGGCGGGAGAGGCCGGAGGGGCGCCGCGATGCTGTGGCGTGACGGGGCGCTTCTGCCCGGAACCACGGCTCCGCTCGACCACACCGACCGCGGCCTGACGCTCGGCGACGGCCTGTTCGACACCGCACTGGCGCTCGGCGGCCGCGTCGCCTTCGAGGACGCCCATATCGCCCGGCTCGTGGCCTCCGCGGAGACGCTGGGGATCCCCGCCGAACCCGAGCGGATCCGTGCGGCCATGCGGGATCTCGCGGGTCAGGGGGAGCGGCTCGCGATCCGGACCACGCTGACGCGCGGCTCCGGCCCGCGCGGCCTGAGGCCGCCGGACGCGCCGAACCCGACCCTGTTCGCCACCGCGGCCGCGAGCGCCAGGGCCGCGTCCTTCGCGCCCCTGCGCCTGTGGCCGACGGCCATCGCCCGCAACGACACCTCCCCCGCCGCCCGCCTGAAGACGCTGGGCTATCTCGACGCGGTGCTGGCCGCCCGCGAGGCCGCCGCCGCGGGGTTCGACGAGGCGCTGTTCCGCAACACCCGGGGCCGCGTCGCCTGCGCGGGCACCGGCAATCTCTTCGCCCTGTTCGGCGCCAATCTGGTGACGCCCCCGCTCGGGGACGGCGTGCTCGCCGGCATCGTGCGGGCGGAGGTGCTGGGTCTCGCCGCCGGATGCGGGCTGCGGGCCGAGGAACGGTCGCTCGGCCTGCCCGATCTCCTCGGCGCGGAGGCCGTGTTCCTGACCAACTCCCTGCGGCTCCTGGCCCCCGTGACGGCCATCGGCGGCACGGCCTTCCCGAGCGCCGGCCATCCGGCGGTGACCCGCCTCGTGGCGGCCCTGCGCGCCCGCCTGGCGCAGGCCTGCGGCGTCACGGAGGACGCGGTCGCGTGACCGAGGGGGCGATCGAGGCGTCAATCGAGACTTGGCGGCGCCGGCTGCGCTACGCGCTCGCGGCGATCTACGGGTTCATCGGCGTGGTCCACCTCGTGGCGACCGACGCGATGCTGCCGCTCATGCCCGACTGGGTGCCGCAGCCGCGGCTCGTCATCCTGGCGACCGGCCTGTGCGAGATCGCGGGCGCGGTCGGCCTCCTCACCGGGCGGTTCCGCCGGGCGGCCGCGCTCGGCCTCGCCCTCTACGCGGTCTGCGTCTACCCGGCGAACCTCAAGCACGCGTTCGAGCACGTCCACGTCGAGGGCATCCCGGATTCCTGGTGGTACCACGGGCCGCGGCTCGCGTTTCAGCCGGTCTTCGTCTGGGCGGCGCTCTGGGCCGGCGGCCTGATCGACTGGCCGTTCGGCGGCCGCCGCGGGTCCGGACAGGGCGCGACCGAGATCTCCGGTGATCCGGCACGGCCGCCGAAAGGTCCGGATCCCGACGCGCCGGCAACCATCCGCGAACCTTGATCACAGGATCCCGGGATCCCCGGATCCCGGCAGGCTTTGATCCCAGGATCCTGGCCGATCGACCGGCCGGAAGCCGCCGCGCGGGCCGGAAGACCGGTCGGCCCGGCGGCGATACGGGCGGACGACATGCCGAAGCGCCGCGACCCGGGCCGATCGCCCCCGCCTCCGCCGGACGCGGTGCCGGAGACCGTGCCGGACCGCGACGCGGTGGAGCGCGCCCTGGAAACGGTCCTCGACCGCCTGCGCCCGAAGCCGGGCGGCGCGCCGCGGGGCAGCCGGAAGCCGCGCCCGGACGGGGCGGGCGGCTGAGCCCCGAAAGGTTCCTCCACAGGGCGAAGATATCGCCCGGATACGGCCGGCCGGACCGGAGTTCCCCGGAGGACGCCGCCGAACACGGCGCGTGGACCCCAGCGGAGACAGACCGAATGGCCAAGCAGAAGACGCTGCAGGACGCCTTCTACGAGACCCTGAAGGACGTCTACTACGCCGAGAAGCAGTCGGTGAAAGCCCTCAAGAAATCCGCCAAGGCGGCGGAGCACGACGAGCTGCGCCAGGCCTTCGAGACCCACGCCGAGGAGAGCGCCCAGCAGGTGGAGCGCCTGACGCAGGTCTTCGAGATCATCGGCAAGCCGGCCCGGGCCAAGACCTGCGAGGCGATGCAGGGCATCGTCTCGGAGATGGAGGAGGACCTCGACGACTTCGCCGACAGCCCGGCCGCCGACGCGGTGCTGGCCGCCTGCGCCCAGGCGGTGGAGCACTACGAGATCGCCCGCTACGGCACCCTGAAGACCTGGGCAGCCCAGCTCGGCTACGCGGACGCCGCCGAGCTCCTGGACGAGACCCTGCAGGAGGAGAAGCGGACCGACGCGCTGCTCTCGAAGATCGCCGAGTCGATCAACGCCGCGGGCGAGCCCGGCGGGGCGGAGCCGGACGCGGAGCCGTCGAAGGGCCGGGGGAAGAAGGCCGCCTGACCGCGCACCGGCCGCGCGGGCGGGCCGGCGCCCCCGGGCGCCGGTTCGCCGCGGCCCCGGGGGCGACGTCAGTTCGCCGTCAGTTCGTCTTCTCGATGGCGCTCAGCGGCGTCCAGTAGCAGCGATCCTGCGTGTCCTTCAGGGCGAGGCAGCCGTAGCTCATCGTCCGGGACTCGAGCCGGACCTCCTCGCCGGGCTTGAACGACCGGCACTCGCCGCTGGCGAGGCTGCCCTGCAGCAGCTGGCCGAACCCGGACTCGTCGCCCGCCATGACCAGCTTGAACAGGCGGTCCGTGACCTCCTGGGTGTGGCAGCCGAACCGCTCCTGGAGGATCGTCTCGGCCGCGGCGGGCCGGGACAGGGCGGCGGTGACGGCGAGGGCGGCGAGGACGGGCAGGGTGAAGCGCATGCGCGGAACATATCCGCGCGCCGCGACGTGTCGAGCCCTCGCCGCGCGGGGGCGCCGCGGAGGATCGCCGCGGGGATCGCCGCGAAGGCAGCCGGCCCGGTCGGGCGGCGCGTCCGGGCGAGGGCCGATCCGCGCTACCCGGCGACGGGCCTGACCACGACGTCCTCGGCGTAGACGAGGGTTGCCATGACGCCGGACCGGATCCGATCGAAGACCGCGTCGAGATCCCCGACGCTCTGCATCAGCACGGCGCACGAGAGGGCGACGATCTGCGGGGTGCGCTCCGTCCCTTCGGCGAGGAACTCGCGGATCGCGTCGACGAGGGACGCGGTGGCGTCCGCCTCCGCGGAGACGTCGAGGACGTGCAGGCAATCCTGCCGCAGGGACACGAGATCGCCGTCCACGACCGAGACCCATTGCCGGTTGTGATCGTAGATGAGCCAGCGCACCGACCCCGCCGCCACGGGGGCCAGTCCCGCGAGGTAGCGCCGAGCGGCCGCGTCGTCGAACATGGCACGGGTTTAACGCCCGCCCGCCGGAACGCCAACGCGTCGGATCACCGTTTCGGAGCCCGACGGATCCGCCGCGACGAGCCGGCATCTCGGGCCGCGAGCGAGCGGGCAGGGCGGGGCGGGGCGGGGCGGCCTGACAGCGCCGCTACGCCTGTCCCGCCGCCTCGTCGCGCTTGGCCGCCTGCCACGCCGCCTCCATGGCGGCGAGGTCGGAGCGGCCGAGGGCGCCCCCGGACGCCGCGAGATGCCGCGCCATGGCGGCGAAGCGCCGCTCGAACTTGGCGGTGCCGTCGCGCAGGGCGGTCTCCGGGTCGATCCCGGCGTGCCGCGCGAGGTTCGCCACCGAGAACAGGAGGTCGCCGATCTCCTCGGACAGGGCCTCCGGGTCGCCCGCCGCCAGGGCCTCGGCGACCTCGTCGGTCTCCTCGCGGACCTTGTCGACGACCTGGGCGGCGTCGTCCCAGTCGAAGCCGTAGGCGGCCGCCCGCCGGGAGATCTTCTCCGCCCGGGCGAGGGCCGGCAGCGCCCGCGCGACGCCGCCGAGGGGGTCGGGCGCCGGGTCCGGCGCGAGCCCCGCGTCCCGCCGCTCCGCCTGCCGGGCCGCCCGCTCCTGCGCCTTGATCGCCGCCCACTGGGCCTCGACCGCCGCGGGGTCGCGCAGGGGCGAGCCGGCAGGCAGGGGCGCGCCGTCCGGGGTGAAGACGTGGGGGTGGCGCCGGACCAGCTTGTCACCGATAGCGCGGGCCACGTCGTCGAACGCGAAGGCGCCCCGCTCCTCGGCCATGCGGGCGTGGAACACCACCTGGAGCAGCAGGTCGCCGAGCTCGTCGCGCAGGTCGCCGAGGTCCCCCCGCGCCACCGCGTCGGCGACCTCGTAGGCCTCCTCGATCGTGTAGGGCACGATGGTGGCGAAGCTCTGCGCCACGTCCCAGGGGCAGCCGGCGACGGGATCGCGCAGGGTCGCCATCAGGCGCAGGAGCCGGCCCAGGGGCGCCTCCGCGGCGGGATCGGCGTCCCGCCCCCCGCTCGCCCCGGACCGGCCCGCGTCGCGTGTCTCGCTCATGCGGACGGGGTTAGCGCACGGCGCGGCGCAGGGAAATGCGTCTCGCGGATCGCCGGGCCTCAGCGCAGGGCCTCAGACCCGGCTCGGGTCGCGCTCGCGCACCTGCTCGGCCTGCAGGCCGTTCAGGTAGCCGGTGAGGCGGCCGCTGACCGCCGGGTCGGCGCACTGCACCCAGAGCGGCGCCGGGAGGGCGCGGACGGGCAGGCGTAGCAGGAAGGCCTCGGCCGAGAGGGCCGCCTCCCGCTCGGAGGCGGCGGCCAGGAGGCGCGCGCCCGCCTGCGTGCCGATCAGGATCGCGATCGTGCTCATGGCAGCTCTCCCGGCAGCTCGCTCGGCCGCGCTCTCGGCCTCTCCGGGCCGCGCCCGTGCGGGACAACGGCGCGCGGGCCGCGGGCGTTGCACGGCGCGCCAATCTGCGTGGCCCTCAGCTCGTCGGTCGGACGCAGAGCGGCTCCCGGGCCAGCGCCAGGGTGAACGA
Source organism: Methylobacterium sp. 275MFSha3.1 (assembly GCF_900108435.1). Lineage (NCBI taxonomy): Bacteria > Pseudomonadati > Pseudomonadota > Alphaproteobacteria > Hyphomicrobiales > Methylobacteriaceae > Methylobacterium > Methylobacterium sp. 275MFSha3.1. Next base: position 167,707 of record NZ_FNWP01000004.1, on the reverse strand, counting down.
CCACAGGATCCGGCCGAGGGAATCGGTCAGCACCGCCCCGGTCAGGAGCATGTTGGCGGCGGTCCGGCACAGGTCGCGGGCGCGGCGGATCGCCGTCTCCGCGTCGTCCGCCTCCAGGCGGTCGCTGGCGAAGGCGAGGCCGCAGCGGCCGTCCGCGTGCTCGAGGGTGCGTCGGAGGTGATAGGCCGGCATCGCTTGGACCCACGCGAGGCGAATCACCGGCCGCCCGCGGCGCGGGCGGGAGCGGCTGGCCAAGCTAGCGGCCCGGCGCGGGCCCGCGACTGATCCAGATCAAGCCGACGCGCATCCGCCGCCGTCCGGTCACGTCCCGGTGTCGCAGGCTGTCGCAGGGTACGCCCGCCGCCGCCGGCCGCTGCGGGAGGTCCGCGCGAGGCCGTGCCGGGTCTTGTTCCAGCGCAGCGGCGCCCGGACCAGCTCGATCAGCGCCAGCCACGCGGCGAGGCTGACCAGCAGGAAGTAGACCGGCATCCACGGGACCGACCGGGCGAGGTCCCCCCAGCCGCGCCGGGCGCAGCCGACGAGGGCGGGCAGGACCAGGGCGGCGAGCCCCGTCCCGAACAGCGTGATGGCGAGCCCCGTGGAGAGGTTGTCCAGGAAGACGGGGGCGGCCGGGATGTCCCGGACCAGGAAGGACCACGCCGCCGCGGCGAGGCAGGCCGGGTAGGCGAGCGCAGAGACCACCGTCCCGGGGACCAGGGCGGCGGCGCAGAGCGTCTCCAGGCCGCCGAGCCTGCGGGCGTTGGCCAGCGGGTGCCGCCCGTGGGTGAGGCTCGTCTGGACCAGGCCCTTCAGCCAGCGGGTGCGCTGGCCGAGCCAGGGCCCGAGGCGGGCCGGCGCCTCCTCGAAGGTAGGGCTGGGAAGGTCGCCGACGGTGTAGCCCGCCAGCGCGAGGCGCAGGCCGAGATCCGCGTCCTCGGTGACGTTGTGGGCGTCCCAGCCGTGCAGAGCCCGCACCACGACGGTGCGCAGGTGCATCGAGGTGCCGCCCAGCGGGACCGGCAGGCCGCAGCGGGCGAAGGCCGGGTTCAGCACGTCGAACAGCCCGGCATATTCGAGGGCGAAGGCACGGGCGAGGCGCGAATCGCCGGCATTGTCGATCACGAGCCGCCCCTGGAGGCAGGCGGTCCGCGCGGGCAGGCGCGCGAACAGGGCGGCCGCCAGCCGCAGTTGCCCGGGATCGGGCACGTCCTCGGCGTCGTAGACCGTGATCAGGGTGCCGCGGGCCAGCGGCAGCGCGGCGTTGAGCGCCCGCGGCTTGGTGCGCGGGCCGCCCGGCGGCACCGTGATCACCTCGAACCGGGCCGGGAGGGTGTCGCGGGGGAGGGCCGCGGCGGTCTCCGCGTCGTCCGCCTCGAGCAGCAGCTTGATGTCGAGCTTGGCGGCCGGATAGTCGAGGGCGGAGAGCGCCCTGAGCAGGTCCGGCACCACCGCCGCCTCGCGGTGGAGGGGGACGAGGATCGTGTAGACCGGCAGGTCGGCCTCGGCGAGGGGCACCACCGCCTCCGCGGCGACCGGAGCCGCGATGGCGAGGGCCGCGATCCGCAGGGTCGCCATGGCCAGGAACAGGACCTGCCCGGCCGTCATCACCGCGCGCGCCAGCGGGGCCGGCAGCGCCGCACACAGGCAGAGCGCGGCGGTCCCGCCGAGGGCGAGGACCAGCAGCCAGCGGAAGGCCGGCTCGGGGGCGGCCGCCCACTCGGGGCCGTGCCGCCGCAGGTCGTGCGCCGCGTGATCCGCCACCTGCCCGGGCACGGACGCGAACACGGCCTCGCGCAGGCGGGTAGGGCTGGTGATCGCCGGCACGGCGGCGTGGCCAGCGGCGTGGCCAGCGGCGCGGCCGGCGGCGTCGAGGAGGTCCGCGATCGCCCGCCCGCGGGGCGCCAGGACCCAGGGCGCCACCGCGCCCGGCGCCAGCGGCGCGAGGCCGGCCACGAGGCTGTCGGGGAAGCGCAGGCCCAGGCCGAACGGGATCGGGCCGTCGAGGTAGGGGGCGCCGAGCGCCCGGGCCAGGGCCGCGTAGTAGGCCGATTCCGCGATCAGGCCGGCATTCATCAGCGCGGTCGCCGCGTCGGTCCCGGCCGCGGTCGCCGCGGCGGCGGCCCGGGCCAGCAGCCGCGCGTCGACGCCCTCGTCCAGCAGGAAGGCGATCTCCGGCGGCAGGCCCTCCGGCCCCGCGGGCGGGCGCTGGAACGACACGCCGCGCGCTCCCCCGGCGGCCCGAGGACGTGGTAGAGGAGGGGGGTGAGCCAGTCCCCGCCCCCGCGCTCCGAGAGGAGCACCGCCCCGTCCCCGTCGTCAAGAGGCGATAGGACAGCCATCCCATCCCGGATCGCGGCGGCCGCGGTCGCGGCGCTCCTCGCGGGGCCGGCCGCCGCCGCGGCGCTCCTCGCGGGGCCGGCCGCCGCCGCGGCGCCCCCGGCCGCGCCGGCCACGGGCGTCACCGCCACCCCCGCCGTCACGATCCCGGATTTCTGGAACCCGCGCAGCCGGGGCGAGCGCGTGGAGGCGCCGCAGACCGGCCGGGCGGTCCGCTTCCTCACGGACGACGAGTTCCCGCCGCTGCACTTCGCCGGCCCCGACGGCAACCCGACGGGCTTCGTGGTCGAGCTCGCCCGGGCGGTCTGCGAGAAGCTGACGATCACCTGCACGGTGCAGGCGCGCCGCTTCGACACCCTGCTCGACGCCCTCGACGGCAAGCAGGGCGACGTGGTCGCGGCCGCCATCCCGCTGACCGCGTCCCTGCGGTCGCGATTCCTGGCGACGCGGCCGTATTTCCGCTGGCCGGCGCGCTTCGCGGCCCGGGCCGACAAGGGCCTGCCGGTCCCCTCCGCGGCGGCGCTCGCCGGCCGCAGCGTCGGGGTCATCGCCGGCAGCGCCCACGCGGCCTACCTCAAGGCGTTCTTCCCGAAGGCCGTGCCGAAGGACTTCACCGATCTCACGGCGGCCGAGAGCGCGCTCAAGCGCGGCGAGATCGACTACCTGTTCGCCGACGGCCTCAACCTCGCCCTGTTCGTCGGCGGCCAGGACGCGGAGAGTTGCTGCGCGCTCACCGGCGGCGACTACCTCGAGAACCGCTATTTCGGGGAGGGGATCGGCCTGATCACCCGCCAGGAGGACGCCGCCCTCTCCCGGGCGCTGGACGACGCGCTCCAGCGGGTCTGGGACGACGGCAAGTACACCGAGCTGTACCTGCGGTTCTTCCCCGTCAGCCCGTTCTGAGGGCTTTCGTCGCCACCAGGAATGGGTATCCTGCTGCCGGCTTCGGTTGTCGGACGGCACGCGGACGGCACCGTGGCGGATCTGCTCGAGCAGGGGGTGGCGAAGGCGCGACCCGTCCCCGGACCCTCAGGACGAGAGCGCCCGGCTCATGCTGGCCTTCGCGGGGGACGAGGCCCCGGTTTACCGGTTCACCCCGGAGGAAGAGGCGGAACTCGACGAATCCGGGGCCGCCGAGGCGCGCGGCGATCGCGCCACCGATGCGGAGATCCGCGCCATCTGGGCCAAGATTCGGCGCCGAGAGCCTGTTCGACTCGGGACTTCCCCTCCTCGCCCTCATCCTGAGGTGCCGCGCAGCGGCCTCGAAGGAGAGCTCCAGCCAGCGCAGCGGTCACTGGAGGGCTCCTTCGAGGCCTCCGCTGCGCTGCGGCACCTCAGGATGAGGGCGAGATTCGGAGATCCGGGATTCGCGATTCAGCCTGGCACGCGTAGGAAGCCGAGCGGATCGGGCGTGCGTCTGCCAAGCCGAAACCGGCCCACGCTGTCATAGGCCGCACGCACAGGCCTCACGCGCGAGCCCGCGATGGAACCCCGCATTGCACCTCCGGGCGTTCCGCTCCGATGCGAACCGCTCTAGGGTGCGCGCTCCCCAACGCGTTCAGCCCTGAAGATCGTCTCCAACGACATGCCCGCCGCTCCCCCAGCCCTGACCCTCGACGCCGACGTGATCGAGGCCGCCGCCAACGCCGCCGCCTGGCCCTTCGAGGAGGCGCGCAAGCTCGTGGCGCGGCTGGAGAAATCCGGCAAGACCGAGGTGCTGTTCGAGACCGGCTACGGCCCGTCGGGCCTGCCGCATATCGGCACGTTCGGCGAGGTCGCCCGCACCTCCATGGTGCGCCACGCCTTCCGGGTGCTCACCCGCGACGCGGTGCCGACCCGGCTGATCGCCTTCTCGGACGACATGGACGGGCTGCGCAAGGTTCCCGACAACGTCCCGAACCGGGAGATGCTGGCCGCGCACCTCAACCAGCCGCTCACCCGCGTGCCGGACCCGTTCGGCACCCACGACAGCTTCGGCGCGCACAACAACGCCGAGTTGCGCCGCTTCCTCGACGCCTTCGGCTTCAGTTACGAGTTCCGCTCGGCGACCGAGTGCTACCGCGCGGGCGTGTTCGACGCGACGCTGCTGCGCGTGCTGGAGCGCTACGATTCCGTGATGGAGATCATGCTGCCGTCGCTGCGGGCCGAGCGCTCGGCGAGCTACTCGCCGTTCCTGCCGCTCCACCCGGTCACCGGCCACGTGATGCAGGTGCCGATCGACGAGGTGAGGGCGGAGAGCGGCACGATCGTGTGGCGCGATCCCGCCACGGGCGAGCGCTACGAGACTCCGGTGACCGGCGGCCACGCCAAGCTGCAGTGGAAGCCCGACTGGGCGATGCGCTGGGTGGCGCTCGGCGTCGATTACGAGATGGCCGGCAAGGACCTGATCGATTCGGTCAAGCTCTCGGCCAAGATCGCCCGGGCGCTCGGCGGCGAGCCGCCGGAGGGCTTCAACTACGAGCTGTTCCTCGACGAGAAGGGCCAGAAGATCTCCAAGTCGAAGGGCAACGGCCTGACGATTGACGCGTGGCTCACCTACGGCACGCCGGAATCGCTCGCCCTGTTCATGTACAACAAGCCGCGCGAGGCCAAGCGCCTGTTCTTCGACGTGATCCCCCGGCACGTCGACGAGTATATCGGCTTCCTCGACCGCTACGCCGGCCAGGACGCGAAGCTGCGGCTGGGCAACCCGGTCTGGCACCTCCACGCCGGCAACCCGCCGGAGCCCGAGAAGGTCGAAGGCGCGAGCCTGACCCTCGCGATGCTGCTCAACCTCGCCGCGGTGGCCAACACCGAGGACCCGGCGGTGCTGTGGGGCTTCATCCGCCGCTACGCGCCGCAGACCGGGCCGGAGACCCATCCGGGCCTCGACCGGCTGGTGAAGCACGCCCTGAAGTTCTTCTCGGACTTCGTGCGGCCGGCCAAGACCTACCGGGCGCCGACGCCCGAGGAGCGGGCCGCCCTGGAGGACCTGTCGGAGACGCTCGGGGACCATGCCGGCTCGACCGACCCGGAGGCCCTGCAGGCGGCGGTCTACGAGGTCGGCCGGCGCCACTTCCCCGACACGTCCGGCAAGGCCAAGAGCCCGGACGGGCGGCCCGGCGTGTCGCAGGCGTGGTTCACGAGCCTCTACAACGTGCTGTTCGGCGAGGCGCGCGGACCCCGGTTCGGCTCCTTCGTGGCCCTCTACGGCGTCGACGAGACCCGGGGCCTGATCGCCTCGGCGCTGTCGGGGGCGCTGGTCGCCGAGCACGAAGCCTTCGCGGCCGGCAAGGCCGCCCCGGTCGCGTGAGGGCGCAATGATCGTCGACGAGCTCGCCGCGCTGGAGGCGCTCTACAGCGCGCCCCTGGCACCCGCCTCGACGGTGAAGGTGGCGGCCGCGATCACGCCGGACTACGCGGCGCTGATCGCGGCCTCGCCCTTCGCGGTGCTGGCGACCGCCGGTCCCGAGGGGCTCGATTGCAGCCCGCGCGGGGACCGGCCGGGCTTCGTGCGGGTCGCCGACCCGCGCACGCTGATCCTGCCCGACCGGCGGGGCAACAACCGGATCGACTCGCTCCGCAACGTCGTGCGCGACCCGCGGGTGGCGCTGCTGTTCCTGATCCCGGGATCCGGCACGACGCTGCGGGTGAACGGCCGGGCGGTGATCTCGGCCGACCCGGACCTGCTCGCCTCGTTCCGGGTCGACGGCCACGCGCCGCGCACCGCCCTCGTGATCACCGTCGCGGAGGTGTACTTCCAGTGCGCCCGGGCGATCATCCGGGCCGGACTGTGGGATCCGGAAGCCCGCGTCGACCCGGGAAGCCTGCCGACGCCGGGGGCGATCCTGGCGGCGCTGACCGCGGGCGAGGTCGGCGGCCAGCGCTACGACGCGGAATGGCCGGAGCGGGCGGCCAAGTCGATGTGGTGAGGGTGGCGTCCGCGACATCCCCGTCCTTGCGGGCGGAGCGGAGCGATCCGGTGTCGCGCCACCTTCGGGGATGTCGCGCCGCCCTGGGTCGCTTCGCTGCGCTCGCGATGACGGAGCGTCACCTCATCCCACCAGCGCGAGATCCCGCGTCTCGGTGTCGGGGATGACGTCGACCTCGACCTTGAGGCGCTGCTTGCCCGAGCCGCTGACGATGCCGTCGACCGGCGCCACGTCGCCGTAATCGCGGCCGCGGGCCACCACGATGTGGTCGTCCCGCACCGCGACGCCGTTGGTCGGGTCGAGGCCGAGCCAGCCGGTGCCGCACCAGACCGCCACCCAGGCGTGGCTCGCATCCGCCCCGCGCAGGCGCGGGCGGCCGGGCGGCGGCACCGTGCGCAGGTAGCCGCTGACATAGGCCGCGGGCAGGCCCATGCCGCGCAGGGCCGCGATCATCACGTGGGCGAAGTCCTGGCAGACCCCGGCCCGGAGCGCGAAGGAGTCGGCGAGCGGCGTCGAGACGGTGGTGGCCTTGGAATCAAAGCGGAAATCCCGGCCGATCCGCAGCATCAGGTCGTGGGCCGCCCCGTAGGCGCTGCGGCCGGCGGCGAAGCTCGGCCGCGCGTAGTCGGTGATCGCGGGCAGCAGCGGCACCCGGCCGCTCGGGAACAGGAAATGCACCGGCGCCCGGCCGCCGAGGTCGCGCCCGGCGAGAACGGCGTCGCGGACCCGCTCCCAGGCCATCCCGGATTCGGGCGGCGGCGGGGCCGGGCGCTCGACCCGCACGGTGGAGAGCGCCTCGACGCTGAAGGTGGTGTGGGGCGTCTCCAGGGTGATCGCCACCGCGTCGATCCCGAGATAGTCGCGCCGCATCACCGCGCGGGCGGGGCTCGGGTCGATCGTGACCGCGCTCGCCAGCACGCTCTGGCCCTCGCAATCCTGCGGTTTGAGCCGCAGGGTGCAGCGGGCGAAGTGCACCGGCCGGCCGTAGCGGTAGGCGGTGCGGTGGCGCAGCGTGTAGATCATCCCGGCCACCGCCCATCGCGACGTCCGTCGCCTGCGGTCGCCGGCAAGCGCGAAGGCGCGCCGCAGCCCGTGCTGCGGATCGTCCTTGAGGCGGCAGCGTCAAGGACACACAGCATCAAGCCAGCCCCGTCAGCTTCTCGGGGCGCAGCGCGTTCGGCCCGGTGGGGAAATAGCGGGCCGCGATGCCGTCGGCGAGGCGCTCGAGGTCGGTCGCGAGCGCGGTCAGGCGCACGGCGTCGAAATCCGCGGCCTCGCCGCTGCGCAACTCCGCCAGGATCCGGGTCGCGAGGCGGCAATGGGGCTCGGGGATCCCGTCCGCGGCGAGCGCCGGCAGGTCGGCGAGGTGCCGGGTGATCGCCTCCGCCTGGAAGGCGATCGAGCGCGGGTTGTAGGGGTCGAGCAGCACCATGTCGCGCACGGGGTCGAGGGCCGCCCCCTGCAGGTAGCGCCGCCCGTAGCTGATCTGCGAATCGCACAGGGACAGCATCACCCCGAGGCAGCCGGGGGTCGCCTCGTCGTTGGCGAAGGCCAGCGCGAAGGCGCCGGTGTTGATCGCCCGCTCGATCCGCCGCCCGAGCTCGATGAAGTGCCAGCCCTCGGCGCGGCTCATGTTCTCGTGGGTGAGGCCGGCGAGCGCCGCGAGCTGGCTCAGGGCCCGCTCGGCCCGGCCCGCGAGCTGCGACTCGGTGAAGGCCCGCTCGGTGTTGAGGGACAGGAACTCGTTCAGGTCGGCGAGCACCCGCCACGCCTCGCCCGACAGGCGGGCGCGGAGCGCGGCGGCGTTGCGGCGGGCCGCGATGACGTGGGACCGGGCCGAGCCCGGCCGGTCGCGCCCGGCCAGCGCCTCCTGGGCGAGGCGGGCGGTCGGCAGGTCGGCGGCCGCGATGGCGCCCCACTCGTGCAGCAGCGCCCGGAGCGCCAGGGCCGCCGGCGTGTCGAGGGCGCCCGAGATGTCGGTCCCGACGGCGTCGCCGACGCTGCGCAGGTGGGCGAGCACCAGCCGGATCACCGCCTCGCCGCGCTCCAGGTAGCGGCCGAGCCAGAACAGGCCGTCGGCGGCCCGGGCGGGTAGGTGCCCGCCGACCCGCCGCACCCGCGGCGCCGCCTGCGTGCCGATCAGGGGCGCGGCGACCGGCTCCTCGGACAGGACCCAGACGTCGGCGGAGCGGATGCCGAGCCGCAGCTCGATCGGGTCGACGTCCTCGCGCTCCGAGACCCGGCAGAAGCCGCCGGGCATGACCTGCCAGCCGAGGGGCGTCCGCGCGGCGAAGACGCGGACCACGAAGGGGCGGGGCGTCAGGAACAGGCCGTCCGGGCCGCGCTCCCAGCCCGGCATCGTCGAGAGCGGCGCCGCCTCCTGGGCGACGTAGTCGAAGGGCCGGTCGCGCAGGGCCGCCACGACCCGCTCGCGCTCGGCTGCCAGGACCGGGCCCGCCAGGATCGCGTCGCGCCCCGCCCCGCGCTGGGGCGTGGCGGCCGGGCGCAGGATCAGGCTGTCGAGGTTGGCCCGCGCGTGCGCCAGGCCCTCGAGGTCGCCGCACCACCACGCGCGCGGATGGCCGAGCCGCAGGGGCTCGCCGAGGACGCGCCGGGCGATGCCGTCGAGGTAGGGGGCGAGGGCGGCCGACTCGACGAGCCCCGCGCCCGGCATGTTGGCCATCACCAGGGAGCCGTTGCGCAGGGCGTCGAGGATGCCGGGCACGCCGAGGCGCGAGGCCGGGTTCAGCTCCAGGGGGTCGAGGAAGTCGGCGTCGATCCGCCGCCACAGGGCGTCGGCCCGCTTCAGGCCCGAGACGGTGCGCACGTGCAGGCGCCCGTCGCGCATGACGAGGTCGTCGCCCTCCACCAGCATCAGGCCGAGGTAGCGGGCGAGCGCCGCCTGCTCGACGTAGGTGCTGCTGTAGGGGCCGGAGGTCAGCAGGCAGATCCGCGGGTCGGCGCGCTCCGCCCCCAGCGCCAGCCCGTCGCGGAACGCCTGGAAGAAGGCCGGCAGGCGCTCGACGTGGAGGTCCTGGAAGAAGTCCGGGAAGGTCCGGGCCAGGACCATGCGGTTCTCCAGCGCCCAGCCGAGGCCCGAGGGCGCCTGGGTCCGGTCGGCGAGCACCTGCCAGCGCCCGTCCGGTCCCCGGCCGAGATCGGCCGCGTAGAGCTTGAGGTAGTGGCCGCCGGGGGGCGCGACCCCGTGGAGCGGGTGCAGGAACTCGGGCGTGCCGGCCACGATCGCGGCGGGGAGGAGCCCCTCGGCGACCAGCCGGCCCTCGCCGTAGGCGTCGGCGAGGATCGCCTCCATCAGCTCCGCGCGCTGGACGATGCCGGCGCTGAGCGCCGCCCATTCCGGCCCCTCGATCACCAGGGGCAGGCAGCCCAGCGGCCAGGGGTGCTCGCGCTGGTCGCCGGCGATGCGGAACGAGATGCCCGCGTCCCGGATGTGCCGCTCCGCCGCGACGAACCGGGCCATGATCTCCGGCTCGGTGAGGCCGCCGAGACGGTCGAGCAGGCGCGGCCACGCCCCGCGGGGCGCGCCGTCGGCGCCCAGGAACTCGTCCGGCCGGCCGGGGGCGGGGCGGTAGCCCGCGCTCCAGCGGGCGACGCGCTCGCGCGCGCCCTCCGGCCGCTCGGCCCGGCCGCGGCTGCCCGCGAGCGCCGCCTCCATCACGGATCCCGGGTCATCGCGGCTCGCGGATCCACGCAGCGTGGACGACGACGCGGCCGCAGAGCGGAGCGCGGGTCCCTCTCCCGCACGGGAGCGGGGGCGGGGGCGGGGGCGCGTCGCGCTCTGTCGACCGCGCCGGTGTCCGCCCCGGATGTCCGAACATCGCGGGTCATTGCGGGGCCGGCGTCCGCAGGTCGAGGGTCAGCGGGAACTCGGCGCTCGATTCCGGGCGGGGCATCTCCAGCCGGCCCGGCGTGTGGCCGTTCGGCTGGAACCGGGCGAGGCGCCGCCCCTCCGCCTCGTAGGCGTTGACCGGGTGGGTCTCGTAGTTGCGCCCGCCCGGATGGGCGACGTGGTAGCGGCAGCCGCCGAGGGAGCGGCCGCTCCAGGCGTCGAGGATGTCGAAGGTCAGCGGCGAGTGCGCGGGGATCGTCGGATGCAGGGAGGAGGCCGGCTGCCACGCCTTGAAGCGCAGGCCCGCCACGGCCTCGCCGCCGCGGCCGGTGGAGGTCATGGGCAGGCGGCGGCCGTTGCAGGCGATGACGTGCCGCTCGGGCACGAAGCCCTCGACCCTGACCTGCAGCCGCTCGACCGAGCTGTCCACGAAGCGCACGGTGCCCCCGCTGGTCCCTTCCTCGCCCATCACGTGCCAGGGCTCCAGCGCCTGGCGGAGTTCCATCCGGACCCCGCCCTGCTCGACCGTGCCGAAGACCGGGAACCGGAACAGGGCCTGCGCCTCGAAGGCGACCGGATCGAAATCGTACCCCGCCGCCCGGAGATCCTCCAGCACCGCGAGGAAGTCGGACCAGAGGAAATGCGGCAGCATGAACCGATCGTGGAGGTTCGTGCCCCAGCGGACACAGCCGCCGGTCTGCGGCTCGCGCCACAGCCACGCCACGAGGGCGCGGAGCAGGAGCTGCTGCGCGAGGCTCATCCGCGCGTCCGGCGGCATCTCGAAGGCGCGGAACTCCAGGAGGCCGAGGCGCCCGGTCGGGCCGTCCGGCGAGTACAGCTTGTCGATGCAGATCTCGGCCCGGTGGGTATTGCCGGTGACGTCGACGAGGATGTTGCGGAAGATCCGGTCGACGAGCCAGCGCGGGATGTTGGGCGCGTCCGGGGCCGGCACCTGGGCCAGCGCGATCTCCAGCTCGTAGAGCCCGTCGTGGCGGGCCTCGTCCATGCGCGGCGCCTGGCTCGTGGGCCCGATATAGAGGCCCGAGAACAGGTACGAGAGCGCGGGGTGGCGCTGCCAGTAGAGCACGAGGCTCTTGAGCAGGTCGGGCCGGCGCAGGAACGGGGAATCGTCCGGCGTGACGCCGCCCATGACCACGTGGTTGCCGCCGCCGGTGCCGGTGTGGCGCCCGTCGGTCATGAACTTTTCCGCGCCGAGCCGGGTCTGGCGGGCCTCGGCGTAGAGGTCGGCGGTGATGGCGACCGCCTCCCGCCACGAGGCGGCCGGGTGGACGTTCACCTCGATCACGCCGGGATCGGGCGTCACCTTGATGACGCCGATCCGCGGGTCGTAGGGCGGCTCGTAGCCCTCGAGGTGGATCGGCAGCTTCAGCGCGGCGGCGGCCGCCTCCAGGTGGCCGGCGAGTTCGAGATACTCGTCGGCGCGCTGCACCGGCGGCATGAACACCCGCACCACCCCGTCCCGGGGCTCGAACGACAGGGCCGTGCGCACCGCCACGCCGGTGACGCCGGCGCCGTTGACCACCGCGGCGCCGGGGTGTCCGTCGGGGAGGGCGGCGCGGGGGTCCAGGGGATCCTGCGGCTGGTAGTAAGGATAGTGCTCCGGCGGCACGTAGGGCAGGGACGACAGCGGCAGGCGGAAGCCCACCGGCGAGTCCCCCGGCACCAGGAAGGCGGCGCCGCGCCGGAAGTCCCACTTCTCCGAGATCCAGACGCGGTCGGCCTCGCCGCCCTTGCCGGTGGGCAGGCTCGCCAGCGGCAGGACGTAGCCGGCCGCCTCCCCGAGGCCCCGCGCGTAGACCCGCCTGATCCGGGCGTCGAACTCCACCGAGCCCGACTTGGCGTCGGCCGGCGTGACGTTGACCGGCAGCGCCGCGGTCTTCCGCTCCCAGAGCTCCCCGTCCTCGAAGGCCGGGAAGACGTAGTCGGCGAGGCCGAGGCGGCGGGCCAGCGCGTCGGCGAGCGCCTCGGCCTGCGCGATGGTGGCGTGCCCCGCCTCCCCGGCGGCCACCTCCGGCGCGATCAGGTCCGGGTCGCGCCAGATCGGCTTGCCGTCCTTGCGCCAGTAGAGCGCGAAGGCCCAGCGGGGCAGGCTCTCGCCGGGATACCACTTGCCCTGACCGTAATGGAGCAGCCCCCCCGGGCCGAACCGGTCGCGCAGGCGCCGGATCAGCTGGTCGGCGAGCCCGCGCTTGGTCGGGCCGACGGCCGCGATGTTCCACTCGGGCGATTCGAAATCGTCCACCGACACGAAGGTCGGCTCGCCGCCCATGGTCAGCCGCACGTCCTGCGCGGCGAGGTCGGCGTCGACCCGCTCGCCCAGCGCGTCCATGGCGGTCCAGACGTCCTCCGAGAACGGCTTGGTGATCCGCGGCGTCTCGGCGACGCGGGTGATCGTCATCGCGAAGTCGAAGGTGGTCTCGGCCGGCTCCATCGCCCCCGAGATCGGCGCGGCCGAGTGGTAGTGCGGCGTCGCGGCGAGCGGGATGTGGCCCTCGCCGGTGAGCAGGCCCGACGTGGCGTCCATGCCGACCCAGCCGGCGCCCGGCAGGTAGACCTCGGCCCAGGCGTGCAGGTCGGTGAAGTCCGCCGACGCGCCGGTCGGCCCGTCGACCGCGGTCGTGTCGGGCACGAGCTGGATCAGGTAGCCGGAGACGAACCGGGCGGCGAGGCCGATCCGGCGCAGCACCTGCACGAGCAGCCACGCCGAGTCGCGGCAGGAGCCGCTCTTCAGCCGCAGGGTCTCGGCGGGGGTCTGCACGCCCGGCTCCATGCGGACGCCGTAGGCGGTCTCCCGGGCGATCAGGCCGTTCAGCGCCACCAGGAACTGGACCGTGCTGGTCTCCTCCGGGAGACGGGCCAGCAGCGCCTCCATCTCGGGACAATCCGCGTCGACGGGCGTGAGATACGGGGCCAGCTCCCCAGCGAGGGCGGGGTCGTACGCGAAGGGCCGGACCTGGGCGTAATCCTCCACGAAGAAGTCGAACGGGTTGATCACCGCCATGTCGGCCGTGAGGTCGACCTCGATCCTCAGCTCGTCGGTCTTCTCGGGGAAGACCAGGCGGGCGAGCCAGTTGCCGCTCGGATCCTGTTGCCAGTTCAGGAAGTGGTTGGCGGGCGTCACCGTGAGCGCGTAGGCCGGGACCTTGGTACGGGCGTGGGGGGCCGGGCGCAGGCGGATCACCTGGGGGCCCAGGCTGATCGGCCGGTCGTAGCGGTAATGCGTGACGTGGTGCAGGGCGGCTCTGATCGACACGATGGCTCCGTCGAAAGGATCGAACGCGGTCGCGCTGCCGGTCCCTGGCGCCGGCGCCCACCGCACGGTTATGCGACACGGATCGCGCAACAAGCAATTTCCGTGCGTCGCCCGGCCGTCCGGGCCGCTGGCAGGAACTTTGCCGCCCGGCCCCGCTTGACCGGCAGGTGGGCCGGCCGCCGGCCCGGGACTGCGCGATGAAGATCTTCCAGTGCCAGGCCTGCGACCAGCCGGTCACCTTCGAGGCGACCGCCTGCGAGAGCTGCGCGCGGCCGCTGGGCTACGCCTGCGCGGTCCACGAGGTCTCGGCGCTGGAGCCGCAGGGGCTCTCGGCCCACCCGCTGATGGGCGGCGCGCAGATCTTCCACGCCTACGCGGATCCCGGCCGGCGCTACCGGCTGTGCAACAACGCCCTCGCGCAGGCCTGCAACTGGCTGGTGCCGGAGGACAGCCCCGACATCTACTGCACCGCCTGCCGCCACAACCGCGTGGTGCCGGACCTGTCGCAGCCTTGGAACCTCGCCCGCTGGCGCCAGATCGAGGCGGCCAAGCACCGGCTGTTCTACTCGCTGCTGCGCCTGGAACTGCCGCTCGCCACCCGCGCCCAGTACACGGACGGGCTGGCCTTCGACTTCCTGGTCGACCCGTCCGAGAGCGTCTCCGGCGGGCCGCCGGTGCTGACGGGCCACATCAACGGCCTGATCACCATGAACATCGCCGAGGCCGACGACGTCGAGCGGGAGCGCCGCCGGATCCTGTTCGGCGAGCATTACCGCACGCTGCTCGGCCATTTCCGGCATGAGATCGGGCATTACTTCTGGTACCTGCTGGTGCTGAACAGCCCCGACTGGGACGCCTTCCGGGCGCTGTTCGGCGACGAGCGCCGCGACTACGTCCAGGCCCTGCAGGACCACTACGCGAGGGGCGCCCCCGCCGACTGGGACGAGGCCTACGTCTCGGCCTACGCTACGGCCCATCCGTGGGAGGATTTCGCCGAGACCTTCGCGCATTACCTGCACATCGTCGACACGGTGGAGACCGCCTCGACCTTCGAGCTGCACGTGCGCCCGCGCCTGCGCCAGCGGGGGCCTTCCGGGCCGCAGGCGCCGACCGTGATCGACTTCGACCCGTACAACACGGCCGACCTCGACCGGCTGATCGCCGCGTGGCTGCCGCTCACCTACGCGATCAACTCGCTGTCCCACAGCATGGGCCAGCCGGCGCTCTACCCGTTCAAGCTGACACCCGCGGTGATCGCCAAGCTCGCCTTCGTGCACGAGCGGGTCTACGCCTCCCGCACCGGCACCCTGCCGGATGCCGGCGCGGCGGGCGCCGAGATGCTCCGCGCGGTGATCCTGGGCCTGCGCCAGAAGGTGGCGGCGCCGACGGCGTGAGGGTGGCGGTCGCGGCAGACACAACGTCTCTGCGAGCGTCTCCGCGAGCGGCGCGAGGCGACGACGGTCGGAGGGGCGCCTCACGCCCCCCCGTGCCGCTCCGCGAAGGCGCGGAACGCCGCGAGCGTCTCGGCGCTGACGTGGTGCTCGATCCCCTCCGCGTCCCGCCGCGCGGTCTCGGGGCTCACCCCCAGCGCGCACAGGAAGCGCTCGACGATGCGGTGGCGCTCCCGGGCCTGGGCGGCGAGCCGGCGGCCGGCCTCGGTCAGGAACACGCCGCGATAGGGCCGCTGCTGGACGAACCCGTCCTCGCACAGGCGTTTCAGCATCTTGGCGACGGTCGGCTGCGCCACGCCGAGCCGGGCCGCGATGTCCACCTGCCGCGCCTCGCCGCCGTCGCCGATCAGGTCGTCGATCAGCTCGACGTAATCCTCCACGAGTTCCGAGCGCCGGGCCTCGCGGGCCTGGCGGAAGCTCTCCACGTGGCGCTCGGGATCGACCAGCGCGGTCTCGGGCGAGCCCGGCTCGGACGGTTCCTGCATCGGCTCTCCCCCACCGCGGCTCGCGCGGGCCGCCCCGACCCCTGTCTAGCAAACACCGCCACCTCGAGGGGAGTCCCGCGGGGCCGATACCGGCGGCCGCTGCCGGCCCCTTGAATCCTGGCCGCGAACCCTGAATATAGCCTCCGCTATATCTTTGAGGAGAGGGTTGAGCATGGTGGCGCCGAACGCCGCGACGGCCCCCGGGCGCGCCGCGCCCGGGGCGATGAGCCGGCGGACCGAGGGCGCCATCCGCGACGTCCTCGACGGCCGTCCCGGCGGCCGGGCCCGGTTCCTGCTGTTCGCCGGCCCCGCCGTGACGGCGTCGATCGCCTACATGGACCCGGGCAATTTCGCGACCAACATCCAGGCCGGCGCCCGCTACGGCTACGGCCTGCTCTGGGTGGTGCTGCTCGCGAACCTGACGGCGATGCTGTTCCAGGCCCTGTCGGCCAAGCTCGGCATCGTCACGGGCAAGAACCTCGCCGAGCACTGCCGGGACGCGACAACGCGGCCGGTGCGCCTCGCCCTGTGGGGCATCAGCGAGGTCGCCGCCATGGCGACCGACCTCGCGGAGTTCCTCGGCGGCGCGATCGGCCTGTCGCTGCTCACCGGCATGCCGCTCATGGCCGGCATGGCGATCACCGCGGTGGTCACCTACGCGATCCTGCTCCTGGAGCACGAGGGCTTCCGGCCGCTGGAGATCGCCATCGGCGCGATGGTCGGCACGATCGGCCTCTGCTACGCGGTCGAGCTCCTGATCGCGCCCGTGGCCTGGGGCGAGGCCGCCAAGGGCCTCGTCACCCCGCGGATCCCGGACGCGCAGGCGCTCACCATCGCGGTCGGGATCATCGGCGCCACCGTGATGCCGCACGCGCTGTTCCTGCATTCGGGCCTGACCCAGGGCCGGGGCAATCCCCGCACCGAGGCCGACCGGCGCCTGCTGGTCCGCTACTCGAACCGCGAGGTGGTGGTGGCGCTGCTGCTGGCGGGCCTCGTCAACATGGCGATGGTGATCATGGCGGCGGCCGCCTTCCACGTCGGCCACAGCGAGGTGGCGGAGATCGGCGAGGCCTACCGCACCCTGACGCCGCTCCTCGGGCCCGCCGCGGGGGCGGCCTTCCTGGTGTCGCTGCTCGCATCCGGGATCTCCTCCTCGGTGGTGGGCACGCTCGCCGGGCAATTGGTGATGCAGGGCTTCACCGGCTGGCGCATCCCGCTCCTCGTCCGCCGGCTCGTGACCATGCTGCCGGCCTTCGCGGTGGTGGCGATCGGCGTCGACCCGACGCAGGCGCTGGTCCTGTCGCAGGTGGTGCTGTCACTCGCCCTGCCGGTGCCGATGGTGGCCCTGGTGGTGTTCACCCGGCGCCGCAGCGTGATGGGCCCCTTCGCCAACGGGCCGCTCACCCAGGCCGCGGCCGTGGCGGGGGCCGCCCTGGTGCTCGCCCTCAACATGGTGCTGCTGGCGGTCGCCTTCGGGGTGCCGGTGCCGGGGCTGGAGTGAGAGCTTCGCCGGCAGATCCACCGGCAGCCCTGACGACGGCCCCGCTCAGGTCGCCCGCACCACCACCTCCACGAGGTTGGCGCCCCCCGACCGGATCCCGGCCTCGATCGCCGGGGCGATGTCGGCCGCCCGGGTCACCCGCCGGGCGGGCACGCCCATCGAGGCGGCCAGCGCCGGGAAGTCGATCCGCGGGTCGGTGAGGTCCATGGCGATGAAGCGGTTGGCGCGCACCGAGGCGTAGTGCGCCTGGCCCTTCATGAAGGTCTTGAGGATGTTGTACTCGGCGTTGTTGATCACCACGAAGGTGACCGGCAGCTTCTCGTGCGCCGCCGTCCAGAGGGCCTGCGGCGAGTACAGCGCGGCCCCGTCGCCGACCACGCAGACCACGGGCGCCCGGTCGAGCCCGAGGGAGAAGCCGACCGCGGCCGGCATGCCCCAGCCGAGCACGCCGCCGCGCATCGCCGCGTACTGGTGCGCGGAGGGGCTGTCGAGGAAGGTGCGCAGGTGGGTGAGCGTCGCGGGCGCCTCGTCCACGATGGTGGTCTCGGCCCCGACCGCGCGGGCGACCTCCCGGGCGGCGACCAGCGGCGCGATCACCGGATCCTCGAAGGCCGCGTCGGCGGCGGCGGCGAGCTTCGCCCGGCGCTCGGCCCGGGCGGTCACCGCCTGGGCGCGCAGGCCCGCGAAGGCGTCGGCCCGGTCGGCGAGGCGGGGCGCGAGCAGCGGCAGCAGGGCGTCGAGGGAGGCGCGGATGTCGCCCACCGTCGACAGGCAGGTGGCGTAGGTGCGCCCGAGGTCGCGCACGTCCGCCGAGAGCTGGAACACCTGCACCCCCGGCGGCACCGCCGAGACCTCCGAGTAGAGCACGGTGATCAGCGACTTGCCGCCGAGCGCGAACACCGCGTCGTAGCGCCCGAGGATGTCGGCGATGGCGTCGGCCCGGGTCGGCAGGTTCCCGGCCCAGAGCGGGTGCGCGGTGGGGAAGGGGATGTGGGCCGGCCAGGACGAGCCGTAGACCGGCGCCGCCAGCAGGTCGGCGAGCGCCACCATCTGCGCCGAGGCGTCCGAGGCGTCGATCTCGTCGCCCGCGATCAGCGCGAGGCGGCCCGGCGCGATGGCGGCGAGCTTCTCCGCGAGGCGGTCGAGGGAGCCCGCCACGGCCCGCTGGTCGATGGTCGAGGTCTCGCCGGCCGGCACCGCCGACAGCGCCTCCATCACGTCCATGGGCAGGGACAGGAAGACCGGCCCGGAGGGGGCGGCCCCCGCGTCGTGGAAGGCCCGGCGCAGCAGGATCGGGATCTGGTCCGGGCTCGTCACCTCGCGGGCCCACTTCATCACCGGGTCGGCGATGGCGACGAGGTCGCCCATCAGCAGCGGGTCGGTCAGGGCGTGGCGGAGATCCTGCTGCCCGGCGGTGACCACCAGCGGCGTGCCGGAGACCTGGGAATTCACCAGCCCGCCCATGGCGTGGCCGAGGCCGCCCGCCGTGTGCAGGTTGAGGAAGGCGGGCCGGCGGGCGCCCTGCGCGTAGCCGTCCGCCATCGCCACGGCGGTCGCCTCCTGCAAGGCGAGGATGTAGGCGATGTCCGGCGCCTCGGTGAGCGCGTCGATGAGCGGCAACTCGGTGGTGCCGGGATTGCCGAAGATGTAGCGCACGCCCTCCGAGCGCAGCACCTCCACCAAGAGGTCGGCGCCCCGGCGGCGGCCGGCGGTCTCCACGGTCTCGATCGGCATGCCCTGTCCTCTCCGACGGAATCAGCCGGAGGCTACCCCATGGGCGGACCGGGGCAATGCCGGCACCGCCCCCCCCCGCCGCCCCGCGCCGGGCGGCGACCGATCGGCAACCGATCGGCAGGCTTTTCGGCGTAGCCTCCGGCCGGGACGCGCCCGCGCCCCCGGGCGCAGGCCTGCCGATCCACGCCACCGACCAGGACGACACATCATGCGGATCGCGGCGCCCCTCGCGCTCCTCGCCACCCTGGTGGCTCCCCCGATAGCCCTCCTGGGCCTCGCCGCGGACGCGCGGGCGCAGGGGCTCGAGCGCGGGGCCCAGGAGGGCGCCTCGCGCGGCGAGGAGATGGCGGGCCCCCTCGGGGCGATCGTCGGCGGCGCGATCGGGGCGGCCGTGGGCACCGCCAACGGCATCCTCGGCGTCGACCGGCGGGAGCGGTTCCGCATCTACGCCCGCGGCGAGCGCCGCCCCTCCATCGCGCTCGCGGGACCCGTGCGGGTCGGCACGGTGCTCCCGGAGGACGGCATCGTGTACTACGATGTCCCGCGGGAGTTCGCTCTGCCGGATTACAGCTACACGATCGTCAACGACCACCCGGTCCTCGTCGACCCGCGCTCGCGCCGGATCGTGGAGGTGATCGACTGACGGCCCGGGCGGCCGGCCGGGGATCCGGCGCGAGGGAGAGGGCGAGCCGATGCCGAGAAGGATGGGGATCCGGGCGGTGCTCCCGTCGGCGCTCCCGGTGACGGGCCTGGTGACGGGCCTGGTGACGGGATGAGCGCGCGCGACGCCGCGGATGCCGGACGGCGGCACTGGTTCTACGACAGCCGGATCCTGGTCTGCATCTTCTGCCTGCTCGCGGTCATGGTCATCTTCTGGCAGGTGAGCCGGTTCGAGGGTTTCCAGCCGATCTTCACCTGCGCGCGCAATCAGGACGTCGATCGCGACCTGCTCTCCGTCGGGATGCGCGCCTGCATGGGCGACGCGCCCTCGCAGGCCGCCCAGGCGCGCTGCATGCACGTCGTCTACCTGCTGGCCTGCACGGACGAGCGGTGGCGCTGACGTCGCCGCGCGCGGGCCCGTCCGCGGCGGGGCGGGTTCCGCTCAGGCGCGCAGCTCCGCCACGAAGGCCCGGATGAACGGCGGCAACCCGTCGAGGTCGCGCAGGCACAGGGTCAGGTCGCGCCGCGCCCAGGCGTCGGCGAGGGGCACCACCGCGAGGGCGAGGCCCTGCGCGGCGCGGGCGGCGGCGCTCTCCGGCAGGATCGCCAGCCCGACCCGCGCCTCGACGAGCCGGCAGACGGCGTCGAAGTCCCGGAGCTGGACCCGCAGGCGCATCGGCCGCCCCTCGCGCACCGCCTGGGCGACGAGGAAGCGGCTGATGGCGCTGCGCCGGTCGAGGCCGACGAGGTCGTGGCCGAGCACCTCGGCGAACGGGATGGTCCCGCGCGCGGCCAGGGGATGGTCCCGGGCCGCCACCAGCACGAACCGGTCCTCCCGGAACGGGAAGGTCTGCAGCGAGCCGGTATCCACCGTGCCGGACAGGATGCCGAGATCGGCCGCCCCCTCGGCCACCAGACCGACGATCTCCTCGGAGGTGCGCTCGTCGATCTCGACGCCGATCCCGGGGTGATCGGCCAGGAAGGCCGAGAGCGCCTCCGGCAGGAATTCGGTGAGCGCGTTGGTGTTGGCCAGCACCCGGATCTGCCCGAAGGCGCTCCCCGAGAAGGCCGCCATCTCCTCGCGCAGGCGCTCCACCCCGGCCAGGACCTCCCGGGCATGGACGAGGAGCGCGCGCCCGGCCGGGGTCGGGCTGACGCCCTGCCGGCCCCGGGTCAGCAGGGCGGCGCCGAGGGATTCCTCCATCAGCCGGATCCGCGTCGAGGCGGCCGCCAGGGCGAGGTTCGCCCGCGCGGCCCCGTGGGTGATCGAGCCGGCCTCGACCACGTGCCGGAACAGGCCGAGATCGACGAGATCGAACCGCATCATCGCGAAGGCGCCTCCCGCCGCGCCGTCCGGCCGGCGCGTCCCGGGCCGCCCGGGACCCGTCCTGATCCGCGTCTCCGTCGGGGGGCTTGGCGACCGCGTCAACCCCGCCATCCCGGGGCCGCGCCGGGGCCGCCGCGGCGATCCCGGTTACAGACACGCCGATCCCTCAGGCGCCCCGGAGCGGGCGAAGCCAACTCTCCGCGGGTCGATCGTCGCGGCCCCACCGGTCTCCGACAAACGAAGACCCGAATTCGCACCCGCCAAGGCTCCGAGTAAAGTAAATCTCCTCAATATAGCCGAGAACGACGATTTACCGCCCGTTAATGCCGCATCCTTCAATGCTGCTCGACAGTCTTGCGAGGCGTCGCGGCGATGGTTCCTGTGTCGACATACCCGGTCCGGCGGCCGCCCCGGGATCGCCTGCGCCGGCCCGGGAGCCGCTGATGGACGCGCTCCTCGTCGACGACAGCGCCACCATGCGGATGCGGCTGCGCCTGCTGCTGGAGGCCAAGCCCGACGTGTCCGTCACCGATCACGGCGACCCGGTCGCCGCCATGGTCGAGGCGCGGACGCGGGCCTTCGACCTCGTCCTGGTCGACTGCCACATGCCCGACATCGACGGGATCGCCTTCATCCGGCAGATGCGGACCATCCCGCACTACGCCCAGGTGCCCATCGTGATGGTCACCAGCGACATCTCGGACGCGGTGCGGCTCGCCGCCCTGGAGGCCGGGGCGACCGATTTCCTCGACAAGTCCATGCAGGGCGTCGAGCTCACCGTCCGCCTGCGCAACCTGATCCGGCTCGCCCGGGCGGTGCGGCGGCTGGCCGAGCAGGCCGCTTGGCTCGACGGCGAGGTGGAGGCCGCCCTGCGCCACATGCGCGAGCGCGAGGAGGAGATCATCTTCCGCCTCGCGCTGGCGGTCGAGTACCGCGACAACGACACCGGCGATCACACGTGGCGGGTGGCCCGCTACAGCCAGATCGTGGCCGAGGGGCTCGGGCTGGCGCCGGAGATCTGCCGCAACCTCTACCTCGCGGCGCCGCTGCACGATGTCGGCAAGGTCGGCATCCCGGACGGCGTCCTGCTGAAGCCCGGCCGGCTCGACCGGGACGAGTTCGACCTCGTCAAGACGCACCCCGCGATCGGCCGGCGCATCCTGGGCGGGAGCGCCTCCGAGCTGATCCGGCTGGCCGCGGAGATCGCCGAGTTCCACCACGAGAAGTGGGACGGCGGCGGCTACCCGCACGGGCTCGCCGGCGCCGCCATTCCCCTCTCGGCCCGGATCGTCGCGGTGGCGGACGTGTTCGACGCCCTGACCACGGCGCGGCCCTACAAGGACGCGATGCCCTTCGAGGCGGCCCTGGACTGCATCCGCGCCGAGAGCGGCCGCCATTTCGACCCCGACTGCGTGGCGGCGTTCTGCGCGCGCTTCCCGGACATCCGCGTCGCCGGCGGGCGGACCCGGGCGGGCATGCGGCCGAGCGCCGGGCCGGTCACGGAACCCTGGGCCCGGGTCCCGACCCTCCTGCGCGAGGTCGCCCCCGCGGCGCCCGACCCGACGGGGTGGCGCGCCGACACCCTCGACAGGATCCTGGAGCCGTCATCGGCCCTGTCGGCGAACCCGGAGGCGTTTGCGCCGTTGATCCCCGACCCGCACGGATCACGGACGGAGCCGGACCATGACCCCGACCTGGAAGACGCTGCCGGAGATCGCCCTGGCGCACGGGATCTCCCTGGAGGATGCCCAGCGCCTCGTGGACGGGGCGAACTGCCCGAAGGTCTTCCGCGCGGACGGCACCGTCTACCTCATCTGAGCCCGTCCCATCCGGGCGCGTCCCATGCGGGCGCGTCCCATGCGGGTGCATCCCATGCGGGTGCATCCCATGCGGGCGCGCCCCGCGAGGCCGTCCCGGGCGGATGACGCGCGGCCCGGCGGGCCCTAACCTGCCGGCATGCGCATCGTCCACACGCCCGATTCGAGCCGGCACGATCCCGAGCGCTACATGCGCCGCGGCGCGCCGATCCCGCATCCCGAGCAGGCGGCCCGCTACGCGATCCTGCGGGACGCGGCCGTCCGGGGCGGCCACGACCTCGCCGAGCCGGCCGATCACGGCCTCGACCCGATCCGGGCGGTGCACGATCCCGACTACGTGGCGTTCCTGGCCGAGGCCTGGGCGCGCCGGGACGCGATCCCCGGCATCGGCGACGAGATCCTGACCGGGGCCTTCGCCCGGCCGCAGATGCACCGGAAGCCCGCCGGCCTCCTCGGGCGCCTGGGCCTCTACACCGCCGACACCTCGACGCCGATCCGCGCCGGCACCTGGGCGGCGGTCTACGGATCGGCGCAGTGCGCGGTCGCGGCCGCCGACGCTGCGCTGGCGGCGGGGCACGCCTACGCCCTGTGCCGCCCGCCCGGCCACCACGCCTACGCGGATTCCGCCGGCGGCTTCTGCTTCCTCAACAACAGCGCCATCGCGGCCGAGCGGATGCGCGCCGCGACCGGCGGCCCGGTGGCGATCCTCGACATCGACGTCCATCACGGCAACGGCACGCAGGGGATCTTCTACGCCCGCGCCGACGTGCTGACCGTCTCGGTCCACGCCGACCCGTCCGACTACTTCCCGTTCTTCGCCGGCTACGCCGACGAGACCGGCGCCGGGGCGGGGGCGGGGTTCAACCGCAACCTGCCGCTGCCGCCGGGCTCGGGGGACGCGCCCTGGCTCGAGGCCGTCGAGGCGGGCCTCGCGGTGATCGCCGCGCACCGGCCCCGGGCGCTCGTGGTGGCGCTCGGCCTCGACGCCGCCGCGGACGACCCGATCGGCGCCCTCGCGGTCTCCCGGGGGGGCTTCGTCGGGGCGGCGGAGCGGATCGCCCGGGCCGGGCTGCCCACGGCCCTGGTCCAGGAGGGCGGCTACCTCTGCGCGGCCCTGCCGGACAACCTCGCGGCCTTCCTCGCCGCCTTCGACGCTGCGCGCTGACCCGCGCGCCGCGGGCGCCGATGTGAAGGCGCGATGGGAAGGCGTGATGCGATCGTGATCGCCGGGGCGCCGGATCGGCCGCCCAGATATGGTCGACCCGATGCCACAACCGACCTATCAGGGCGGGGCGGGCGCCGCAGACGCGTCCCGGGCGGGAGGAGCGGGCGATGGACGCGGGCGACGTGGGCATGCGCGAGGCGGCCGGCGCACCGTGGCACGCGGGTCTCACCCGGCGCCACTGGCGGATCCTGTGGGGCAGCTATCTCGGCTGGATCTTCGACGGCTACGAGGCGGTGGCCCTGGTCTACGCCCTGCGCCCGGCGCTGGCCTCGATCCTCACCCCCGAGCAGGCCCAGGCGCCGGCCTTCTACGTGGGCCTCGCCATCGGCATCACGCTGCTCGGCTGGGGGATCGGCGGCCTGATCGGCGGGATCGCGGCCGACTACATCGGCCGCAAGCGCATGATGATGGTGTCGATCCTGGGCTACGCGCTGTTCACGGGGCTCACCGCCTTCGCGGAGAGCTTCACGCAGCTCGCCGTCCTGCGCTTCATCACCGGGCTCGCCATCGGCTCGGAATGGTCCACCGGCATCGCCCTCGTGGCCGAGACCTGGCCGAACCGGGCCCGCCCGAAGGGCTGCGGCTTCCTGCAATCGGGCTTCGGCGGCGGCGCGGTGCTCGCCGCCATCGTGTGGGCCGTGCTCGCCGCCACCGAGCCCCTGGGCGCGGAATCCTGGCGGATCCTGTTCGCGCTGGGCGCGCTGCCGGCCTTCGTGTGCCTGTACCTGCGCCGGGCGCTGGAGGAATCCGAGCAGTGGATGCGGGCGCTCAAGGCGCAGCGCTGGGCGGCCACCGCGGAGGACGCGGACCGGGCCCCGCGGAGCGCGCGGCGCCCGTTCTCCCTGACGGAGATCTTCCGCGAGCCCGAGAGCCGGCGGCGGGTCCTCCTCGCCACGCTCCTGTCCTTCGCCACCACGGTGGGCTGGTGGGCGGTCTCGTCCTGGCTGCCGGTCTACACGGAGGGGCTCGCCAAGGCCGCGGGCGCGCCGGCCAATGTCTGGGGCCCGCGCATGGGCATCGTCTACAATATCGGGGCGATCACCGCCTACGTGATCTCGGGCTTCGTGGCCGACGCGATCGGGCGCCGCGCCTTCCTGCTCGTGACCTATACCGGCTGCATCGCCACGTCGCTCGCCTGCTACCTCTGGACCGGCGGGCTGGTGCCGTTCATGGCGCTCGCCTTCCTGAACGGGTTCTTCACCCTGGGCTTCGCCTTCTCGTGGATGGCGATCTACCTCGCGGAGCTGTTCACCCCGGCGGTCCGGGCGACGGCGTCGAGCGCGGTCTTCAACGGCGCGCGGCTGATCGCCTGGATCTTCCCGATCCTGGCCGGCCAGATCGTGACCGCCTTCGGGGGCGTCGCCGCGGCGGCGCTGACCCTGTCGAGCGTCTACGTGATCGGCCTCGTCGTGCCGTGGTTCATGCCGGAGACGCGGGGCCGGCCGCTGCCGGAATAGGTCGGACCGGCCCCCGCTCGGTCGGAGCGGGGGCCGGTCCTGGTCCTAGTCCTCGTCGTCCTCGTCCTGGTGCCGGCCCTTGAGCTTGGCGAAGACCGAATCGGCGTCGAGCCGCTCCTCGCGGCCGCCGTGATCGTCCTCGTGGTCCCGCTCGTCGGCGTCGCGGGCCGTGGAGACCTCGGTCGGCAGCAGCGAGGCGCCGGATTCGGCCGCCACCGCGGCCGGGCGGTCGGCCGCCGCGCGCTGGACCTCGAAATCGAGGTTGATCTGGGTGGTCAGGCCGAGGGTGACCGGGTCCATCGGCTGGAGCGAGCCCGAGTTCCAGTGGGTGCGCTCGCGGATCTGCTGGATCGTCGACTTGGTGGTGCCCACGAGCCGGATGATCTGCGAATCCTTCAGCTCGGGGTGGTTGCGCAGCAGCCACAGGATGGCGTTCGGCCGGTCCTGGCGGCGGGAGAGGGGGGTGTAGCGCGGGCCCTTGGTGGTGCGCTTCACCTCCGGCAGCTTCACCTTCGAGACGGCGGGCTTGAGCTTGTAGTGCGGCGCCTTCTGGGCCTTCTCGATCTCGTCGCGGGTGAGCTGGCCGGTGGAGACCGGGTCGAGCCCCTTGATGCCGGCCGCGACCTCGCCGTCGGCGATGCCCTTCACCTCCAGCGGGTGCAGCTTGCAGAAATCGGCGATCTGCTCGAAGGCGAGCGAGGTGTTCTCGACCAGCCAGACGGCGGTCGCCTTCGGCATCAGCGGACCCTGGGACATGCTTCTCGTGCTCCGGCCTGGCGGGACGGGGGCCGGGCATCGGGCCGCGGGCTCCGGATGACCGATCCGGATGTCCCGTCTCACGCTGTCGAATGGGGATGACGCACTATAGGCCCGGGCGGGGAGGGGCGCAATCGCGGGTTGGACCCGTTCGGAGCCCGGCGTGCCGATTCTACCGGCGGCCGGATCACCGGCGCCGACTGGTCGCCCTCAGCGCGGGCGCACCCCGTCGAGGAACAGCCGCACCGCCGCCTGCCGCCGCCGCTCCTGCGCCTCCGGGTCGGTGGCGATGCCGTAGAGGGTCGCTTGGGATGACCGGCCGAGGACGAGGCTGAGGAACAGGTCGGCCGCGATCTCGGGATCCGCCACGGCGATCCGCCCGCGCCGGGCGAAGGCGTCGAGCAGCTGCGCCACGGCGCGCACGCCGCGCAGCCAGCCCTCCTCATGGGCGAGGCGGGCGAGCTCGGGGAACTGCAGCGCCTGGGCCACGAGGTTGCGCTTGAGCATCGCCGCGCCCGGCGACTGCCCGTGGGCCAGCAGGGTGCGGCTTAGATCCTCCAGGGCGGTCTCGACGTCGTCGCTCCCGCCCTGCGCGGCCTGGGCCTCGGCCGCGGCGGAGAGCGGCGCCAGCCACGCGGCGATCCGCTCGCGCAGGACCGCCTCGAACAGGGCCCGCTTGTCGCGGTAGCGCGCGTAGACCGTCGGCTTGCTCATCCCGGCGGCCTCGGCCACCGCGTCGATGGAGGTGGCGTCGAAGCCGCGCTCCAGGAACAGGGTCGTGGCGACGGCGATCAGGTGCGCCTCGCGCCGGGCCGCCTCCGCGCGGGTCGGCCGGCCGCCGCGCCGCGGTCCCGCCTCCACCCGCTCGATCTCCGTGACCGTCACCCCGCGATCCTCCTTGCTCACCACCGCCGTTCGTCTTATTAAAACGATACCGTACCGTTTTGATTCTGGCCAGACCCGATGGACGCACGTCGCAGCGACAGCTTCAAGAGCGCCGACCCGGTCGCGGGTGCGCCGGTCACCGCCCCGACCACCGCGGCTGTCACGCCCCCGGTCTCCGCGCCGGTCCCGGCCACCGTCTCCGCACCGGCGCCGCGCCGCCGCCGCGCGCGGATCGTGCTGCCCCTCCTCGGCCTGCTCGCGCTGGGCGGGACCGGGACCTACGGCTGGCACTGGTGGAGTGTCGGGCGCTTCCTCGAGGTGACCGACGACGCCTATCTCCAGTCCGACAAGGTCACGGTGGCGCCGCGCATCGCCGGCACCGTCGCGGCGGTGCTGGTCGGCGACAACCAGCCGGTGAAGGCCGGGGACGTCATCGCCCGCCTGGACGACCGGTCCTACCGGGTCCAGCTCAGGCAGGCCGAGGCCGAGGTCGAGAAGGACCGGGCGCAGATCCTGGGCGTCGCCTCGGCGATCGTCCAGCAGCGGGCGCAGGTCGCCTCGTCGCGGGCCGACCTCGCCAACGCCGAGGCCGCCCTCACCTTCGCGCAGCAGGAATACACCCGCTACCAGAACCTGCTGCAGACCGGGTCCGGCACGGTGCAGCGCCAGCAGCAGGCGGAGTCCGACCTGCGCCAGCGCCACGCCGCCCGCGACAAGGCCGCCGCCTCGCTCGACGCCGCGCAGAAGCAGATCGACAGCCTGAAGGCGCTCGAGGCCAGCACCCGCGCGAGCCTGGAGGGCGCGCAGGCCAAGGTCGAGGGGGTGAGGCTCGACCTGAGCTACACCACCATCGTGGCGCCGATCGACGGCGTGGCCGGCGACCGGGCGCTGCGGATCGGGCAGGTCGTCTCGGCCGGCACCGGGCTCCTGACCCTCGTGCCGATGGGCCGCGACATCTACCTCGTGGCGAACTTCAAGGAGACCCAGACCGGCCGCATGGTCGAGGGCCAGCGCGTCACCTTCACGGTCGACGCCTTCGGCGACCACGCGTTCCGGGGCCGGATCGAGAGCTTCTCCCCGGGCACCGGCTCGCAATTCGCGCTGCTGCCGCCGGAGAACGCCACCGGCAACTTCACCAAGGTGGTGCAGCGCGTGCCGGTGCGCGTCGCCCTCGACCCGTCGGATCCGCTCATCGCCCGCCTGCGCCCGGGCCTGTCGGTGGAGGCCACGGTCCACACCCAGGATCCGGTCGAGCCGGTGCGGCCCGCCCGGCCGAGGCCCGCTCCGGCCCTCGTCAGCGAGGCCCTGCCCCGATGAGTCCGGCCCCGATGAGTCCGGCCCCGACGAGCCCCGTGCCGGCCGTGGCCGTGCCCGAGGCGAAGGCGAGCGCCCGGGACTGGCTCGCCGTGTTCGGCGCGATCCTCGGCGCCTTCACGGCGATCCTCGACATCCAGATCACCAACGCGTCGCTCGCCGACATCCAGGGGGCGCTCGGCGCCTCCACCGAGGAGGGCAGCTGGATCTCCACCGCCTACCTGATGGCCGAGATCATCGTGATCCCGCTCACCGGCTGGCTGTCCTCGGTGATCGGCCTGCGCCGCTACCTCGCGGTGAACACCATGCTGTTCACCGCCTTCTCGCTGGCCTGCGCGCTGTCGACGACCTTGGGCCAGATGATCCTGTTCCGGGCCGGCCAGGGTTTTACCGGCGGCGTGCTGATCCCCACCGCCATCGTGATCGTGCGCACCCGGCTCTCGAAGGCGCAGCAGCCCATCGGCATCGCGCTGTTCGGGCTGACCGCGACCTTCGCGCCCGCGATCGGCCCGACGGTCGGCGGCTGGCTCACCGACAACCTGTCGTGGCACTACATCTTCTACCTGAACCTGATCTTCGGACCCGTGGCGGCGGCGATCCAGCTCGGCGCCTTCGACAGCGTGCCGGCGCGCTGGGGCGAGCTGCTCAAGGGCGACTGGATCGGCATCGGCCTGATGGCGATCGGCCTGCCGGCCCTGACCTACGTGCTGGAGGAGGGCCAGCGCAAGGACTGGTTCGGCTCGCAGGTCATCGTGAACATGTCGCTGCTGGCGGTGGCCGGCATCGCCGGCTTCATCGTCCGCGAGCTCACGACCGAGCGCCCGTTCATCAACCTGCGGGTCCTGGCCAACCGCTCGGTCGGCGGCGCCTGCGTGCTGATGACCGTGCTGGGCGCGGTCTCGTTCGGGTCGATCTACATCATCCCGGTCTACTGCGCGCAGATCCAGGGCTACAACGCCCAGCAGATCGGCTACGTGGTGATGTGGTCGGGCCTGCCGCAGCTCGTCCTCTTCCCGATGATGCCGCTGCTGATGCGGACCTTCGACGCCCGGGTGCTGGTGGTCACCGGCACGCTGTTCTTCATCGCGAGCTGCTGGATCAACGTCGGCCTGACCCACGATGTCGGCGCCGACCAGCTGATCCTGCCGCAGCTGATGCGGGCCGTCGGCCAGCCGCTCTTCACCATCCCGCTGTCGCAGCTCTCCACCGTCGGCCTCGCCCCGCGCGACACCGCGGACGCCTCCGCCCTGTCGAACATGATGCGCAACCTCGGCGGCTCGATCGGCATCGCCATGCTGTCGACGATGATCGACCGGCGGGAGCACTTCCACTTCTCGATGCTGGCCGAAGCGATCACCGTCAACGCCACCCGCACCCAGGACCGGCTCGCGGCGCTCGCCGCCGGGATGCACGCCCGCATCGCCGACCCGCTGGCCGCCAAGGGCGTCGCGCTGGGCCAGCTCGCCGCCCAGGTCCGCCGCGAGGCCTACGTGATGGCCTACGCGGACGGGTTCTGGCTGGTGGGCGTGAGCCTCGTGGCGAGCCTCGCCGTGGTGGCCATCCTCAAGAAGCCGCAGCGCGCCGCCGGGCCTGTGGAGGCGCACTGAGCGGCCGGGGTCCTACCGCCCCGGCAGGTTGTGGACGATCGGGAAGAACGTGTCCTTCCAGTCCTTGGGCTCGGTCTTGATGGTCTTCATCGCGTGGAAGTGCCGGGCCTGGAGCATGATGCCGTAGGGCGTGGTGGAGAAGTTCGTCCCGGGCTCCTTCATGATCTCGACCAGGGTCTCGGGGGGCGTCTTCTCGTTGGTGGCCGCGACGTAGTCCTTGGCGGCCTTCAGCGGATCCCGGGCGATCTCGGCATTGGCCTCGTCGATGGCGGCCACGATGGCGGCGGCGAGCTTCGGGTTGCGGTTGTACCAGCCGGTCCGGGCGTAGAAGATCGCGTTGCTCACCGGCTCGCCGACCATCTCGTAGGAGTTGAGCACCTTGTGGATCGCCGGGTCCTGCAGCTCGCGCTGCTGGAACGGCGGCAGCGAGAAGTGGCTGTTGACCTCGTTGTGCGGGCTCGCCAGCGCCGCCACGGCGTCGGGATGGCCGAGCTGGACGGTGAGCGGGTCGAGCTTGGTGGCGTTCTCGGGCCCGAACGCCTTCTTGGCGGCGATCTGCAGCAGCACAGCCTGGGACGAGACCTTCACGGAGGGCAGGGCGATCTTGTCCTTGGACGAGAAGTCCTTGAGTTCCTTCACGTCCGGATTGCGGGTGAGCAGCATCATCGGCGTGGTGCCGACCCCGCACAGGCCCTTCACGTCGCCCTTGGTGCGGTCGTTGAGCAGCAGCATGTTGGTCGAGCCACTGTCGACGATGTCGATGTTGCCCGAGAGCAGCGCGTCGTTGCCGGCGGCGCCGCTCGTCAGGTTGACCCACTCCACCGTGACGTCCCCGAGGCCCGCGGCCTTGGCGTGCTTCTCGATCAGCTTGTGCTGCTCGGCCAGCACCGCGGGCAGGTAGACGAAGCCCGGCTGCCGGCTGATCCGGACCTTGGCATCGTCGGCCCGGGCGGGGGTGGCGAGCGCCAGCCCGGCCAGTAGGAGGACCGATCCCGCCCGCAGGAGCCGACGCCGGCCCGGCAGCAGCGAGCCCGTCCGAGACGTACGCACCATGACGCTTCTCCCTGTGGCCCGGCGCGATCCTGAGCGGCGCCGGGCTTTCGTTGGACGGGGAGTGGACAGGCTCGGGCCGGCGCGCGCAAGGCCGTCTTCACGCTCCGCTAACGCAGAAGCTGCAAAATATCGCAGGTTGAAATCATCTTCTTGCAATCATCATCGCGGGGGCGCGGGTGAAGATCGGGCTCGGAGCGAAGCTCCACACCATCACGGCCACCGCGCTGGTCGGCATCGTCGCGGTCTCGGGCATCGGGCTCGTCAGCCTGAAATCCCAGGTCGAGCAGGACCGGATGGCCAAGACGCGGAACCTCACGGACGTCGCCTACGGGGTCGCGGCCTATTTCGAGGGCGAGGAGCGGGCCGGGCGCCTGTCCCGGGCGGACGCGCAAGGCGCCGCGATCCGGGCCCTCAAGGCCCTGCGCTACGACGACAAGGAGTACTTCTGGGTCAACGACATGCAGCCCCGCATGGTCGCCCACCCGATCAAGCCCGAACTGGAGGGCAAGGATCTCGCCGCCGTGCAGGATCCCACCGGCAAGCGCCTGTTCGTCGACTTCGTCGAGACGGTGAAGCGGCAGGGGCAGGGCTTCGTCGACTATTACTGGCCGAAGCCCGGCGCCGACGCCCCCGTGCCGAAGCTCTCCTACGTGCGCGGCTTCGCCCCCTGGGGCTGGGTGATCGGCACCGGCATCTACGCCGACGACACCGCGGCGATCCTGCGGGACGCGGCCTGGAAGGCGGCGGCCGGCATGCTCGTGGTGGTGGCGCTGATCGGCCTGCTCGCGGCGCTGATCGGCCGGCGGCTGACGCGGCCGCTGCGCGCGCTGAACGGCGCCATGCACCGCCTCGCGGCCGGCGAGACCGCCGTGCCGGTGCCGGCACGGGAGCGCCGGGACGAGATCGGCGCCATGGCGGGCGCCGTGCAGGTGTTCAAGGACGCGCTGATCGCCAAGGCCGAGACCGACGCCCGCGCCGCCGCCAGCGCCGACGGGGATGCCCGGCGGGCCGCCGCCCTCGAC
Source organism: Methylobacterium sp. 275MFSha3.1 (assembly GCF_900108435.1). Taxonomy (NCBI): domain Bacteria; kingdom Pseudomonadati; phylum Pseudomonadota; class Alphaproteobacteria; order Hyphomicrobiales; family Methylobacteriaceae; genus Methylobacterium; species Methylobacterium sp. 275MFSha3.1. Next base: position 136,041 of record NZ_FNWP01000004.1, on the reverse strand, counting down.
CGGCTGACCCGGTCCTTCGAGACCCGGGCCGGGACCCTGAGCCGCGGCCTCGCGACGGCGGCCGCCGACCTCGAGGCGACGGCGCGGACGCTGACCGTCACGGCCGCCCACACCACCGAGCGCACCGGCGCGGTGGCCGCGCAGGCGGCCGGCACCTCCGCCGACGTCCAGACCGCCGCGGCGGCCACCGAGGAGATGTCGGCCTCGGTCCAGGAGATTGCCGGGCAGGTGAACCGCGCCTCGGAGATCGCCGGGCAGGCCGCGATCAGCACGCGCCAGGGCGAGGCGACCGTGCGGGCGCTCGCCGCCGGCACCGAGAAGATCGGCGACGTGGTCGGGCTGATCGCCTCGATCGCCGGCCAGACCAACCTGCTGGCGCTCAACGCCACGATCGAAGCGGCCCGCGCGGGCGCGGCCGGGCGCGGCTTCGCGGTCGTCGCCTCCGAGGTGAAGGCGCTGGCCGAGCAGACCGCCAAGGCGACCGAGGAGATCTCCGGTCAGATCGGCCGGATCCAGGGCGAGACCCGGGACGCGGTCGCGGCGATCGGCGCGGTCGGCCGGACCATCGAGGAGATGCGCGGCATCGCGGTCGGGGTCGCGGCCGCCATGGAGGAGCAGAACGCCGCCATCCAGGAGATCGTCCGCGGCGTGGCGAGCGCCGCCACCGGGGCGCAGGGCGTGTCCGAGAACGTCGTCGACCTGCGCCGCGGCGCCGACGAGACCGGCAGCGCCTCCGAGCAGGTGCTGGCGGCCGCACGCGACCTCACCCGCGGCTCGGACGAGCTCGACCACGCCGTGAAGGCCTTCCTGGCGGAGGTCCAGGCTGCCTGAGGGCGCGGCCTGAGGGTGGCCTGAGGAGCGGGGCCCCGCGGGCGGGCAGGGCGGCGCTCAGCCCGCGGAGAAGCCCCGGACCGCGGCCCGCACCAGCGCGTCGATCATCGGCCGCACGTCGCTGACCCCGAGGGGACCCAGGCTGCCGAGATCGGCGAGATAGGTCATGCCGTGGACGCTGGACCACAGCGCCCGCGCCATCACGGGGATCGCCGCCTCGCCGAGGCGGCCGCCGTCGCGCAGCACCCCCTCCAGGATCCCGAACAGGGCCGCGATGTCGGCCTGCACCGAGTCCGGCGCCGCCACCGTGCGACGCTCGAAGATCGCCGCCCAGGCGGCGTGGTGCTCGGCCGCGAAGGCGAGATACGCGTCGGCCAGGCACAGGAGCCGCGCCTCTGTCTCCCGCGACGGACAGGCCGCCAGCGCCCCCGCGAGGGTGTCCCGGAGCCGGCGCATGGTGACGGCGTTCGCCTCCAGGCGCAGCACTTCCAGGCTGTCGAACTGCGTGTAGACCGAGCCGACCGCCGTGCCGGCCCGCTCCGCGACGCCGCGGGCGGTCAGCGCCGCCGCGCCGCCCGCGTTCAGGATCGCCACCGCGGCCGCGATCAGGGCCTGGCGATCGGCCGCCCGATCGCCGGGCTCCTTCCGCGGCCGCCCCCTCACTTTTTTATGAACCTCGTTCATTTTATCCCTTGCGGCCCGGCACGTCCCGTGTTTACTTGTTTCATGAACGACGTTCAATCAAATCCGGACGCGGTCCGGCCCGTCGTTCCCGCGAGGTGAACCGTGATGAGGACCCTCTCCTTCCTGATGCGCGGCGTGATCGCCGACAACGCCCAGGCGATCCACGACGCCCATGCCGTGACGATCCTGCGCCAGCAGATCCGGGACGCCGCCGGCGCCCTGGCGACCGCCCGGCGGGAACTCGCCGTCGCCATGGCCTACCACGCCGCCGAGGCGCGCGCCCTCGACGCCATCGGCACCCGCATCGACACCCTGTCGGACGGGGCGCGGCGGGCGCTCAGCGACGGGCGCGAGGATCTCGGGACCGAGGCGGCGATCCACATCGCCGCCCTGGAGGACGAGCGGGCCGACCGCCGGGCCGCCGCCGAGCGCTTCGCCGCGGAGGTCGAGCGGCTGAAGCGCCTGGTCGCGCAGGGCGGCGAACGCCTGCGGGACCTCGACCGCGGGCTCCAGACCGCCCGCACCACCGAGGCGCTGCGGCGGGCCGGACTGGAGGGCCGCCGGGTGACGACCCTGTCGGCGGGGGCGCTCGGGGAGGCCGAGCGGACGCTGGCGCGCCTGCGCGAGCGGCAGGCGGCCGAGGCGGACGTCGCCGCCGCGCTGACCGAGCTCGAGGCCGAGGCCGCGGGCGGGATCGAGGCCGATCTCGAGGCGGCGGGCTACGGCCGCCCCCGCACCGACCCGCGGGCCGTGCTCGACCGCCTCAGGGCCGGCGCCTGACCGGCGCCGCACCGCTTCCCCTTCGATCCTTCCTCAGGAGACCGCACCATGACACCGCAGATGCCCCATACCGGCGCCTGGAAGACCTTCACGCTGGTCAGCTTCGCCGTCGCCGCCGCCATGCTGACGTTCGGCATCTTCTTCCTGCCCGCCGACATCTGGATCAAGGGCTACCTCGCCATGGCGTCGCTGTTCCTCACGGGCACGACCTTCACCCTGGCCAAGACCCTGCGCGACGAGCACGAGGCGAAGCGGCTGATCAACAAGATCGAGGACGCCGCCACGGAGCGCGTCCTGCGCGAGGTGGTGCCGGGTCGGCTCTGAGGCCCGGCAGGCCCGCGCCCCGACCCGGGCGGCGCGCGTCCCGGGTCGGGGAGGCGGCGCGCGGCGGAGCGCGGCACCTCCCCCGGATCGCTCACGTCGCGGCGTCCAGGAACCCGGCCACGACCCTGGCGAATTCCGGGGTCCGCAGGTAGCCGTAGGATTTGTGCCGGTTCTCGGCGCCGTCCGGCCTCCGGTAGGCGTTGATCACCGGTACGTCCCGCACCCGCACCCCGGCGGCGTTCGGCGCGTAGAGGGCCGCGAGGTCGTCGCCCACCGTGGCGATGTCCTGGCGATCCATCAGGTTGGTCCATGCGGCGAGCGCCGCAGGCACCCGGAGATCGCCGTGCTCGTCGGCGAGCTTCAGCTTCAATTCGGCGAGCCCGAGGGGCGCGCCAAGGGTGACGAGGTCGCAGCGGGGCATCGGCGTCCCGTCCGCCTCGGCGGCGCGCAGCACGTCGTAGGCGATCAGGCCGCCCATCGAGTGCGCGGCGATCAGCACGGTGTCGGATGCGGCCGCCGCCAGGGCATCGCGCAGGCGCGCCCGCGCCGCCGCCCGGAAGTCCGCGTCCTCGTAGTAGCCCCAGAGGTCGTCGAGGCGGTATTCCAGGATCAGGTCGTCCACCGGCGTCAGCCCGGCGGCCTCCTGCAGGTGCGACAGGCCGCGGTAGATCCGGTCGGTGAGGGTCGGCTCGGCGCGCTCCGGCTCCCCCGCCGGGGAGGGGAACGGCCCGAGGCCGTGATCGGGGCGGTAGGGCTCGCGGTTGCGGTCGCCCGCGAGCGGCTGCGGGTAGCGCAGGTCGGCCCAGTAGACGAAGGTGAAGGGCAGATCGGGCTCCGCGACCCGGAGCCCGAGATTGCGGTCGAGCCCCTCGCGGATCGCGGCGCGCCACCAGGCGGCCTTCTCGTCCCGGGGCGGCTTGTTGGCGAGCCCGTGGATGCCGATGATGTGCGTCCGACCCAGTGTCCGCTCCCAGACCGACGAGAGTGCCGGCCGGGCAAGATAGGGCCGCCCCGCGCGGACGGAACTGCGGCTTAGTTTCCGCGCGGCCCGCCGTCACGCCGCTGCCCTCCGCCGTCACCTGGCCGTCACCTCGCCGTCACGCCCGCCGATACCCCATTGCCACGCGGCCGCTCCGCCATAGCTGCGCTGCGGGAACCGGATCGGGCCCGGGGCCTTCTCCCACGACAGATGATCCTGCCGCGCTTGCGTCCCGGTCGCGCGGCCAATGACGAGGACGGTGGCCCGATGCGGCGCGCCCACAGCATGGATTTCGGGGCCGAGATGGTCGGGGGCGGCGTCCGCTTCGCCCTCTGGGCGCCCACCGCCCGGAGCGTCGACCTCGTCGTCGACGGCGTCGACCACCCGCTGCCCGAATCCGGCGGCGGCTGGCGCCGCACGGCCCTGCCGGGGGTGAAGCCCGGCGCCCGCTACGGCTTCCGCGTCGACGGCGACCTCGTCGTGCCCGATCCCGCCTCCCGCTTCCAGCCGGACGACGTCTCGGGCCTCAGCGAGGTGATCGACCCGCGGAGCTTCGAGTGGTCCGACGCGGGCTGGACCGGGCGGCCCTTCGAGGAGGCGGTGATCTACGAGTGCCATGTCGGCACCGCGACGCCGGAGGGCACCTATGCCGGCCTGCAGGCCCGGCTTCCCGACCTCAAGGCGCTCGGCGTCACCGCCCTCGAGCTGCTGCCGCTCGCCGACTTCAAGGGCTCGCGCAACTGGGGCTACGACGGCGTCCAGCCCTACGCGCCGGACGGCGCCTACGGTCGACCGGACGACCTCAAGCGCCTGATCGACGCCGCCCACGGGCTCGGCCTGATGGTCTATCTCGACGCGGTCTACAACCACTTCGGGCCGGCCGGGAACTACCTCCACGCCTATGCCGGGACGTTCTTCACCGAGCGCCACCAGACCCCCTGGGGCGCGGGCATCAACTTCGACGGCAAGGAGAGCGGCGCCACGGTGCGGCAGTTCTTCATCCAGAACGCCCTGTACTGGCTGGAGGAGTACCATTTCGACGGCCTGCGCTTCGACGCCGTCCACGCCATCCTCGACGATTCGCCCCGCCACTTCCTGGCCGAGCTCGGCGAGACGGTCCGGAGGATCTTCCCGAACCGGCAGATCCACCTGATGCTGGAGAACGAGGCCAACCAGGCCCGCTGGCTGGAGCGCGACGCCGCCGGGCGCCCGAAGATGCACGACGCCCAGTGGGCCGACGACCTGCACCATTGCTGGCACGTCCTGCTGACGGGCGAGGACGCCGGCTACTATAAAAGTTTTGCCGACAAACCGGTCGCCCACCTGGCCCGCTGCCTCGCCGAGGGCTTCGCCTACCAGGGCGAGCCCTTCCCGACGCTCGACAACCACCCGCGCGGCGAGCCCTCCGGGCACCTGCCACCCTCCGCCTTCGTGACCTTCCTGCAGAACCACGATCAGGTCGGCAACCGGGCGCTCGGCGAGCGGCTCAACCACCTCGCGGATCCCAAGAAACTCGACCTCGCCCGGGCCGGGCTCCTCCTGGCACCGCAGATCCCGATGCTCTGGATGGGCGAGGAATGGTCGGCCTCGGCGCCGTTCCTGTTCTTCGTCGACTTCGCGCCCGACGCGGACCTGAACAAGGCGGTGCGCGACGGACGCCGCCGGGAGTTCAAGAGCTTCGCGGCCTTCGCGGACGACACCTCCAAGATCCCGGACCCGACCGAGGCCGAGACCTTCGCGGCCTCGAAGCTCGACTGGTCCGAGCGGGAGCGCTCGCCCCACCGCGAGGTGCTGGCCGAGACGACGCGGCTCCTGGGGCTGCGCCGCGACGTGGTCGTGCCCCTGGCGAAGTCCGGCTACGACGGCGCCGCCGCCGCGATGCCGCGCCCGGACGTGGTCGACTGCACGTGGCGCTTCGGCACCGGCACCCTGCGCTTCGTCGCCAATGTCGGGACCGAACCCTTCGCGCTGGATCCGGGCGGTGCCCGGCCGGTCTGGACCAACGCCCCGGACGGGGCCGGACGCGATCTCCCGTCCTGGACGGGCGTGTTCCTGACGGAGTCCCGCGCGTGAGCCGCCTCGAGACACTCGCCGACCTCGTCGGCGTCGCCCCCGGCTACACCGACGCCTTCGGCCAGCCCGTCGAGACGTCGCTGGAGGTGCGCCGCGGCCTGCTGGCGGCCCTCGGCTTCGCGGTGGAGGACGAGGCGGCGATCGCCGCGAGCCTCGCGGAGGTCGAGCGCCTGCGCCGCGGCCTGATCCCGCCGCTCCTGCCGGTGGAGGCCCGCCGGGCCGCCCGGGTGCCGGTGCGCCCGCCGGACGGCGCGCCCCACACCCTGGTCTGGCGCCTCGTCGACGAGCGCGGCGCCGCTCGTGAGGGCCGGGCCAACCCGCAGGGGTCGGAGCCCGGCTTCGAGCTGCCGCCGCTGACCCCGGGCTATCACCGCCTCACCGTCCAGGCCGGGCAGACCCGCACCGAATCCTGGGTGATCGCCGCGCCGCAGCGCTGCTGGCGCCCGCGGCCCTACACGGAGGAGGGCGCCTCCGACTGGGGCATGGCCGCCCAACTCTACGGACTGCGCTCGGCCACCAATATCGGCATCGGCACCTACGCGGATGCCGGCGAGGCCGCCCGCGAGGCCGCCCTGCGCGGGGCGGCGTTCTTGGGGCTCAGCCCGGTCCACGCCCTGTTCGGCTCCGACCGGACCAAGATCTCGCCCTACTCGCCCTCCTCGCGGCTGTTCCTGGAGACGCTGTTCATCGCCCCGCGCAGCCTGCCGGGGCTCGCGGGCTCCCGGGCCGAGGCGCTGCTCGCCGAGCGCGCGGACGCGATCACGGCTCTGCGCGAGGCTGCCCTCGTCGACCACCAGGGCGTCCACGACGTGCTCGACCCGGTGCTCCGGGTGCTCTGGGCCGAGTCGCCGGCCCGGGCCGGCACCGACGCGGGCTTCGAGCAGTTCCGCCAGGAGGGCGGGGAGGATCTCGAAGCGCACGCCCTGTTCGAGGCGCTGTCCGAGCATTTCCGGGGGCAGGGGGCGCACTGGCTGGGCGACTGGCCGGAGGCGTATCGCCGCGCCGGCACGGAGGCGGTCCGAGCCTTCGCGGCGGAGAACGCGGACCTCGTCGGCTACCACGCATGGCTGCAGTACCTCGCCGACCGGCAGCTCGCCGAGGCCTCAGCGGCGGCGCTCGGGGCCGGCATGCGGGTCGGGCTCTACCGCGACCTCGCGGTCGGCGCCGACCGGGGCGGCTCCGAGATCTGGTCGCATCCCGAGCGCTTCGCCGACAAGGTGTCGATCGGCGCGCCGCCGGACCTGCTCGCACCGAAGGGCCAGAACTGGGGCCTGCCGGCCTTCGATCCGCTGGCGATGGAGCGCGACGGGCTCGCGGCCTTCCGGGCCCTGGTCCAGGCCAACATGCGCCACGCCGGCGCGATCCGGATCGACCACGCCTTCCAGCTCGCCCGCCTGTTCCTGATCCCGCTGGGGGCGGGGGCCCAGGCCGGCGCCTACGTGGCCATGCCGTTCGAGCCGATGCTGGCGGTGCTGCGGCTGGAGAGCCACCGCAACAAGTGCCTCGTCATCGCGGAGGATCTCGGCACGGCGCCGGAAGGCTTCTCCGACGCGCTGATGCGGGCCGGGGTGCTGAGCTACCGGATCCTCGCCTTCGAGCGCGAGGCCGACGGACGCTTCAAGCCGCCCTCGGCCTACCCGCGGGACGCGCTCACCGCCATCACCACCCACGACCTGCCGACCTTCGTCGGCTGGTGGCGCGGGGTCGACACCGACACCCGCCAGTCGCTCGGCCTCTACGATCAGGAGCGGGCCGAGGTCGAGCGGGGCGAGCGCGTCGTCGAGCGCCGCCGCCTCGCCGAGGCGCTGGCGGCCGAGCAGCTGCTGCCCTCCGCCGAGCCGCCGGATTCCGCGCCCTTCGAGGCCGCCGCCCGCTACCTCGCCCGCGCGCCCGCGATGCTCACCGCCGTCCAGTACGAGGACGTGGTCTCGGAACTCGCCCAGGCCAACGTGCCCGGCTCGACCGAGGGCTACCCGAACTGGCGGCGCAAGCTCGACCGGGATCTCGTGGACATCGCCGCCCCCGGCGGGCCGCTGGCGAAGCTCGCGGCGTCCCTCTCGGCCGAGGCGCGGGGCCCGCGCTCGGGCGCCGCGCGGCTCGCCGCGCCGCCGCCGCGCGCGACCTACCGGCTGCAGTTCCACAAGGACTTCACCTTCGCGGATGCGGGCCGGATCGTCCCCTACCTGCACCGGCTCGGGATCAGCCACGTCTACGCCTCGCCGCTCCAGAAGGCGCGGCCCGGCTCGACCCACGGCTACGACATCGTCGATCACGGCGCGATCAACCCGGAGCTCGGCGGCGAGGAGGGCTTCATCGCGCTCTCCGAGACGCTCCACGCCCACGGGATCAAGCTCCTGCTCGACATCGTCCCGAACCACATGGGCGTCGGCGGCTCCGACAATCCGTGGTGGCTCTCGGTGCTCGAATGGGGTTCCCTGTCGCCCTTCGCCGACGCCTTCGACATCGACTGGCAGCGGCTCGGGGCCGGGCGCAACCTCGTGATCCCATTCCTCGGCGACCGCTACGGTGAGGCCCTGGAGAAGGGCACGCTGGAGCTGAAGTTCGACCCCGAGACCGGCGCCTTCAGCGTCTGGCACTACGAGCACCAGCTGCCGATCCGCCCCTTGAGCTACCCGACCATCCTCAACCGGGTGATCGCCGCGATCGGGGCGGTGGACGACGACACCACCGCGGAACTGCTCGCCATCTCCGAGCGGCTGCGGGCGATGTCGATCGATACCGACGAGACCCGCCGCAAAGGCTTCCCCGAGGAGGCCGAGGGGCTGAAGCGCCGGCTCGCCGAGATCTACGGCGTGTCGCCGCTGATCCAGGAGGCCACCGCCAGCACGCTGGCGCTGCTCAACGGCTTCAAAGGCCGCCCGGACAGTTTCGGGCCGTTGCACCGGCTGCTGGAGGCGCAGGCCTACCGGCTGGCCCACTGGCGGGTGGCGTCGAGCGACATCAACTACCGCCGCTTCTTCGACGTGAACTCGCTCGCCGGCCTGCGGGTCGAGCTGTCCGACATCTTCCACCGCTCGCACGAGACCGTGTTCCGGCACGTCCGCGAGGGCCGGATCGACGGCCTGCGCATCGACCATATCGACGGCCTCGCCGACCCGCTGGGCTACGCAAGGGCGCTCCAGGCGGCTGTCGGACCGGGCTTCTACGTCGTCGTCGAGAAGATCCTGGAGCCGGGCGAGCGGCTGCGGCCCTGGCCGGTGGCCGGGACCACGGGCTACGACGTGCTCAACCAGCTCGACGGGATCCTGGTCGACAAGAGCCGGCGCGGGAAAATCGAGCGGCTCTACACCTGGGCCACGGGGTTCGACGAGCCCTACGGCTTCCAGCTCCGCGCCGCCAAGGCCGAGATCCTCGAGATCAGCTTCGCGAGCGAGCTGGAGGTGCTGACCACCGACCTCAAGGAGGTCGCCGACGCCGACCGGCGCACCCGCGACTTCACCGTCAACGCGCTCCGCCGGGCGCTGATCGAGATCATCGCGCGCTTCCCGACCTACCGGAGCTACCTGCCGTCGGATCTGGAGGAGGGCGAGGTCGAGCCCGAGGATGTCCGCCTGATCGAGGGCGCCGTCGCCAAGGCCAAGCGCTGGTCGAGCCTGCCGGACCGCTCGGTCCACGACTTCGCCGCCGACGTCCTGCTCGGTCGGGTCGAGACGGCGGGCCCCGGCCGGCCGGACCCGCGGGTGGTGCTGCGCTTCCGCCGCCGGTTCCAGCAGCTCACCGGCCCGGTCATGGCCAAGAGCCTGGAGGACACGCTGTTCTACCGCTACGCCTGTCTCCTCGGCCTCAACGAGGTCGGCGGCGATCCGGGCGAGTACGGGATCGACGCGGAGCACTTCCACGATCTGCAGATCGCCCGCGCCCGGGACTGGCCGAGCGCCATGATCACCACCGCGACCCACGACACCAAGCGGGGCGAGGATGCCCGCACGCGGCTGCTCGCCCTCTCGGAGATCCCCGAGGAATGGGCCAGGGCCTGGGACTTGTGGCAGCGGGTCGCCGGCCCGCACCTCGCCCGGATCGACGGCGAGCCGGCCCCGGACGCCAACGACCAGTGGATGTTCTTCCAGGCGATCCTGGGCGCCTGGCCGCTGGAGCTTCTGGAGCGGGACGAGGCCGGGGCGATCGCGGATTTCCGGGACCGGCTGATCGCCTACGGCGAGAAGGCCATGCGGGAGGGCAAGCGCCGGTCGAGCTGGGTCAACGTCGACGAGGTCTACGAGGGCGCGGTCAAGCGGCTGTTCACGGCGCTGATCGCCCCGGGCTCGGATTTCCTGAGCGCGCTCAGGCCCTTCGCCCGGCGTCTCGCCCATCTCGGCATGCTGGCGAGCCTCGGCCGGACGGTTCTGAAATGCACCCTGCCGGGCCTGCCCGACACCTACCAGGGCACCGAGATCTGGGACTTCTCCTTCGTCGACCCCGACAACCGCCGCCCGGTGGACTACCCGGCGCTGGAACGGATGCTGGAGGAGGGCGGGGCGCCCGCGGAGCTGCTGGGCCACTGGCCGGACGGGCGGGTCAAGCAGGCGACGCTGACGCGGCTCCTCGCCGAGCGGGCCGAGCGCCCGGACTTCTACGCCAGCGCCGCCTACGAGCCCGTCGCGGCCACCGGCGCCCGGGCCGACCACGTCATCGCCTACCGGCGGACCGACCCCGTCCAAGAGGGCGGCGACCTGTTCGTGGCGGTGCCGCGGCTGGTGGCGGGCTTCGTCGGGGACGCCGTCTGGTCGGGCGAGGCCTTCGCGGGCACCCGGGTCGACCTCGGGGCCGGCACCCGCTGGCGGGACCTCGCATCGGGGCGGGTGGTCCAGGGGGAGGGGGCCGATCTCGGCGCTCTCCTGCGCGACCTCCCCTACGCGGTGCTGCGGCGGGAACCGTGACCGCGCCGTCATCGCGAGCGGAGCGAGGCGACCCAGGGCAGCGCGACCTGGATCAGCGTGGCGCCGCTCGCAGAGACGGCGGCGGTCCGGGCGCGTCTTCCGGTGGCTCCTCCGCAGCCCTGTCACGCGACTCTGCTGAGACACGTCGGACCGGATCGCGCGGCACAGCCCGGCGGTTCGGGCGTTACGACACTGGGAACGGGAGCCGAGAGGCAGCATGAACGCACCGACCAAAGCCGCTGCGACGTCCGGGGCCGCGGCCGTCCTGCCGGCCGCGCTGGCCCCCCGGGCCGAGGGGCCGCGGATCTACAACCTGTTCCCGCTCCTGGTCGGGCGCGTCTCGGACTGGACGGCCGAGTTGCCGCGGATCGCCGCCCTCGGCTTCGACTGGGTCTACCTCAACCCGTTCCACCAGACCGGCGGCTCGCGGAGCCTCTACGCGGTCGCCGATCCCGAGCGCCTCGACGAGCGGTTCCGCGACCCCGACGGCACGCCCGACGACGAGCAGATCCGCCGCTTCTGCACCGCCGCCGCGGCGCTGGGCCTGTCGGTGATGACCGACCTCGTGATCAACCACACCGCCGACAACGCCCGGCTCGCCACCGAGCGGCCCGACCTGTTCATGAAGGAGCCCGACGGCTCGATCATGCACCCGGCCGCCGTCGACCCGGACGACCCGTCGATCCGCACCGTCTGGGGCGACCTGGCCGAGCTCGACTACCACACCCCCTCCGTCCGGGACGAACTCACCCGGATCTGGGGCGCCTACGTGGCGCATCTCCAGGGCCTCGGCGTGAAGGGCTTCCGGTGCGACGCCGCCTACAAGGTGCCACCGGAGACCTGGCGGGTGCTGATCGGGCAGGCCAAGAGCCAAGACCCCGCATGCCTGTTCGCCGCCGAGACCCTGGGCTGCACCTTCGAGGAGGCCCGGGCCACGGCCGGCGCCGGCTTCGACTACCTGTTCAACTCCTTCGCGTGGTGGGACCTGAGGAAGCCCTGGGCGCTCGAGCAGTACGAGCGCCTGCGGGTGCTGGCGCCCTCGATCGCCTTCCCCGAGAACCACGACATGACGCGGCTCGCCGCCGAGATCGGCGGCGGCCCGGAGGCGGTGGCGGCGCATCTGCGCACCCGCTACGCGCTCGCGGCCTTCTTCTCGGCCGGCGTCCTCATGCCGATCGGCTACGAGTGGGGCTACCGGCGGGCGCTGCACGTGGTCGAGACCACCCCGCGCGACCGCGAGAACGAGACCGGCATCGACATCTCCGGCTCCATTCGGGCGATCAACGCCCTGCGGGCGGAGCTGCCGGCCGCCAATGTCGAGGGCGCGCAGATCCGGATCTCGGCCCCCGACAGCGATCTGGTGGCGCTCGCCCGCTTCGACACCGGCCACCCGGCCTCGGCGCGGCACGGGTTGATCGTGCTCTACAACCCGACCGACCGGCCGGTGCCGGTCGAGGCCGGCGCGCTCGTCGCCCGCACCGGCGGGATGCTCGGCGCCTTCGTCGACCGGACCCCGGAGGCCGAGCCGATCGCGTTCCATCCCGGCAGCGCCATCGACCTGATGCCGGGCGAGTTGCGCATCCTCGCGGCCAGCGCCCAGGAGCTCGCCCGCCAGCCGGCGCGCGGCACCCCGGACGGGGAGGGAAGGGTGGTGATCGAGGCGGTCAGCCCCGAGATCGACGGCGGTCGCTCGGCGGTGAAGCGGATCGTCGGCGAGTCCCTGCGGGTCGAGGCCGACATCTTCTCCGACGGCCACGAGATCATCGACGCCGCGATCCTGTCGCGGGTCGCCGGCACCGAGGCGTCTGGAGGCGAGACTTGGCGCGAGGACCCGATGGTCTTCGTCGACAACGACCGCTGGGCCGGGCACTTCCCCCTGGAGCGGAACGCCCGCTACGAGTTCACCCTGATCGCGTGGCGCGACGCGTTCTCGTCCTGGGTGCGCGACACCCTGAAGAAGCGCGCCGCCGGCGTCGACGTCCGCTTGGAAACGATCGAGGGCGTGGCGCTCGTCGGGACCGCGGCCTCGCTCGCCCGGACCCGCGGCGGCCGCGACGCCGAGCGCCTCGCCGCGCTCGTGGCCGCGCTCGCCGCCGAGGAGACCGGCTCGGCCGCCCAGCTCGACCGGATCCTCGCCCCCGACGCGTCGAGCCTCGTGCGCCGGAACGCCGAGCGGGTGAACCTGACCCGCTATCCGGTGACCCTGCCGGTGATCGCCGACCGCCTCGCGGCCCGGTTCTCCGCCTGGTACGAGATCTTCCCGCGCTCCCAGTCGATGGACGTGAACCGCCACGGCACCTTCGACGACGTCATCCGGCGCCTGCCCGAGATCCGCGAGCTCGGCTTCGACGTTCTCTACTTCACGCCGATCCACCCCGTGGGTCGGACCAACCGCAAGGGGAAGAACAACACCCTCAAGGCCGAGCCCGGCGATGTCGGCTCGGTCTACGCGGTGGGCGCCGAGGAGGGCGGCCACGAGGCCGTGCATCCCGACCTCGGCACGCTCGCGGATTTCGAGCGGCTGGTCGCGGCGAGCCACGCCTACGGCATGGAGATCGCCCTCGACTTCGCGATCCAGTGCTCGCCGGACCATCCCTGGATCAAGAACCACCCGGAATGGTTCGAGTGGCGCCCCGACGGCACCCTGAAATTCGCCGAGAACCCGCCGAAGAAGTACGAGGACATCTCGAACGTCCACTTCTACGGGGGCGCCCTGCCCTCGCTCTGGATCGAGCTGCGCGACATCCTGCTCGGCTGGTGCGCGCGCGGTGTGCGCATCTTCCGGGTCGACAACCCGCACACCAAGCCGATCCCGTTCTGGGAATGGGTGATCGGCGAGGTCAACGGCCGCTACCCGGACGCGATCTTCCTCGCCGAGGCCTTCACCCGGCCGAAGATGATGAAGAAGCTCGCCAAGGCCGGCTACCAGCAGAGCTACACCTACTTCACGTGGCGCAACACCAAGCAGGAGCTCACCGACTACGCCCTGGAGCTGGCCGGCGAGATGGGCGAGTACTACCGCCCGAACTTCTTCGCCAACACGCCCGACATCAACCCGTACTTCCTCCAGACCAGCGGGCGGGCGGGGTTCGTCATCCGCGGCACGCTCGCCGCGACCCTGTCGTCGGTCTACGGCATCTACAACGGCTTCGAGCTGTGCGAGGCCGCGCCGTACCCGGGCAAGGAGGAGTATCTCAACTCCGAGAAATACGAGCTGAAGGCCTGGGACTACGACCGGCCGGGCAACATCCGCGAGCACATCGTCAAGCTCAACAGGATCCGGCGCGAGAATCCCGCTCTCTGGGATTTCCGCAACGTGACCTTCACGGGCGCCTGGAACGACAACATCATCGCCTACGCCAAGGCGACGCCGGAGCGCGACAACTGCGTCTTCACCATGGTCAACCTCGACCCGAAGAACCGCCAGGAATGCACCTACGAGGTGCCGCTCTGGCTGTTCGGCCTGCCCGACGACGGCGCCGTCGAGGTCGAGGACCTGCTCCAGGGCTACACGTTCGAGTTGCGCGGCAAGACCCACCGCATCGCCCTCGATCCGGCCGAGCGATCCTGCGTGATCTGGCGCCTCCGGGCGCCGCGGCGGGTTGCGGGCTGAGGCCGCGCGTGGCACTCGGCCATGGCCCTTGAATGCGGCGGCGGGAATTCCCGCCGCCGACCCTCGCACCCGCGCGGCGGCCCGCCGCCCGCGCCCCGGCCGGGTCCCCCGCCGGTCCCGTCAGACTCGACCGATGAGGCAGCGACGCGATGATCGATCGCAGCGACCCGCAATGGTACCGTGACGCCATCATCTACCAGATCCACGTCAAGTCGTTCTTCGACTCGAACAACGACGGGATCGGGGATTTCGAGGGCCTGACCCAGCGCCTCGACTACGTGCGCGATCTCGGCGTGACGGCGATCTGGCTGATGCCGTTCTATCCCTCGCCGCTGCGCGACGACGGCTACGACATCGCCGATTACCGGGACATCAACCCGTCCTACGGGACCATGGAGGACTTCAAGGCCTTCGTGGAGGCGGCGCACGAGCGCGGTCTGCGGGTCATCACCGAGCTCGTCATCAACCACACCTCGGACCAGCACCCCTGGTTCCAGGCCGCCCGCGAGGCCCCTCCCGGCTCGCCCGAGCGCGACTTCTACGTCTGGTCGGACACCGACGAGCCGTACAAGGACACGCGGATCATCTTCCTCGACACCGAGGCGTCGAACTGGACCTGGGACCCGGTCGCCAAGCAGTATTTCTGGCACCGGTTCTACAGTCACCAGCCGGATCTCAACTTCGACAACCCGAAGGTGCTGGAAGCGGTCATCGACGTGATGCGCTACTGGCTCGACATGGGCGTCGACGGCCTGCGGCTCGACGCGATCCCCTACCTGATCGAGCGCGACGGCACGAACTGCGAGAACCTCGCCGAGACCCACGACGTCATCAAGGCGATCCGCGCCGCGCTGGACGCGAGCTACCCCGACCGGATGCTGCTCGCCGAGGCCAACCAGTGGCCCGAGGAGACCGCGCAGTATTTCGGCGACGGCGACGAGTGCCACATGGCGTTCCATTTCCCGCTGATGCCGCGGATGTACATGGCGATCGCCCGGGAGGACCGGCACCCGATCACCGACATCATGCGCCAGACCCCGGAAATCCCGGAGGGCTGCCAGTGGGCGATCTTCCTGCGCAACCACGACGAGCTGACGCTCGAGATGGTCACGGCCGAGGAGCGTGACTACCTCTGGTCGTTCTACGCCGCCGAGCGGCGCGCCCGGATCAACCTCGGCATCCGCCGACGCCTCGCGCCGCTCCTCGAGAACGACCGGCGCAAGATCGAGCTGATGAAGTCCCTCGTCCTGTCGATGCCCGGCACGCCGGTGCTCTACTACGGCGACGAGGTCGGCATGGGCGACAACATCTACCTCGGCGACCGCGACGGCGTGCGCACGCCGATGCAGTGGTCGCCCGACCGCAACGGCGGCTTCTCGCGGGCGAATCCCCAGAAGCTGTTCCTGCCGGCGATCCAGGACCCGATCTACGGGTTCGACGCGATCAACGTCGAGGCGCAGACCCAGGCCCAGACGAGCCTGCTGAACTGGACGCGGCGCATGATCGCGATCCGCAACAACAGCGTCGCGCTGGGGCGCGGCACCATCCAGTTCCTGTACCCGTCGAACCGGAAGGTGCTCGCCTGGATCCGCGAGCACGAGGACGAGCGGATCCTGTGCGTGGCGAACCTGTCGCGCGCGCCGCAGGCGGTGCAGCTCGACCTGTCGGAGCTGCGCACCGCGGTGCCGATCGAGCTGACCGGTGGCACCGAGTTCCCGCCGATCGGCGACCTGCCCTACCTGCTGACCCTGCCGTCCTACGGCTTCTACTGGTTCTCCTTGAGCGCCGCCCGGTCGGGGGTGATCGGCCCGCAGCAGGAGCCGCCCGAGCTGTTCACCCTCGTGCTCACCGGCGGGATCGAGACCCTGATGAGCGGGCGCGAGCGCGTCGCCTTCGAGCGCACCGTGGTGCCGCCGTTCCTGACGAGCCGGCGCTGGTTCGGCGCCAAGGGCTCGCGGATCAAGGCCACGAAGGTCGTCGACTGCGCCGCCCTGAAGGACGTCGACGGCAGCGCGCGCTTCCTGCTGCCGCGGCTGCAGGTGCAGCTCGCCAGCGGCGAGACCCAGGAATACTTCGTGCCCGTGGGCGTCGAGGAGGGCCGCGAGGACGAGACCCTCATGCCCTTCGCGGTGGCGCGGGTGCGCCGGGGGCCGCGCACCGGCCTGCTCTACGGGGCGGCCGGCTCCAACGACTTCGCCGCCTGCCTGATCGACGACATGCGGCAGGCCCGCGAGATCCCCACGGAGACCGGGCGGCTCGTCTTCGCCGTCACCTCGGCCTTCGACCCGGACGTCACGGTCGACGTGGCCGACATCCGCCGGCTCTCGGGCGAGCAGAGCAACACCTCGATCGCCATCGGCTCGAAGATGATGCTCAAGCTGCTGCGCCGCCTGCAGCCGGGCCTGCATCCCGAGATCGAGGTCGGCCGCTTCCTCACCGAGCAGGCGGGGTTCTCGAACACCCCCGCCCTGCTCGGCACCCTGGAGCACGTCGCCGAGGACGGCACCCGGACCGCCCTGGCGGTCCTGCAGAAGTTCGTGATGAACCAGGGCGACGCCTGGACCCTGATGCTGGAGGGCCTGCGCCGGGACTTCGAGACCGTGGTGCTCACGCCCGAGAGCGAGGCCGCGACCCCCGAGGAGGCGTTCCAGGCCCACCGGCCCTGGGCCGACCTGCTCGGCCGGCGCACCGCCGAGCTGCACGCGGCGCTCGCCATCGAGACCGACGACCCGGCCTTCGCGGCCGAGCCGTTCACCGGGGACGACCTCGCCGTGCTGGCGCGCGACGCCCGCCACCAGGCCGAGCGCGCCTTCCGGGCGCTCAAGGGCCTCGCCGACCGCGGCCTCGACGCCGGCAAGCCGGCCTGCGCGGAGCTCGGCCAGCGCCGGGGCGAGGTCGAGGCGCTGATCGCCGCGCTCACCGAAGCGCCGGTCCGGGGCGCCCACAAGACCCGCATCCACGGCGACTACCACCTGGGCCAGGTGCTGGTCGCCGAGAACGACCTGATCATCGTCGACTTCGAGGGCGAGCCCTCGCGCCCGGCCGACGAGCGCCGGGCCAAGTCGATGCCCCTGCGGGACGTCGCCGGGCTGATGCGCTCCTTCGCGTACGGCGCCGAGACGGTGATCCGGGAGATCACCGCACGGTTCGCCGATTCGGAGGAGCGGGCGCGGGACGCGGCGACCGCGTGGCGCGGCATGATCGAGGCGGCGTTCCTCGCCGGCTACGAGACCGCGGTCGAGGGCTCCCGGGCGGCGGTGACCGATCCGGAGAGCCGGACCCGTCTGCTGCGCCTCTGCCTGCTGACCAAGGCGCTCTACGAGGTCGACTACGAGGCCAACAACCGGCCGGACTGGATCGAAATCCCCGCCCGTGGGGTTCTCACCATTCTGGACACGGACGGACACGAGCCCGGAGCATCTGAATGACGGCGATCGACGAGACCTTCGCACGACGGGCCGACCCGGGCGCGGGGACGGCGCGGACCGCGGATGTCCCGGGCTCCGGCGCCGCGCAGCCGCCGAGCGTCCACCCGGACGCGATCGCCGCGCTGATGGCCGCCAACCACGGCGACCCCTTCGCGGTGCTCGGGCCCCACCGGGTCGGGCCGAAGGCCTGGGAGGTGCGCGCCGTGCTGCCCGAGGCGCGGGCCGCCACCCTGGTGATGGACGGCCGCACCGCGCCCTTCGAGAAGCGCCATCCGGACGGGTTCTGGGTCGCGAAGGCCGAGGGCGAGCACCGGCCCCTCTACGAGATCGAGGTCGAGTCCTGGGACGGGACGAAGCGCCGCCGCTACGACCCCTACGGCTTCGGCTCCTCGATCGAGCAGTACGACGTGGCGGCGCTCCGCGAGGTCGGCACCAACCTCGTCTACCGGATGCTCGGCGCGCAGTCGGGGCAGCTCGACGGCATCGACGGCTTCCGCTTCGCCGTCTGGGCGCCCAACGCCCGCAAGGTCAGCGTCGTCGGCGACTTCAACGACTGGGACGGGCGGCGCCACCCGATGCGCCTCTGGCAGGACGGCGGCATCTGGGAGCTGTTCGTGCCGGGCCTCAAGTCCGGCGTGCGCTACAAGTTCGAGATCCGCGGCCCCGACGGATCCCTGGTCCCGCTCAAGGCCGACCCGGTCGCCTTCGCGGCCCAGCACCCGCCGGAGACCGCCTCGGTCACCCACGGGACGGGCGACTTCGACTGGCGCGATTCCGGCTGGATGAGCACCCGCGGCGCCAAGGACCCGCGCCACGCGGCGATCTCGATCTACGAGGTCCATCTCGGCTCCTGGGCGCGGGTGCCCGAGGAGGGCAACCGCTACCTCACCTACAAGGAACTCGGCGACCGGCTGATCCCCTACGTCAAGGATCTGGGCTTCACCCATATCGAGATGCTGCCGATCACCGAGTTCCCGTTCGACGGGTCCTGGGGCTACCAGCCGGTCTCGCTCTTCGCGCCGACGAGCCGCTTCGGAAGCCCTGAGGACTTCGCGGCCTTCGTGGACGCGGCCCACGAGGCCGGCATC
This sequence comes from Methylobacterium sp. 275MFSha3.1, assembly GCF_900108435.1. Lineage (NCBI taxonomy): Bacteria > Pseudomonadati > Pseudomonadota > Alphaproteobacteria > Hyphomicrobiales > Methylobacteriaceae > Methylobacterium > Methylobacterium sp. 275MFSha3.1. Next base: position 117,343 of record NZ_FNWP01000004.1, on the reverse strand, counting down.
GGCGTGCTGCTCGACTGGGTGCCGGGCCACTTCCCGCTCGACGCCCACGGGCTCGGCCTGTTCGACGGCACCCACCTCTACGAGCACGCCGACCCGCGCCAGGGCTTCCACCAGGACTGGGGCACCTACATTTACAATTTCGGGCGGACCGAGGTCGCGACGTTCCTCGCCGCCAACGCCCGGTTCTGGCTGGAGCACTACCACCTCGACGGCCTGCGCGTGGACGCCGTGGCGTCGATGCTCTACCTCGACTACTCGCGCCGCCAGGGCGAGTGGATCCCGAACCGCTACGGCGGCAACGAGAACCTCGACGCCATCGACTTCCTGCGCAAGACCAACGAGGCGACCTACAGCCACGCCCCGGGGACGATCACGGTGGCGGAGGAATCGACCTCCTGGCCGGGCGTCTCGCACCCGACCTACACGGGCGGCCTCGGCTTCGGCTTCAAGTGGAACATGGGCTGGATGCACGACACCCTGCATTTCATGCAGGAGGATCCGATCCATCGCCGCTACCACCACCACAACCTGACCTTCGGGCTGCTCTACGCCTTCTCGGAGAATTTCATTCTGCCGCTCTCCCACGACGAGGTCGTGCACGGGAAGGGCTCGCTGCTCGGCAAGATGCCGGGCGACCGCTGGCAGAAATTCGCGAATCTCCGGGCCTATTACGGCTTCATGTGGGGGCATCCCGGCAAGAAGCTGCTGTTCATGGGCGGCGAGTTCGGCCAGGAGCGGGAGTGGAACCACGACAACAGCCTGGACTGGCACCTCCTGGACGATCCCCTGCACAAGGGCGTCCAGAGCGTGATCCGCGACCTGAACCGGCTCTACGTCTCGACCCCGGCCCTCTACGGCCGCGACGTCGAGCATACCGGCTTCCAGTGGCTGGTGGCGGACGACCAGGACAACAGCGTCATCGCCTGGGCCCGCAAGGGTGCCAAGCCCGGCGAGGTGGCGATCGTGGTGTCGAACTTCACGCCGGTGCCGCGCGAGGGCTACCGGATCGGCGTGCCGCAGGCGGGTTTCTATCGCGAGGCGTTCAACTCGGATGCCGGGGTCTACGGTGGGTCCAACCTGGGCAACCAGGGCGGCCGCCACACCGACGATCAGGCGAGCCACGGCCAGGGTCAGAGCCTGTCGCTGACCCTGCCGCCGCTCGCCACGATGATCTTCCTGCTGGAGGGGTGAGGAGACTTTCGCCTTCGCCCAGGCGTCACCGCGTCGTCCCGGGGCCGCGCAGCGGAGCCCGGGATCCAGGCCCGCCGGCGGTCAAGGTCCGCACCGACGGCGGTCCGGGTTGCCCCCCTCCGGCATATCCGTCCGGGTCCGGCTGCGACGCCCCGGGACGACGGGCGCGGTGAAGCGGCGCGAGGGGAAGCGCCCGCGCCGTTGGCAGAGATGATCTGACCCGACCGGACCTCCCCGCCCCGCAGGGGGGCCCGCGAGAAATCCCTACGCCGCCCGCCAGCGCAGCCCGACGCTGTTGCCGATGGCCCGGCCGTAGAGCCCGGCATAGTCCTCGGCGGCCCGGTCCCAGCCGAAATGGGCCGCCATGGCCCGCCGCCGCATGGCGTTGAGGCGCTTCTTCTGGCCGAAGGCCTCCAGCGCCCGCCGCACCGCCGCCCCGAAGGAGGCGGCCGAGGCCTCCCCGAAGGTGAAGCCCGTCACGCCGTCCTCGACCGTGTCGGCGAGGCCGCCGGTCCGGCGCACGATCGGCAGGGAGCCGAAGCGCTGCGCGTACATCTGGGCGAGGCCGCAAGGCTCGAAGCGCGAGGGCATCAGCAGGAAGTCGCTGCCGGCGAACATCCGCCGGGCCTGCGCCTCCTCGAAGCCGACATGCACGCCGACCGCGTCGGGATGGCGCTGGGCGAGGCCGCGGAGCGCCTGCTCGAACCGGCCCTCGCCCTGGCCGATCACCACGAGCTGGCCGCCCCCGGCCACGATGGTCTCGGCCGCCTGCAGGCTCAGGTCGATGCCCTTCTGGTGCACGAGGCGCGACACGATGGCGAAGAGCGGCCCGCGGGAGACCGCGAGGCCGAATTGCTGGCGCACCGCCTCGGTGTTGGCGCGCTTGCCCTTCCAGTCGTCGATCTCGAAGCGCGTGGCGAGGTGCGGGTCGGTGGTCGGATCCCAGGTCTCGTCGATGCCGTTCAGGATGCCGGCGAGCCGGCCCTGGCCGGCACGGGTGCGCAGCAGCCCGTCGAGGCCGCAGCCCAGCTCGGGCGTCTGGATCTCCCGGGCGTAGGTCTCGCTCACCGTGGTGACCTGCGAGGCGTAGAAGATGCCGGCCTTCAGGAAGGAGAGCTGTCCGTAGAACTCGGCGCCGTCGACCTGGAAGGCCGAGTCCGGCACGCCGAGCCGGGGCAGGGCGTCCCGGGGAAACAGGCCCTGGTAGGCGAGGTTGTGGATGGTCAGCACGCTCGGGACCCGCCGGCCGCGCCACGCGAGATAGGCCGGCGCCAGGGCCGCCTGCCAGTCGTTGAGGTGCAGGATGTCGGCCGCCCAGTCGGGATCGGCGCCGGTGGCGAGGTCCGCCGCCGCGAGGCTGAGGCGGGCGAAGCGCAGGTCGTTGTCGCCGAAATCGCCGTGCTGGTCGCCGTAGGGCGTGCCGTCGCGCTCGTAGAGGTCGGGGCTGAGCAGGACGTAGATCCGCAGGCCGTCGGCCGCCTCGACCAGGCCGAGGTCGCAGGCGGGAATGCCCGCGAAGCCCTCGAGGCGGGCGACGACCGGGATCTCCGGGAAGGCGGCCCGGACCTGCCGGTAGCCCGGGATCAGGACGCGGATGTCGTAGTGCGGGACCAGGGCCCGGGGCAGGGCGGCCGAGACCTCGCCGAGGCCACCGGTCTTCACGAAATCCGCCATCTCGGGCGTCGCGTAGAGGATGCGGCGGCGCAGCGAGGCCGGCCGGGCCGGAACCGGTACGGGACCGACGCCGTTCCCCTCGCCGGACGACCACTCGGCGAAGGGACCACCACGGCGCGCATCGAGCATCAGCATTGATCCTGGCCGGGCGGAATGCCCCGGTCTGGCAGTCGACCGGGCAGGCACGGCTGTCACGATCTCAACCACGGCCAATGCTCCTTCGCCGCGACGGTTCCGTTGCGACGCACAAAATAGGCCACCGTGGTGATTAAGCGTCACTTACCTATGTGGCATCGCAGCGAGAAATCGCGCCGCCACGGCGGATTTCTGCCGCTGGATACAGATCTTCGGACCGGAACGACGGTGCCCGGCGTAACCGGACGGGTCCCGCTCGTCCGTCTTCGCCCGATCGGCGGTGCCCGCCGAGCCCCTGATTCGGTCCCCGGCCTGACGGGTGCCGGAGCCGAGGCGGCCTCGCGTCACCCGGCGCGGTGCAGAATCACCCCCTCGGCGGGCTCCAGTGCGAGGGTGAGGCCGGCCGGCTCGCCCGCGCGCCCCGGACGGGTCGAGAGCAGCACGGTCCAGGCCCCCTCGGGCAGCGGCAGGTCCTGCGACGCCGCGCCGAAATTCAGGAGCACGCGCAGGACGGCCCCGTCGGCGAAGCGCTCGTAGGCGAACACCTCGGCGTTGCCCAGCGGCACTTCCCGGTAGCCGCCCACGGCGAGCGCCGCGTGGTCGCGGCGCAGAGCGAGCAGCCGCCGGTGCAGGGTGAGCATCGAGCCCGGGTCCGAGCGCTGGCCCTCGACGTTGCAGGCGGCCCAATCCGCCGCCAGCGGCAGCCAGGGCTCGGCGGTGGAGAAGCCGGCCTGGGGACTGTCGTCCCACTGCATCGGCGTGCGCTCCGGGTCGCGGCCGTGCCCGGGCTCGTTGTGCTCCCAGGGATCCCGGGCGCGGTCCGGGGGAATTGGCACGTGGCCGAGGCCGATCTCGTCGCCGTAGTAGAGGGTCGGCGTGCCCCGAAGGGTCAGCAGCAGCATCGCGGCGATGCGGGCCTGCGCCGACCCGACCCGCGCGGCGATGCGCGGCTGGTCGTGGTTGCCCAGCACCCAGTTCGGCCAGCCGCCCTCGGGCAGGGCCGCCTCGTACTGCGCCACGAGGTCGGCCACCGCGTCGGCCCGCCACGGGGTCTGGATCAGCTGGAAATTGAACGGCAGGTCGGCCCCGGTCAGGTCCGGGCCGTAATAGGCGACGAGCCGCTCCACCGGCAGGTAGATCTCGCCGATCAGCACCCGCTCGCCGTACTGGCGCAGCACCGCCCGCATCCCGGCGATCACGTCGAAGATCTCGGGCCGGTCGGCGGAGTAGACCTGGGTGAAGCGGTTGATCTCGGGCGAGCCCGGCGCGTAGTCGGGATTGGCCGGGTTGTCGCGGAATCCCGCATCCTTCATCAGGTGCCAGATCACGTCGACCCGGAACCCGTCGACTCCGCGCTCCAGCCAGAAGCGGAGCACGTCGTGCATGGCCGCCCGCACCGCGGGGTTGCGCCAGTTCAGGTCCGGCTGCTCCGCCAGGAAGGCGTGGTAGTAGTACTGGCCGGTGGTCTCATCCAGCGTCCAGGCCGGGCCGCCGAAATTCGACAGCCAGTTGTTGGGCGGGCCGCCGCCGGGCGCCGGGTCGCGCCAGATGTACCAGTCCCGCTTCGGGCTCGCGCGCGACGACCGGCTCTCGGAGAACCAGGGATGCGCAATCGAGGAGTGGTTCGGCACGAAGTCGAGGATCACCTTCAGCCGACGCCGATGGGCCTCCGCCACGAGGGCGTCGAAATCGGCCAGCGTGCCGAACAGCGGGTCGATCCCGCAGTAATCCGCCACGTCGTAGCCGAAATCGGCCATGGGCGAGGGGTAGACCGGCGAGATCCACACGGCGTCGACCCCTAGCCATGCGAGGTAGTCCAGCCGCGCCGTGATGCCCGGCAGGTCGCCGACACCGTCGCCGTTCGTGTCCTGAAAGGAGCGCGGATAGACTTGGTAGACGGTCCCGCGCTTCCACCAGACGGTGTCGGTCATGCTGCGCCCCTCGCATCGGCGGCCCACGCTTAACCGCTGACCCGCGCGCTGGCGACCGGTGACGGATGCGCCGAGAGCGCGCGCCGCGCGCGAAACGCCCCGACGCGGCGTCGCCCAGGGAATGGCTGCGGCCCCCAAAACCTGTGCGCATGCCCCTCACGCAGGGCGACGCCGCGCGGCTGTGCCTGGAATGTCACGCCGCCCTGCCATATCTCCTCCGGCGTGTCCGTGCGCTCCGCCGGAGCGGCGCTGCCACGACTTCGCCGGAAGCCGACCGCATCGTCGGACGCTTCGGGGCACGGATCGCCCGTCCGTTCATGCGGCGGCAATCCATCAAAAGAGATAATCCGCCCACGATACCCCCGGCGCTAGAATCCGGGGCGACGACTTTGGGGGACCCGCACGTGTTGAACGATGTTCTGACCCGGCCTGTGCCACAAGATGTCTCGCGCGACGAGCGCGCAACCGAGGCGTCCGCCCCGGCCGCCTGGACCGCCCCGGTGCTGTCCGGCAGCGGCGACGCGGTGGTGGACCTGCGCGAGGCGATCCGCGCCAAGCTCACCTTCACGCTCGGCCGCACGCCCGAGACCGCCCGCCCGCGCGACTGGTTCGCCGCGACGGCGCTGGCCCTGCGCGAGCGGATCGTGGCCGCCGCGCTGGCCTCCGAGCGGAGCGTGCCGAACAAGCGCGTCTACTACCTGTCGCTGGAATTCCTGATCGGCCGGCTGATGTCGGACGCGCTGAACAATCTCGGCCTCACCGAGACGACCCGCGGCGCGCTCCGGGAGCTCGGGATCGATCTCGATGCCGTGCAGGACGCCGAGCCCGACGCGGCCCTGGGCAATGGCGGCCTCGGGCGGCTCGCCGCCTGCTTCATGGAGAGCATGGCCAGCATCGGCATCCCGGCCATGGGCTACGGCATCCGCTACGACCACGGCCTGTTCCGCCAGTCCTTCGAGGACGGCTGGCAGCGCGAGGCGCCGGAGACCTGGCTGGCCGAGGGCAACCCCTGGGAATTCGCCCGGCCCGAGGCGACCTACGCGATCGGCTTCGGCGGCACCGTCACGCTGTCCTCGCCGGAGGAGGGCGTGATCCGGCGCCACTGGCAGCCGGCCGAGACCGTGCGGGCGGTGGCCCACGACGTGCCGGTGGTCGGCTGGCGCGGCCGCCACGTCAACGGCCTGCGCCTCTGGAAGGCCGAGGCCGGCGAGCCCGTCGACCTCGCCCGCTTCAACGGCGGCGACCACGTCGGCGCGGTCGCGGCGCGGATGCGCGCCGAGGCGATCTCGCGGGTGCTCTACCCGAGCGATTCCTCGGCCGAGGGCCAGGAGCTGCGCCTGCGCCAGGAATACTTCTTCACCGCGGCCTCGATCCAGGATCTCGTGGCCCGCCACGTGGCCGAGCGCGGTGACGTCCGGTCCCTGCCGGACCACGCGGCGATCCAGCTCAACGACACGCACCCGGCCATCGCGGTGCCGGAGCTGATGCGCGTCCTGCTCGACGTCTACGGCCTCTCCTGGGAGGATGCGTGGCACGTCACCACGCACACGCTGCACTACACGAACCACACCCTCCTGCCCGAGGCCCTGGAGACCTGGCCGGTGGAGCTGATGGAGCGGCTGCTGCCGCGCCACATGCAGATCATCTACCTGATCAACTGGATGCACCTGGAGGAGCAGGCCAAGCACGGCCGGCAGGAATCGGCGGATGCCGCGGCCTACCTCGCGTCGATCTCGCTGATCGACGAGTCGCACGGGCGGCGGGTGCGGATGGGGCACCTCGCCTTCCACGGCGCGCGCCGGGTCAACGGCGTCTCGGCCCTGCACACGGACCTGATGCGCTCGACGGTCTTCTCCGACCTGCACGCGCTGGATCCGGACAAGATCGTCAACAAGACCAACGGCATCACCTTCCGCCGCTGGTTCCACAACGCCAATCCCGGCCTCACCCGGCTCGCCGTGGAGACGGTGGGCGCCGGCGTGCTGGACAATCCCGAGCTGCTCCGGGGCCTCGAGGCCCATGCCGAGGACCCGGCCTTCGTGGCGCGCTACGCGGCCGTGCGCCGGGAGCGCAAGGAGGCCCTGGCGGCGATCATCGCCGAGCGCACCGGCATCGACGTCGATCCGGCCGCGCTGTTCGACATCCAGGTCAAGCGCATCCACGAGTACAAGCGCCAACTCCTCAACGTGGTCGAGACCGTGGCGCTCTACCAGGCGATCAAGGCCGAGCCGCACCGGGACTGGACGCCCCGGGTGAAGATCTTCGCCGGCAAGGCGGCGCCGAGCTACGTCCAGGCCAAGCTGATCATCAAGCTCGCCTGCGACGTCGCCAAGGCGGTGAACGACGATCCCGAGGTCGCGGACCGGCTGAAGGTGGTGTTCCTGCCGAACTACTCGGTGAGCCTCGCCGAATCGATCATCCCGGCCGCCGACCTGTCCGAGCAGATCTCCACCGCCGGCATGGAGGCCTCGGGCACCGGCAATATGAAGTTCGCCCTCAACGGCGCGCTCACGGTGGGGACCCTCGACGGCGCCAACATCGAGATCCGCGACCATGTCGGGGCGGACAACATCTTCATCTTCGGCCTGGAGGCCGACGGCGTCCGCGCCCGGCAGGCCGAGCCGGACTACGCGGCCCGGGCGATCCAGGCCTCGCCGCGGCTGGCCGCCGCCCTCGACATGATCGCCTCGGGACGGTTCTCGCCGGAGGAGCCGGGCCGGTTCCGGCCGCTCACCGACGACCTGCGCCGGCGCGACCAGTACCTGCTCACCGCCGATTTCGACGATTACTGGCGGGTGCAGCGGTCGATCGACGCCGCGTGGCGCGATCCCCGCGGCTGGTGGGCGAAGGCGATCCGCAACACCGCCCGCATGGCGTGGTTCTCCTCCGATCGCGCCATGCGCGAGTACGCCGAGGAGATCTGGCGGGTCCGCCTGGGCTGAGTCGCCACCGGCCCGCTCCCGCGCGGGAGCGGGCCGCGCCGCCCTCAGGCCGCGCGCACGTTGGCCAGGAACCGCCCGACCTCCGCCGCGAGCCCCTCGGACTGACGGGACAGGGCGGTGGCGGCCGTGAGCACGCGGTCGGCCGCGACCCCCGTCCGATCGGAGGCCTCGGCCACCCCGGCGATGGTGCCGGTGACCTCCGCGGCGCCCCGCGTCGCCTCGGCGACGGTGCGCACGATCTCCCGGGTCGCGGCGCCCTGCTCCTCCACGGCCGCGGCGATCGCGATCGCCACCCCGTTGATCTCGCGGATCCGGTCGATGATCGCGCCGATGGCGCCGACCGCGGATCCGGTGACGCCCTGGATCCGGCCGATCTGCGCGGCGATCCCGTCGGTCGCCCGCGCGGTCTTCTCGGCCAGGGCCTTCACCTCGCCCGCCACGACCGCGAAGCCGCGGCCTGCTTCGCCGGCCCGCGCCGCCTCGATGGTGGCGTTGAGGGCCAGCAGGTTGGTCTGCTCGGCGATGGACGCGATCAGCCGCACCACCTCGCCGATCTCGGAGGCCGCCTGCCGCAGCTCGGCCACGAGCCCGGCGGTCTGGTCGGCCTCGCCGACCGCCTGCTGGGCGAGCGCGGACGAGCCGCCCGCCTGACGGCCGATCGCCCGGATGGCGCTGCCGAGCCGCTCGGTCGCGGCCGCCACCGTGCCGATGTTGACCGCCGCCGCCTCGGCCGCCAGCGCCACCGCGCCGGACTGGCTGGCCGTCTCCTGGGCGGTCGCGGTCATCTGGTGGGCGGTGCCCTCGAGTTCGCCCGCGGCGGTCGAGACCCGGTCCACGATCCTGGCCACAGCCGCCTCGAAGGTCCGGGCGAGGCCCATCGTGGCGTCCTTGCGGGCCGCGGCCGCGGCGGCGTCCGCGCGCCGCCGGCCCTCGGCTTCCGCCTCGGCGTTGCGGATGATCAAGCTCCGGATCGCCTCGACCGCCCGGCCGACCGCTCCGATCTCGTCGCCGCGCCGCGCCTCCGCGATCGTGGCGGCGCCGTCGCCCTGCGCCACGCGCCGCAGCGCGGCGACGAGGCGGTGGAGCGGCCGCGTGACACCGACCACGACGATGGCCGCGGAGAGTCCCAGGGCGACGAGCAGGCCCGCCACCGTGGCGCCGATCAGGACCGTCCGGGCCTGCTCGGCCCCCTGCTGCGTGGCGATCTTCGCCTCGCCGAGGCGGGCCGCCGCCGCCGCCTCGTACGCCTGGGCCGCGCGGTCGAACTGCGCCCGGACCTCCCGGCTGGCGACCACGCCGACCTGGATCGCCGCCGGCCGGTCATTCCGGAGCGCGAGGTAGTTGGAGCGGTCGAGCAGGTCGAAATAGTCCCGGGCGACGGTGCCGATCTGGCGCTGCAGCGCCGCGATCTCAGCGCGCCGCGAGCCCTGTTCCAGCGTCTCGATGCCGTCGGCCACGGCCTTGACGGAGGCGTCGTAGCGCTTGCGGAAGAGGGGGATGTCGCCTTTCGGCTCGCCGATGATGAGATTGCGGTTCATGAGCGCCGCATCGACGAATTTTTCGCGGACACGTGAGAAGATCTCGAGCCTCGCGAAATAGTAATCCACCAAAAATCTATCTCTCTCCTCGATCGCTCTGAGTTCTCTGAGCGAGTACGCGGCAGAGGCGGCGCACACGATCACCATGAACAAGAGCGGCGCGGACATTTTTACATGCAGGTTCGCATCGCGCAGGATCCGCATTCCGTTCGATCTCCGCCGGCGTCACCGGCACAGCTTATCACACGCCGCGAAGAGGAATCCACGATCGATCACATCACTCTTCGCCCGCACGAGGACACGAACCGATACAGAAACTGAATTGATAAGTATAGAAATCGAGAAATTGAATGCCATAAAGGTGCGTTATTCAAACGCTCGTGCCTGCATGACTATGCCCGAACGGGGCCGGGGTCAGGCGCCTCGGACGAGCCCGAGCCGCAATCCGACGCGGCGCAGGCCGCGCCGCAGCCGGTGAAGCTGGCGCGCGGCGCGCGGCGCGAGGCCGAGTCTGCGCCGGCAGACGACGTGCGACACGCGCCCGATCCGCGGGCCCGGATCCGGCGCGCCCTTGCGCAGGACGATGTCCGGGCGCTCCGCCGACTGCGCGATCGTCAGCGCGCGCGCCGCCGGGAGAGTCATGCTGCGGAACATCGCGCGCGTGTAGTAGGAGAACGCGTCGTAGGCGACGAGGGTCCGCGCCCGCCCGGTCGCCGGGTCCTCGACCGTCAGCGTGCCCGCCCGCGGCCCGTAGGTCACGAGGAGCCCGATCACGTCGCGGGGGCGCCCCAGGGGAACGGCGACGCGCGTGCCCTCCGGGATCTCCAGGAAGTCCAGCGGGATGCCGTTGCGGCGCAGGGCGAACCCGCAGGTCAGGCCGGGCAGGGCGCGCAGCGGCAGGGCCTCGAACCGGCCCGGCAGGGTCCGGAACCGCTCGATATAGGCCCGCCCCGGCGGCGGTGCGCGCAGGAAGCTGTAGACCAGGGTGCCGTAGAGGTCGGCGCCCGCCGGCGTGACGTGGGTCGCGTCCTTCAGCAGGTAGGTGATGTCGCCCGCGCCCGCGGCCGCCACCGGAGCGGCGATGTCGAGATAGGGGATCCCGTAGAGGGCGCGGTACTCCGCCAGCAGGCCGGCGACGGGCTCGGCCGCGTAGTCGACGCCGCCCTGGTGGAGGTTGAGGAAAGCGACGGGCAGGTCCCGCCGGGCGGTCGCCGCGAGGATGTCGTCGAGATAGGCCCGCATCGTCGCGCCGTCGAAGTAGCGGACGTTGCCGGTGAACAGCTCGAGGAGGACGCGGTCGCAGGGGATCGCGTCCAGGATCTCGTCGATCAGCGCGGCGATGGAGGGCAGGGAATGGCCGCCCCAGCCGCTGCGGAGGAACGTGACCGGGCGCCCCTCGGCCTCGGCCAGGGCGTTGGCCCGCTCGACGTAGCCCGGCAGCTCCGTGACGCTGTAGCCGAGGCAGAGGACGCGGACCATCGGGGCTCGGATCGGGCTCAGGATCGGCCCCGTGCGGCCGGCCCGGCGCCGGTAGCAGCCGGGCGCCGCCGCGTCGAGGCGACGCCGGTCAGTCGATCACGATCGGGTAGCAGCGGGCGCCCACCGCGGCGGCGAGCACCTGCACGGCGCCGACCGTCGAGTGGTCGCCCGCCACGTGGACCACGTCGGTGGCGCGCAGGCTCGGCAGGTGGGCGCTGAGCGGGCCGGAGCGCACGTCCGGCGGCCGCTGGCGGCCGCGATCGGCGCAGAGCACGATCCGGCCGACGCCGGTGCGGCGCAGCCAGTCCAGGCTCTCGCGCATGTAGAGGTCCAGGGCGTCGCGGGCGCCGACGGCCAGGGCCATCTCGCGGGCGGGCTCGACGTAGCGGGCCGCCCGGGCGATCGCCCAGATCGCGCCGAAGCCGGCGCCGGCCGCCACCAGCACGAGCCGGCCGCCCCCGGGGCGGTACTGCCCCCGGCCGACGGGGCCCTTGAGACGCACCGGCTGGTCGAGGCGGAGCCCGTCGAGGGGATCGCCCTCGGGGTCGCGGGCGACGTGAAACACCACGTCGTTGATCTCGGTCGTGCCGTCGAGCCGCAGGGTCGGGGACAGCGTCCGCGTCGGCAGACCCGCGAAGGTCACCAGCGCCTGGTGGCCGGGCTCGCCGGTCGGGCGCCGGGTCAGGGTCGCGACGATCTCGAGGATGCCGGGACTGAGCCGGCGGATCTCCGTGACCGTGCCCTTGCGGACGGCGACCGGCGGCGGCGGCGCCTCCTCCTGACCCTGGATCGGGGCGCCGGGCAGGGCCGGGCGCAGGGCCTCGGCCCGGGCCCGCCGGGCCGGGTGCCGGCGGCCGGACGGCGCCGCGCTGCCCTGAGCGATCCCCTGAGCGATCCCCTGGCCGGCGAGCAGGTTGCCGGACTGCGCCTGCAGCGGCGCGATCATGCCCTCGGCCAGCGCCGCCTCCAGCGGCGTGTCGCCGGTCGAGACGCGGACCGACCGACCGTTGACGACGAGCGAGCAGCGCGCGCCCATGGCTCTCCCCCGCATGCCCTGGTGACGGATCAGCGGGCGCGGATCAGGAGCGAGTCGACCAGGGCCGCCCAGCGCTCGCGGGTCGCGCGGACATCGTCGGTCGGGGCCGATTCGGTGAGGAGCTGGCGCTGCGCCCGCAGCGACTCGACCTCCTGCCGCTGGGCCCGGAGTACCGCCTTCATCACCTGCAGCTCGGTCTCGAGGCGGGCGATCTCGTCGGCCTCGTCCCGCGCCTCCGCGTCGTCCGCGGCCTCGTCGGCGTAGGCGTCGGCGAACGCGTCGACGCGGCGCGGGTCGCGGAGGGGCATCCTAGTCCGGACCTGCTGCTCCAGCCGGACCGGCCGGGCCATCAGGCGGCGCACGAGGTCAGAGCCGCCTGCCTGCTGGTAACGCCGTGCCGCCTCGGCCATCCGACCCATCCCCTGCGCGGGCGCTGAAGGACCCGTCTATCAACAGGAGCTTGATCCGACATGGTTAAGGCGGACTTAACAATGCGCTTAAGATTTTATTTACCGATCAGCACCTTACGGGCGACATTCCCGGCACGTTCCTCGTGACGTTCCCGGAGCGTTCAGCCCTCTGATTTCGGGGTGCGTCGGCCGAGCCGAGCGGTCGCGAAGCGGCGGTGCGCCTCCAGACGCTCCCGATCATACACGTCTGCCGTGGTGCGCGACTTGGTGTGGCCGGCGACCTTCGCGGCATCGTCCGTCAGCGCGCCACCGCCGCGGCCCTCGGTGATCGCCGAAGCGCGCAGATCCCGGCTCCACAGCTCCGCTGGCAGGCCGGCGGCCGTTCGGACCCGCTTCCAGGCCGAGAGGAACTGCTGATCTCTGTAGGGCAGCCCGCTCACCTCGTTGACGATCAGCGGCCCGGAGCGCGCCTCGTCCGGCACGCATGCCAACTCCTCGAGCACCATCGGGCACAGCCGCAGGTCGATCAGCACCTCGGCGCCGCTGCTCGCCCGCGTCTTCGACGGCGTGTAGCGCAGCACCAGGTCCTCGCCGATGTGCCGCCATTCGAGGCCGGCCCATTTGCTCTGCCCGTGGACGATTGAGCAGATCGTCGGGTCCTGCAGCGGGTACCACTGTCCGGACACGTCCCACTGCCGAAGCGCGGTCTCGAACTGGACGGCGTAGCAGAGCGCCAGCGAGGGCCGCTCCAGCGCGTGCGCGGCGGCGATCGCGCGCCGCACCTGGTCGACGGTGGCGTACATGCTGCGCGGCCGCGGCACCGGCACCCGCAGCTCGCGGATGTCGTCGCGCAGGGTCCGGCAGGATCGATGCCCGGCCACGATGCAGAAGGTGAGGGCGGACTTCAGCACCGCGAGGCGCGTCTGTCCCGCCGCCGGCTTGCTGCCCGCCTCAGACCAGCCGGCATGCCAGCGCTTCACGTGGAGGCCGGTCACGGCGTCGACGCGCACGTCGCCGACCTCCGCCTCCAGGCGGCGCAGGTAGTGCAGATACGGGCGACGCGACGCCGGCCGGAGCCCGTGAAACGGCGACTCCTCGTGCTGCTGGTAGATGCGCAGCACGCTGCCGATCGTGCCGTCGAAGGCAAGGGGATCGCGCCGCAGGCCGTCCAGCCACGCGAGCATGTCGTTCTGCAGGCGCTGGCATTGGTCGACGAGCAGCTCGGGCGTGTCGAGGTAGCGCGTCAGCGGGACGGTGCCGCTCGGGTAGCCGCGGCTCACGGCCTCGGGGGAGGGGATCCAGTACGCTGCCCAGCCGCCGCGGCGCGGCCGGAATTTCAGGCCCGGCGCCTTGATCGAGGGCTTGTCCATCTCGATGGCTCCTGCTGCCCAGATGAGTCGGTGGGCGCGCGGCCTGCGGGACCATACTGGCGATCGTAGAAGTCCCGAACGGCCGGGACGTAGCGCTTGCCGTAGAGGCTGGTTTGGCGCGGGAATCCGTGCGCCTCCAGGCTCGCCACGCTCGCGCACCACGCGCGCTTGTCGGCATCGTCGGGCCCGACCACCGCCTCGGCGATGTCCCGGTCGGTCGCGAACAGCGGCAGGTCGTCGAAGGTGAGGGCGGGGCGGCCGGCGCGGGTGCTGCGGGCTCGATCGGTCACGGTGCGTCCCCCTCGCCTGCCGGCCACAGATTGCCGGCCTGGGACACCGCCTCTTGGAAGGTCGACCACGTCAGGTCCGGGTAGAGCCGGCCGATCCGGCGCATGGCCGCCGGCAGGTCCTCGATGTCGACCATCTCGGACAGGATCGTCGCGACGCCGGCAGCGATCTCCGCGCGGCGCTCCGGGCCCGGCTCCGGCCTGGGCGGCAGCGCCTCGGCGCGCAGCTCGGCGAGCCGCAGGTCGAGCAGCTCCAGCGCGATCAGGGCGCCGCGCTCGATCTCCTCGCCGGTGGCCCTGGGCCAGGCCGCGCGGACCGAGGCGGCATAGGACTCGCCGGGCGCGCCCGGCATCTCGGCGCGCTCAGCCAGGAACGCCGCGATCGCGGGTGCATGGTCGACGGCGATCATGCTGCGCTCCCGTGGTCGTCGAGACCGGCATTGTATCGGTGCGCGCCGGCGCCCACCCACTCGACCACCGTCGCTTCGCCGTCGGCATCCGGCTCCAGATCCGGATCGCCGTCCAAGGCGTCGAGGCGGGCGACCAAGCCGTCGACGACGTCGAGGGCCGCCTCAAGCGCACGCGACAGCTCGCGGCGCAGCGCGGTCACCGGATCCGGCCGCGGACCGGGGAAGGGGAGGACGGCGGCGCTCACGCGGCAGCCACCGGCTGGCCGAGACGATCGACGCCGGCCAACGCGAGCCCGGTGTCCACGACGGTGCGGACGAGCAGGTCATCCCACTCCAGCCAGAAGGGCTCCCGGTCCCACGCTCCGACGTGCCATGTGGCCATCGCCCGGAGCATGACAGCAAAGCCTTCGAGCGTCTGTGGCCGCAAGCGAGTGATCTGCTCGCACAGAGCGTCGGACTCGTCGGCAAGGCGGTTGCCACGCCGGATCACTGGCTCGTGCCGCCCGCCGAGCCGCTCGGCGAGCTCGTCGGCCGCAGCGTTTCCGCGCAAACGTGCTGCCTTCATCGCGTCCGCGTTCTTCTCGAACGCTCGATCGCGCGCAGCGCTGGCGGCCTCGTAGTCGGGCCGGAAGGCGAACCAGGTCGCGTTGTTGGCATCGAGCTCGCGGCCGAGCCGCAGCAGTTCGGCGTCGGGATGCGTCCCGCCGGCCATCGCCGGGAACGCCGCAGTGAGCGCCGGCGCGGACAAGCCTGCCAGTACGGTGCGCCGGCAGGGCCCGCCGCCGACCATCCGGGCGATCGCCGCCTCGGCGTGTGCGGGTTCGGGCTTGAGGGGAGGGGCTACACGATCAGGAACGCGGACGGACGATGCGGGCATGGGAGGGCTCCACCGCTGAGGCGATGTCGCAAGCTAAACTTGCATGCCGCGCTTGGCAAGTGATACTTGCGTCAGTCGGTCCGAACGACTTTGTGGATCGACATCGCCTGCTGCGAGGCGATGCGGATCACGCTTCTGGGGTTCGTGTGCGCGATTGTGAGATGCTCAGGATCGTATTTTTCTAGACGCCCAAAATAACATTTCTGCATATCGAACGCATTGAGGTTAGATCCAGAAAATCTGTCAAAATCTGCGGCTCGTATAATCACATCATCACCGATGCGAGGAACTCCGCGCGCATCAACATATACCATCGACAATTTCTTATAATCTGGCTCCATCTTACTGTCCATAATTGCCAACATATAA
Organism: Methylobacterium sp. 275MFSha3.1; assembly: GCF_900108435.1. NCBI lineage: Bacteria > Pseudomonadati > Pseudomonadota > Alphaproteobacteria > Hyphomicrobiales > Methylobacteriaceae > Methylobacterium > Methylobacterium sp. 275MFSha3.1. Next base: position 101,694 of record NZ_FNWP01000004.1, on the reverse strand, counting down.
ATACTTTCGCTCTTCGGCGCGTCGGCTGGGCGCCCTAGCATCAGTGATGGTCGCTCAGTGATGAAAAAGTAGTCCATCTCTGGGGCAGCCACCGTCATGTACAATGGAACAACGTCATCATCAGCGATCAGGCCATGCTGCGAGCCCACTTCGCTGCGTTTTCGATCAACGGTCTCAGAAAAAGCGCCATCCAATGTGGCGTGGTAATCGTCGTATCCGTTAACAAACTTCAACTCACCGCGAGAGGCGGCTTCTAAATCAATGTGATATAGCTGACATATACTGATAAGATTTTCAGTCGACGGTGCATTCCGGTCGGTTTCCCATAGACCGACCGCCGTCCTTGTTACGCTCAGTCTATCAGCGATAGCTTGCTGGCTGATTTTCCAGCGAAGCCGCGCAGCTCTGAGCACCATTCCGAGTGTGTTCGCCATCATGCAATTAGAAGGGAAGCCCCGCTAGCATCCATGCAAGAATAGCTTGCGTACGCAAGCGGAACCTGCCATCAGAGCCACATGAACGCATCTGAGATTCGGATGGCCGCGTCCGCAGTTGGCGGCTTGAACGAGCTGGCTAAGCGGCTCGGCGTTTCGCGTCAGGCTCTGCAGCAATGGGAGCAGGTCCCATCCAAGCGAGTGATCGAGCTTGAGCGCATCCTTGGGGTTCACCGCTCGCGCATCCGCCCGGACCTTTATCCTGTCGAAGAGGGTCAGATCGAGGCACGGGCTTGATGCCGGCCTCACCCCTCCAGCCGCATCAGCGCCTCAGCGACGCTGCTGAGCAGCGCAGCTGTCTCCCGTCCGCCCGGCGTCCGGCTCTGATCGTCCAACCGGTTTGCCAGCCGCTCCAGCGTCGCCGCCCGGTCGCTGACCGGCAGCACGCCGATCAGGTCGACCACCAGGATAGCCAGCACCTCGGCAACCGCCCTAGCGCTGACCAATCCATCTCTCCCGTCCGGTCCTGCCGACCACCCATGCCCGCCAAGACTACGGCGGCCGGCAGATCCCGGATCGCTGTTCCTGTTCGCCTGTCGGACCTCCATCGCTGTGCTCCCTTGCTGCGATCAGCATCGAAGCACGGGAGAGCGTCGGAATGTCCGAATACCCTTCGGAGTGTCGCCGCATGAGCGCCGTGGCCCTCGACCCGCATGCCGAGATGAGCGGCCTGCTGCGGGAGATCGCCGGGCCGGCCGGGCTGGTGAAGGCCCGGATCCGCGCCGCAGCGCGCGCGCTGGGCTGGTCCTACAGCCGCACGAAAGACCTCTGGTACGCCGATCCGCGCACCCGCGTGGATCCGCCCGAACTCCTCCAGGCCCGGGCCACCGTCTCGGCCTTCGCCAGCACGCCCGTGGAGATGGACCTTGAGCGACTCCGATCCCTGGAAAGCGAGGTCGCCGAACTCCGCGCCTTCATGGCAGCGACGCTTCGCCGAATGGAGGGCGCGTCGGCTGATCCGGCGCAGCATCACGGTGCTGGATCAGGCCCGAGCCCAGGCGGCCGCGCTGAAGGCGCGAGCCTTCGCGATCGCGCCGTGGCTGAGGGCGCCTGAGGACCCTCGCTGAACCCACCCCTGAAACGCGAACCGCCGCCCCGGTTGGCCCCGGAAGCGGCGGAGGAGGTGTCCATGCATTCTCGCAACGCAGAACGTAGCGCGCGGCCCGGTGCGTCGGCAAGGGTCCGGCCCGATTATGCCAATGGCGGCATAGGCTTCGACGGCTACATCCCGCGCGCCCGGCTCGCGGAGCTCTCGCGTACCGGTAGCGCTCATCTGCGTCCGATCTACGCCGCGATGCTGAACCCCGGCATCGGCTTCCTCGTGGTTGGACAGAACTGCGGCCCGTTCGCCGTCGAGAGACGAGGCAGTTTGGTCGGGCTCATCGCCGACGACACGGACCGCTCGCTCGGGCCGGCAGGCTTCCATCGCAAGTCGATCCGGCGGCTGGCCGCGCAGGCGCGCAGCATCACGCTGATCTCCTCGGACATCGTGCCCGACCTCTACGCCGCCGCGGCCGCCCTGGCGGTCGCGGGCTTCTGCACCCTCATCGTCGAGACCAGGCCGGAGCAAGAGGCCGCGTGGCTGGACCTGCTGAAGGTCGCGGCGCCGCAGGCCAACATGCTGGTCTGCACCGTGGCGGCTGGCAACGCTTGATCGACCTCGGCACCATAGCTCGAGCCACGAGCGGCCGGATCAGCGGCAGGGACGTGCTGGTGCGCGCGCCCGGTCACTCGGCGCGAGATGCCTCGCTCTCGATCACGGTCGACCCCAACGCGCCGGACGGCTTCGTGGTGCACAGCTTCGCCGGCGACGATCCGCTCGCCGCCAAGGACTGGGTCCGCGAGCGCCTAGGCCTGCCGGCTGCCACCCGACGCGAACGGCGGCCGTCACGCGGAAACGGGCAGAGCCGGCCGGCCGCCCGGCGGCCGCCGGTGAAACTCGCCGCTGCACCGATTCCCGTCATGACGCCGCTGGAGCCGGGTGTCCGCTGGGGACTGCAGGCGGTCGGCGAGCCGGAGCCGCCGCCCGTGGCCGGCGAGATCCCCGGTCGGCGCCACGCCTACCGCCGGGCCGGGCAGATCGTCCGGATGAAGATCAAGAAGACCCGGGGCGCGCCCTTCATCGACTTCTACCTCGTGCGGGACGTCGAGGCCCGGGTGACAGGCTGGCAGGCCCAGAAGCCCGAGGGATACGAGCCGGTCCCGTACGTCGCAGCGCTCGACCCCTTCGACCCCGAACTCGCGGCCGACACGGTGTTCTGGCCAGAGGGTGAGAAGGACGTCGACACGCTCGCCCGGCTCGGCCTCCCGGCCTTCACCTTTGGCGGCGCCCAGGACGTGCCCGACGGTTGCGCCGAGCTGCTCGCGGGCCGGGACGTCGTGATCCTGGCCGACAACGATGCCGCCGGACGCAGCTGCGCCGAGAAGAAGATCGAGGCCTGTGCAGCGTCGGCGGCCCGGGTGCGGATCGTGCACTTCACCGACGTCCCCGAGAAGGGCGACGTCTCGGACTGGATCGAGGCCGGCGGCACCCCCGAGGAACTGTGGGAGCGGATCGAGGCGGCCGAGACGATCGAGGGGGCGAGCACCGAGGCGCTGCTGATGGGCTTCGCCTTCGACGGGGATGCCGCGCCCGAGCCGCCGCGCTACCTCGTCAAGAACCTGCTGCCGGCCGAAGGCGTCGCGATCCTCGGCGGGCAGTCCGGGGCCGGCAAGACGTTCACCGGCATCGACCTCGCCGTGTCGCTGGGGACGGGCGAGCCGTTCTTCGGGCGCCGGATCCTCGAGCGGGTCGGCACGCTGGTCCTCGCCGCCGAGGGTGCCGGCACAATGGCCGGGCGGATCAGCGCCGCGCGCCTACACCGGTCGGATCGGAATCGGCTGCCGATCGCATGGCTGGGTGCGGTCCCGAACCTCGCCGACGCGAAGGAGGTGCAGGCGCTGCAGCCGAAGATACACGCCGTGAACGAGAGGATGCTCGAGCAGTTCGGCGTGCGTCTCGGCCTGATCGTGATCGACACCCTCGCCGCGGCGTTCGCACTGGCCGACGAGAACGATGCGGCCGAGGCTCAGCAAGCGCTCCGCCACATGCGCATGCTCGGCGAGCCGATCGGGGCCCTGGTGCTGCCGATCCACCACTACGGCAAGAGCGAGGACACCGGCCTGCGCGGCTCCTCGGCCTACCGCGGCGGCGCCGACGCCGTGCTGAGCGTGCTCGCCAACCGCAACCACGTCACGGGCGAGGTCGCGGAGCGCTCCCTCAACCTCGCGAAGAACCGGCATGGAGAGGAGGGACCGATCGCCGGGTTTGATCTCCGGTTCGTCGAGCTCGGCATCGACGACGACGGAGAACCGTTCGGCGCCTGCGTCGTCGAACCCGCGCTGGACCAGCCGCTCACCACGACGCGCCAGCGTCCGCAGAAAGATCCTCTGCCGATCGTCGCCCTAAAGGGCGCCTTCGCCGAGGTGCTGCAGACCCATGGCCGGGACGTGCAGGTGCGGGGCGACGGGGAGCTGGTGCGGGCGATCACCGTCGAGGAGCTGCGGCCAGAATTCCGGCGCCGCTACGCGACCGGCGAGACTGACGGCGACAAGGCCGCGAACACGGTCCGCCAAGCGCTCAAGAGAGCGCTGGCGGCATGCCCGAAGCACGGGTTCCGGACCGCGGTCTGGGCCGGGGAGGAGTGGCTATGGAAAGCCTGACCGTGACAGGCGTGACACGCGTGACAAGCGGCAAATGTCACGCCTGTCACGCCCCCCGACACTGTGACAGGAAGCGTGACATCGAGGGGGTCCCCCACGTAGTGGGGCCCCCTCCGTGTCACGCCTGTCACGCGGGGCTGAGTTTCGACCGGGCAGGGAAAACCCTGAAGGTTCAGATCCTCAGCTCGCGGAACGGGGTGAGGGCGGTCGAGGAGGCGAGGATCGGGATGAACCGCGCCACGGGTCCGTGTCGAGGCAAACCGCAAGAGCGGTTCGACCAATCACCCGCCAGCGTCGAGGGCCCCGTCGCCCGCCTGCTCGTCGATCGCGGCCTTCGCGGCGGTCAGGACCTTCCGGAGCTGGTGGCTCACGGCGTTGCGGATCGCCGCGTCCCGGCCGATCGCGTCCAGTGCCTCTCCTCCGCCTGGGCCGACCCCGAGACGGTCCTGCACGGCGGCCTCTGCCGCTGCGAACGCCGCCGCGGCGAGCTGCGGGTCCCGGTTGGCGACCTCTCGGGCGAAGGTCACCATAGCGGTGCGGAACACGCCGACGGCGGTCGCGAACGGCGCTTCGGTCTGCCCGTGATCAGCCTCGAAGATCATGGTCCGTCTCCTCCGGATCAGGCCATCACAACCCGGCGGAGAGGCCGCCGGTGCCGCGACCGCGCGACACCGCCGGTGGAGTGTTCTGCGCGCGGTCGCCGTCGCCGAGGCTATGCGAGCGCCTGCGGGTGAGGGGAGGGCGTGCCGGAATACCTATCGGGCTGCAACGGGCAGCCGTTGTGCGACTTCCTGTGCGCCAGGCTCCGCCGGACGGCGGGACCGCTGTAGGTCCCGAGGATCAGGATCCGCCCGTGGCACGCTGGGCAACGCTTCACCGCTGACGCGTGCTGGACTGCTGCTTCATCCAAGCTGACAGCGCGCCAACCGTCCTCGATCTTCACTTCGCAGGTCGCTGGCTTCGTCATCGACCGGGGGTGCCATGTCGAGGCGGCCGCTACCAGGGTGGTGATGCCACACCTGAAGCCTTCGTCCGCTTCTCGCCTTCACCCAGAGCCACCATTGCCCGTGAGCCGATCCTAATAGTCCTCGACCGGAGCGAATCACCAAGCACCAGCCCATCGAGGAACAACCACCGGCGACTCGTGACTCTGATTTTGGATCACTCCTGCGGCGACCTGATTCAAGTTTTGAACAAGGTGGCTTAGATCCCGTGCGATCAAGCACGTAAAATACTACTAATTGAGCATTTGAAGGCTTCGCTTGCCTGGCTTTATGCCATAGGGCAACGGAAATGTGCTTCTCGGAATCGGTACGGACTAAGATTTATTCAGGCACAGACCTCCAGAAGAAAATTCCGTCAAATACTTCGCCGCCACGGTGTGATTTTAGGATGTTAGAAGTGAATCCCGTTGCTATGGCCATAAATTTCCGGAAAAAATCAATTTCACGCCCCGCTCTGCCCCTCGTCATTGCAGCAGTCGTAGCAGCTATCACCATCTGGATACCGATTTATCTGTACTCCGGGCGGATAATCTGGCTTTGGTAGAATGTTCCGACGCACTAATTATTGCGGCCGTAGCTCAAGTAAGAACCAACAAGAAAACCAGCTTGGTGGGCGAGAAGATAGGCAAACAAGAGCATTAATTGCAAAACGCCGAAGCCGGTGGTTTGTACGGCAAGAAGGATTACACCGAAAAAAATTGTAGCTGATGACATTAAAAGAGTGAATATGTTGAAACCCCACCCGAGAATCAACCCAGCGAGAAACAACAAAGCTGCGATTAGCATTTTACTCGCCCGACACCGCCTAAATAACTAAAATTTTATGCTTTCGGCGCTAGCTAGGTTGCTGAGTTATTAACTCGCCAGGCCGGTCATCGATCGCTCGCCTTTTTGAGACAAGCGGTCATTTTCTCGAAACTATAACCTTGGTTAACAAATAATTACGAGCGTTTAGGGGATTTGAACCATCGCTCGCTTCGAACGCCCCTCTGGTCAGGCAGTCGGCCTATCCCGGAGACCTGCCCAAGCAGGGAACGAATTATCTTGACCATGCTCAAGAGCGCGGGGGAGGACAGATAACGTCGCCCGCGTCGGACCCTGGGCGGCAGAAAGGCTGGCCCTTGTCCGCAGAGCCCTTGAACCCCGACACCATGCCGCGCGCGCCGTCCCCCGATCGAGGCCGCGAGGCGGTCGGTCCCCGGAAAGCCACTGCCGCTCGCCGCACCGCGGTTGCCCCGGTACCGCTGGCGAGCCCCGCCGTCGTCCAGCCGGGCGGCGGCGCGACACGCCGCGTCGACCTCCTGGCCGCAGAGCGTGGCAACGACCGGATCACCGAGGCGCAGTACCTCGTTGGCCGGATGATCCAGGCCGCGTTCGAGCGCGGCTCCGGCGCGCGCCTCGGTTCGGGTACCTGGAACGATGCGCCGGCCTCCGGCACCAGCGCGGCGCAGGACCTCGCGATGATCCTGAAGATGGAGGATGCCGAGCGCATCCGCCGGTTCATGGCGCGCCTGGAGCAGGAGATCGGCCGCTCGGGCGCGCGCTTCCTCCGCGCGATCCTCGCAGACGGCCACACCTTCAAGAGCTACGCGGCGGCGCGCGGCCGGACGGGCGAGATGGGCGTGCGCTCGATCGCCGAGCACTTCCGGCTCCTCCTCGAGGCGCTGACCGAGGCGCAGCACACCGCCACGGGGCCAAATCGATCTCCGATCCGCGGCGGCCCGTGCTGAGCAGGCGCATCACGCCCATTGCCAGAAGTCGCGCACTTGCCGAGCTGTCGTTGCCGTAGGAGTCCATTGGGAATTCGGAACGGCAGCAAATGGCACCCCGTATCCTGGGGCCCATATGACGTTGTCCTGTCCGAGCGTAACTATCGACTCGATACTTGCGCCGGCCTTGTCTAATTCTTCGACATAATCTTGCGCATTAAATCCTGGACGTATTGTGAGGCGGAAGCATAGCAAGAGATTACGACGACCTCTGGTCGCAAGCTGCATCTGCTGCTGCACCCAAGCTTGCGGTTGAGGTGGATTGGTCCCCTCGTTCACTGAGCTGACTGTGGCGTGGGCAAGATGAAGCCATTGGCCGTTTCGGAGCTCAACTCGCGCATCCCGACCGTTCCCCACACCGGTCAGCGCTCTTACCACGGAGCCTTTGCGGACCTCCTTTTCTCCGACAAGGACCCAGCAGTGCAGCTTCGGCATCAGGAACACTCCCCTTTGATCCATCGTCGCAGTTGACAGTCGGGGGGTAAACCGCCGAAAATCATCACTGTCACGAAACGTGTGCCCGGAACCTCGCGGTTGCCGGGCCTTTTCGTATCCGCAGGCACGTCACCGCCCGCTTGGGACGGGACCGACGCAAGACGCGATCAGCGCCCGCCTGCCGTCACCGCCAGAACCGAGCCGTCCGCCGTCGCCACCTCCGGTGACGATCGCGCGCGGCCGGGCGGCGGCACCTCCCCCAGTACCGTCGACGCCGCTACTCGCGCCCCGAGCCGGAGCTCCGGTTTCGGGGCGCTCCTTTTCGTAGCCGAGGCCGCGGCAGAGAAGTGGCCTTATCTTCCCCGGAGCTTTCACCGTGTCCGACGACGCCCCCTTGATCGAGAGCTGGGCGGCTCGTTCGGCGAGCCCGCACACCCGTCGGAAGTACCGCGCGACCGCTCAGCGCTTCCTCGCCCATCTCGGCCGGCCGCTCGACACCGCGACGCTGGCCGACCTGCAGGCCTACCTCGCCACGCTCGACGGGAAGGCCTCCGCGACCCGGGCGAACGCCGCCGCAGCGCTGAAGTCCCTCTTCAGCTTCGCGCAGGAGACCGGGGCGCTGGTCGTGAACGTCGGCAAGGCGCTCAAGGCCCCGCCGGTCAAGAACACGCTCGCCGAGCGGATCCTCGCCGAGCCGGACGCCATGTGCATGATCGCGCTGGAGCGGGACCCGCGGAACCGGGCCTTCCTGACGCTGCTCTACGGCGCAGGCCTGCGGATCTCGGAGGGAATCGGGCTCCGCTGGCGCGACCTCGCCGCCCGCGACGGATCCGGGCAGGCGACGGTCTACGGCAAGGGCGGCAAGACGCGAATCGTGCTCCTGTCCGCCAACACGTGGAAGCTCGTCCAGGCGCTGCAGGATGCACCCGAGCCGGACGCCTTCGTGTTCCGGGCGCAGCCGAGCGGGCGCGGCCTCAGCCTGACCCAGGCGCATCGCATCGTGAAGCGGGCCGCGGCGCGCGCCGGCCTCTCGGCCGATGTGTCAGCGCACTGGCTTCGGCACGCCCACGCCAGCCACGCGCTCGATCGAGGCGCGCCGATTCACCTGGTGCAGGCCACGCTCGGGCACGCGAGCGTCAGCACCACAGGCAGATACCTGCACGCCCGACCGTCCGAGAGCTCGGCGAAGTTCCTGGGCGTGTAGCAGCGGATCCGGCCTGAGCGGGTCGGCAGAGATGGCGCGAGGCGCTCTCTGACGGGGCAAGCGGCCCCCTCGAACAACGGAAAGCACGGCTCCCCGCCTCGCGTCGACATTCGTCACGGGGGGTCAAGCCGTGCGCGGGCCGCATCATCACAGCCAGAGAGAACACCATGCCGAAGAAGCGCATCACCGCAGGCGTCACCGTCGCCGTGCCAGATGAGGAGCACGGCCCTGCTGTCGCGTTCCACGCCCCGCCTGGGACGGAGATTATCCTGGAGGCGGACGAAGCGGATCGGATCATCGCCCGCTGGGGTGGCGAAGTTCTGGAGGTGATCCCGGACGAGCCCGGCGCATCGCCGAATGCCCGCCTTGCCCGCTCGTGAGACCCGGAGCCGCCCCATGAAGTCCCAATCGAAGATCGCGGCCGTACGCACGGCCACCACCGTCCGTGCCGATATCGAGGCCCTGGACGAAGCCGCTCGCCCCCGTGTCGCCATGCTCGCCGAGCTGGAGGGCGAGCGCCCCGGGCTTGTCGAGGCCGGCAAGGTTGACGCGATCGTTGCGCTGGACGCCCGGATCAGCCGCGCCCGCATCGAGGGCGAGGTGGACGCCACCCGCCGAGGCAAGCTCGTGGCCGAGCACGAAGCCCTCGACGCGGCCGAGCGGTACGCCTCCGAGCAGGGTGTCCGCCGGCAGGCCTACAAGGCCGCGCGCGAGGCGGCCGAGGAAGCCGCGCGCCTCTACCGCGAGGAGTATCCGCGTCTCGCCCGCGAGCTGGCCGAGCTGCTGGCCCGCACGACGGAGATCGGCAAGCAGATCGAGGCGGCCAACGCCCGCCGGCCGGACGGCGCGGGGCTGATCTCCATGGAGTTCGAGCCGTTCCGCGGGCGTGCCGAAATCCGGCCGAAGACCCGCAAGATCAAGCGGCACGTCTGGGTCAACAAGAAGACCGGCGAGGAAGCGCTCATCCGCCAGGATGGCGAGCAGTACGACCGCTGCGTGAAGGAGGAGGAGATCACCTCCCCCGGTGCCATGGCGATCCCGCACGTGCCGCTGCGCAACCTCGTGTCGCTGCCGGGCCTCGGCTTCGGCGATGCGCCGTTCTGGGCTCCGCATGGCGGCTTCCTGGCACCGCCCGGCTCCGGCGTTCACGGTGCCGACTTCCTCAGCGCTCACCAGTACTCGGCCGCGCCGGCCAACCCGCCCCTCGGCGGCGGCGCGCCGCGCTCCATGGCGCATCTCGGCGGGAGGTCCTGACCATGGCAGAGCATCAGACCCGCCACCGGAAGGCCCGGCTGCGCTCCGCCTCGTTCGATGCCGACGCCTACACGATCGAGGTCGTGTGGACGACTGGTGCGCGCGCGCCGATGTACGACGCCTGGACCGGGGAGGGCTTCCTGGAGGAGCTGTCCCTGAAGTCGGGCCACGTGCGGCTTGAGCGGCTGAACGCCGGCGCGCCGTTCATCGACACCCACGACAGCTCCGAATGCTCGCGCGTGGTCGGGAGCGTGGTCCGCGGTTCGGCGCGCGTCGAGGGCGGAAAGGGCATCTGCACGGTGCAGCTCTCCCGGGCCCGCGGCGTCGCCGACACGGTGCAGAAGATCCGCGAGGGCGTGATCCGCAACGTCAGCGTCGGCTACTGGGTCCACAGGCACGAGAACCTGCCGGACGAGGGCGACGAGCAGGTGAAGATCGCCGTCGACTGGGAGCCGCTAGAGATCTCCGCGGTGCCCGTGCCGGCCGACGCCGGCGCGCAGATCCGCTCGGCCCGGGGCGGCCGACGCGCCGCGCCCAAGCCGATGTCCGAGATCGAGCAAGGCCAGGCACACTTCGCCCGCCTCCTCGGCAAGCCGATCCCGAAGCGCACGCCCAGCTCGCAGGAGCGGGCGTTGGCCGTGATGCAGCGCATGCGCGGATCGACGCCGGCCAGCGAGCAGAGGGCGGCACGCGACGCCAAGGCGCGCGAGGCGGCCGAGCGCGCGGCCGGTGCGAAGATGGCGCGGAGCATGAAGCGCAAGGGCTACCTGCTCGGCCGATGAGAGAGACGCCCCCCGCCCTGTACGCCGCGATCTGCGCAGTCGTGGAGGCGGCCGAGCCGCTGCACGAAGCGATCGAGAACCCCGGCTTCGCCAAGATGGCCCGCGACGGCATCGCCGTCTGGGCGCTCAACAAGGGCTTCGAGCTGACCCACGACCAGGTCGTGACGCTGGCCGGTGCCCTCGACCTCATCATGTTCGCGCTTCAGCCGGTCGCGAGCGAGGCGAGACACTGAGCCCCATCTGTACCGGACGTCTCAGTCAGACGTCCGGTACAATCAACTTTTCAGACTACCTCGACGATAATGTAATCGAAGACCTGCATCTGGCTCCTGACCCCGCCTCTACAAAAATGATTAGCCGGAGCGGGCTCGATGATCAGCTTGCCATGATCCTTCACATCAACAGTAACGCGTGGTCCGTTGCGCGCGCTGACGACGCCGCTGGCGCGCTTTCCCGCCATATACTCGATCCGGAATACGTGGCCGACCTCAGGAATCGTCGGATGCCCGGGCTGTGGGGTGGGGATGAGATAGAGGCAACTCCCTGCGGTGAGGGGCGAGACAGATTGAACATCCCAATTCTCTGGCATGAGCCACGTCCTTTCCGCGACGCACGACAACGTCGCCTGGCGCCATAGCGGCCTCACCGGAAAAGGTCACGGCTGCCCCATACCGCGGGTCCTTCCGGGAGGGGGGTGCCGGTGAGGGGAATTCGGACCCCATCGGTTCACCCTCTGAGAAATTTTCAAACCCGAGGCAGCATCAGCACCCCCCGAGCAATCGCGGGAAGGATTTCGCATGCAGACACATAGCCTTAGCCAAGCCGCGACCCTGCTGGGGGTGCACAGGAACACGCTATCCCAATGGCTGCGGGAAGGCTGCCCGGCCATCGAGAAAGCCGATCGCGAGCGCGGTGTCGAGTGGCAGCTCTCGCTTCCCGACATCGTCGATTGGCGGATCGAGCGCGCCGTCGCCAGCGTGGCCGCGGCAAGCGGCGGAGACGGCACGGCCGTCACGAAGGAAGAGGCGGATCGCCGCCGGTCCGTCGCACTCGCGACCATGGCGGAGATCGATCTGGACGAGCGCCTGAAGAGCGTGGTGTCGCGTGAGGATGCTGTCGCCGACATGAGCGTCTTCTGCCAAGCCCTGCGCGGGCAGATCGACAGCGCGTTCAGCAAGATAGCGGCGCGGTGCAGCACGATGCAGTCGCCCACCGAGATCGAGACCATGTGCCGCGCTGAATGGAATCGAGCGATGAAGGTCGCCCAGGAGGAGCTGCGCCGCCGCTGGGACCTCCGGATGGCGGGTGAAGCGGTGACCGACTTCCCGACCGAATAGGCCCCCGGCGCCTGAGCGCCTCGCCCACCCCTTCCACCCCTGCCGGCGGCCTCGGCGTCGCCTCCCGCCATCCGGGCCGCTCACGGCTTCGGAGCGGCATCCCCATGCCCAGAGACCGCCCGTGCCGAATCCCAATCTAATCTGCGAAGTCCGCGCCAACGGCGGAGTGTTCCGCGACTGGCTGACCATTGAGGCGAGCCAGTCGGTCGACAAGAGCTGGATGCGCACCTTCAGCCTGACGTGCGCCGAACCGGACAGCCCGGGCAGCAAGCGGAAGACTGCCTCGGGGCAGTCCTGGGCCTCGGCGGCCAAGTCGGTGTCCGACGTCCTGGTGCCGGGTACGCGTGTCGACATCACCCTCGCGGGACAGCCGTTCATCACGCAGGGCCTGATTGGCCAGCGCCAGGCGGCGTACGATGCGAACCGCCACGCGGTGCGGGTCACCGGTTTCTCCAAGTCCGAGATCACGAACCTCGCCTCGGCCGACGCCGGCACGGGGCAGTTCCGCGGCTACAAGCTCGACGCAATCGCTAACCGGCTGCTCAAGCCCTACGGCCTCAAGTTCCGGGTAGAGAGCGGGCCCCCCGGCTGGGACACACCGTTCCCGAACGTCGTCATCCGCCATGGCGAGACGGCCTTCTCCGCGATCTCCCGCCTGTGCCGTCAGCGCGGCATGTGGTTCTGGTCCGACCCGAACGGCGACCTCGTGGCGGGGATCGGGCAGCAGGAAGCGGCCGGGATCGTGTTCGAGGAAGGCGTCAACATCCTCTCGGCCAACTGCTCGCTGGACTGGCAGGGGGCCGAGACCGCCATCCTGGACGCGCAGCAGTGGGGCTCGGACCATCTGAGCGGCCGTCAGGCCGCCGAGATCTCAGCGCAGTCGAAGTTCGGCGGCGGCAATCCCATGCCCGGCACGTTCCGTCAGGTCCTGGCCGAGATGCCCCTGTCGCAGCAGGAGTTGCAGCTGCGGACCAAGATGGAGGTGATGGCCATGCAGACCGCCCTCATGCGGGTGAAGCTGGCCTACCAGGGGTGGCTCAACCCGGCCGGGGCGCTGTGGGACATGGCCGACATGGTGACGGTGAAGTCGCCGATGCTGTTCCCGGTCCAGGACGCCAAGCTCGACCTCAAGCTGTTCGGCGTGACCCATACCCAGACCCCGGATGGACAGACCACGAGCGCGATCGACCTCGTGAACCTGGCCGCCTTCCAGCAGCGGTATCCCGACGCCACGAAGTCGGACGGGTTCTTCAACGTGCCGTCGTCCGATCCGAAGCCGTCGCCGGCCGCGTGAAACGTCAATTCCCTTGAATGGAATTACGAATGACCTGAAATCAAACGACTACGCTTGAACATGAAATACTATTGCAATTCAATACTATCCAACGTTGTCATGCTAAAGTAAATCGAGTTCTCGATCAGATTCATCGCTTGTTCCACAAATGGGGCCGCAAATGTCAATAATTGAAACACTCGGTTCAGCGGACGCACAAAAAATTTTAGATGAAAAAGAGATTGTAAAGCGAGTTCTTTCCGGAGACACGCCGAACAAAATTGCATATGATTTATGCGTAAAGATTAGCGTCGTCTACTTAGCGCTTAGATTGGCATTCCCACCGACCGAATTGAGTATCAGCTCAGAACGCGCTACAGCTAGGTTCAGCTCAGCTTAGCCCCATTCGCGACATGTACCTCACCAACTTAGTAATAATAAATAACGGCGCAATTAGTCGCCTTGAACTAGAGCCGCAGATTAAAGAAGATGGATCACCGAAGCCGATTGTGCTTGTAGGAACAAATGGATCAGGCAAAACAAGCGTTCTATCTACAATCGCCGATGCTTTGGTTGAATACGCATCTCTACACTACCAGCGGGTTACTCCTCTCGAAGGAGCGGGTCATAAATATTTTAAAGTCCTGGGCGGAAGATCTATAAAAGAGGGGTGCAATCACATCGTAGAATTAGCTCGGTTTAGCAGCGGCGAAAACCACATATACTATAAAGCCAAAGCCGGGAATATTGAGCCGGCCGCATTAGGTTTAGACGCCGCAACTTTCGGACCGGCATTAATTTGGCCCCCGTCTGGCAACACGAAAGAGGTAGTCGGAGATCCTGGCGGTGTTGCGACCAACATCGAGAGCGGCACGTATATCTATTTTCCCTCATCCAGAAATGAGATTCCACATTGGATTAACAGCGAGATCTTGGAAGACGACCCAGATCAAGACTTACAAGTTAGATTTAGTACTCGCCTCAAGAATCCTCTTGTGGTGACGTCCGCACTTCAACGGCTGAAGCCTTGGATTGTGGACCTGCTCCTGGATGGGTCTTTCGACTTAAATACAATTTTGTCCCTTCAGGGGGCAGCTATGCCTGCGGAATTCCTACAGAGCAAAATAGCCTCTAATATCACTCTACAAACTCTAAATAATCTGTTGCGGACCATTATGCGAGATCCGGAGGTCTTTATAGCGCGAACAAACCGCGCTTCCGGAGACAGGCGACTTGCGGTTGGAAAGCAAGGCGCGGTTCATATTCCGACCTTGGACAATCTTTCGACCGGACAATCAACATTACTTTCGATATTCGGGAGCATATTGGCTCATTCGGAAACGAGACGAATCGACATCAATCCCCAAGATATAAGCGGCATAATATTAATTGACGAGGTTGATGCGCATCTACATGCCGAATTGCAATATGAGGTCCTCCCCTCACTAATTGCGACGTTTCCTCGCATACAATTCATTATGACATCTCATGCGCCATTATTCCCCCTGGGGATGGAACGTCAATTTGGAAAAGACGGCTTTCAACTCATCGAAATGCCTACCGGTGTAACAATAGAAGCTGAACGCTTCCGGGAATTTGAAGATTCGTATAACTACTTTGCGCAGACAAAATCATTCGAAGCCGACATACGATCAAAACTTTCAGCTGCGGCACGTCCGATTGTGCTATGCGAAGGAGAGACTGATCCACTGTACATTCGGACCGCTGCAGAACTCCTAGGATATACTGATCTTGTGACGAATGTTGATTTCGAATATATAGGAGTCCGAACAGGGCGGGGTAGCGTTGGATCCGGAAAAGACAATCTCACCGCGGCCTTCAACTTTCTGCGCAATAATCCGCAGTTTGTTAAGTCGAAAACCGTCCTCCTTTATGATCGAGACGCCAAGAAACTTAATGAAAGTTTTGGAGATATACACGTTCGATCGCTGCCAAAAAACTACTCAAACACTGAAAGATCGGATGGCATCGAGAATATGCTACCCGCCGGAGCAATCGATGAAATCTTCTATAGGCAACGCGTCATCGACAAAGGGGGCGATACAACTACAATCAGATCGCTCGACAAAGCAGCACTTGCAGAGCATCTATGCACAGTCACACGGGACAAAAACAATTTCGAATTTTTCAGATCGACTCTTCAGGATCTCCGAGGCCTCCTACTTTAGGTGGAGTTCTGTAGGAAGAGAAAGCCCACGCTTTGCGAATGCACGCCAGCGCGCTCCTGCGAGCGCGTCAGAGGAACGTACCTCAATGATTGCAGCAACTTATCCTTGAGGCGAACTTAAACCGATCCGCGACTTTCGCCGGATCGGAGCCCTGCGGCGGCCCTCAGGCCATCCGCACGCGCGCTCGCGCGCCGCTCACGCGGCGTCCGCGGCCGCCGCCTTCATCACTTGGGCAACCAGCGCGTAGGTCTGGGTCCAGGCCTCCCGGACCTCCGGGGTGAAGTCCGCGCCGAGGCCCTGCTCCAGGGTCCACAGCAGGGCCGCCCCCACAGGCGCGTAGTGGGCGTCCTGCGTGCCGTAGGCCACGTGCTTGCGCCCGAGATCCTGGAGCGCGGGCACCACGGTCTCCGGATGGTTCAGGTTGGCCACCGCCAGCCCGAGCATGGCCATCAGCTTCTGCTTCTGCTCCGTCATGTCCGCGGGGAAGAGGGGGCGCACCTGCGGGGCGACCGCGAACAGGCGGCCGTAGAACAGGTCGGCCGCCGTCCCGGCGATCGGCCGCACCTTCGCGAAGCTGTCCTGCACGAGCCTGATCTGGTCCGGAGTCATTGCGTCACCTGCCGCCGCGTGGATCGTTGGTCGGCAGGATACCGGACTGGCCCGTCGGGACCGAATCTCAGGCCGCTTCCGGGGCGGCCCCGACGATCTGGCGGGCCTGCAGCATGGTCATCGGCTCGCCGAAGGCCGGGCCGAGGGCGTACTCGCAGCCGAGACCGGCGAGCGCCTGGGCGTCGGCCTCGGACTCGCAGCCCTCCGCCACAATGGCGAGGTTCAGCTCGCTCGCCATGCGCACGATGGAGCGCAGGATCGCGGTCTGCCCGGTGCCGATCTGGCGCACGAAGGTCGCGTCGACCTTGATCGTGTCGAACGGGAAGCGCTGGAGATAGGAGAGGGCCGAGTAGCCGGTGCCGAAATCCGACAGGCACAGGCCGGCGCCGAGGTCGTGGATCCGCGCCAGCATCTGGGCGGCGTATTCCGGGTTCTCCATCACGAGGCTCTCGCTGAATTCCAGCTTGAGCGAGCCGGGCAGGGCCCCGGAGCGGGCCAGAACGGTCTTCACGTCGTGCAGGAGGTCGTGGCGCAGGAGCTGGCGCGAGGACAGGTTGCAGGCCGCGAAGATCGGCGGCTCGACCTCCAGGGAGCGCTGCCACGCCGCGAGTTCGAGAGCCGTGCGCTCCAGGGCGAAGATGCCGAGATTGACCACGTAGCCGCTCTCCTCGGCGAGCGGCAGGAAGGTCGAGGCGGGGATGCGCCCGAGCTTCGGGTGGTCCCAGCGCAGCACGGTCTCGAACCCCGCCACGGTGCGGTCCTCGAGCCGCACCACCGGCAGGAACAGCACCCGCAGCTCGTTGCGCTCGATCGCCTTGCGCAGGTCGCTCTCCAGCATCAGCCGGTCCGAGCGGTCGGTGCGCATGTGGGCGCGGAACACCTCGATCCGGTCGCCGCCGTTGCGCTTGGCCTGGATCATGGCGATCTCGGCGCTCTTGAACACCTCGTCGCGCTTCAGGTTGGCGCCGGCCTCGTAGAGGGCGAGGCCGATCGAGACGGTCAGGAAGATCTCGCGGTCCGCGTAGGTGATCGGCGTGGCGATCGCCCGGCGGATCATCTCGGCGAAGGCCAGGATCCGGTCCGGGTCGCGCTCGGAGAGGAGGATCACCGCGAACTCGTCGCCGGCGACCCGGGCCAGCGTGTCCTGCGGGCGCAGCAGGCGGCCGAGGCGGCGCGACAGGGTCAGCAGGATCGAGTCGCCCGCCGACAGGCCGATCGCGTCGTTGATGCCCTTGAACCGGTCGACGTCGAGGACGATCACGGTGGGCTTGAGGCGCTGGTCCTGGCCGGCGAAGGCCAGCGCCGCGTCGAGGCGGTCGCCGAACAATTCGCGGTTCGGCAGGCCGGTCAGGCTGTCGTGCACGGCGTCGTGGAGCAGGCGCTCCTCGGCGGTCTTGATCTCGGTGACGTCCGCGATGGTGCCGACCACCCGGATCACCTCGCCGTCGGCGCCGATCACCGGCCGCGCCTTCAGCCGGTACCAGAAGAACGTGCCGGCCTCCGAGCGCAGTCGGAAATCGTGGACGATGCGGCCGCGCCGCTCCTCGATCACCGTGTCGAGGGCCGCCGAGTAGCGCTCCACGTCGAAGGGGTGGAGCGCGCCCAGCCAGTTGGTGGCCGGCCCCTCCAGGGTGCCGCGGGCGAGGCCGAGCTGGCCCTCGATCTCCGGGCCGACGAAGACCCGGTCGGCGGGCACGTCCCAGTCGAACACCACGTCGCCGGCGCCGGTCAGCGCCAGCGCCCGCCGCTCCGTGTCGGAGACCAAGCTGTGGCTGAGGCCGCCGCCCGCGAAGGCGTGCTGGAGCACCGTGAAGCCGATCAGCATCACGATCAGCACGAGGCCGCCGATCAGGGCCGGCTGCACGAGGTCGCTGCCGATCTGGCCGGTAACCGCGAAGCCCGCCGCCGTCACCCAGACGACGAGCAGGAGCCAGGTCGGCACCAGCAGGATCGCCCGGTCGTAGCCGTTATGGGCGGCGAGGTAGACGATCAGCAGCAGGCCGATCCCGGCCACCGCGGCGATCGAGATCCGCGCCACGCCCGCCGCCACCGGCGGGTCGAACACCGCGAGCCCGACGAGGCCTGCCAGGAAGGCGAGCCAGAAGAACGCCACGTGGCTGTAGCGCACGTGCCAGCGGGCGAGGTTGAGATAGGCGAACAGGAAGACCAGCAGCGTCGCCCCGAGCACCGCCTCCGCGGAGGCCCGATAGACCCGCTCGGCGAGCTCGGTGACCGGGAACACCCGCTGCAGGAAGCCGAAATCGATGCAGGCATAGGCCAGCACCGACCACGCGAGCGCGGCGGCGGCCGGGAAGATGATCGCGCCCTTGACCACGAACACGATGGTCAGGAACAGGGCCAGCAGGCCACTGATCCCGATGATGATGCCCTTGTAGAGGGTCAGGCCGGCGGTCTTGCGGCGGTAGGCGTCCTGGTCCCAGAGGCGCAGCTGGGGGACGTTGGAGCCGCGCAGCTCGGCCACGTAGGTGACGGTGGCGCCGGGATCGAGCGTGATGGTGAACTGGTCGGCCTCCGGGTTCTCGTCCCGCTCGGGCCGGATGCCCTGGCTCGCCGTGATGGCGGCGATGCGCGAGCCGCCGAGATCGGGCCAGATCACCCCGGAATCGACCAGCCGGAAATGCGGGGCGACCAGGATGCGGTCGATCTGCTCGTCGGTGTCG
This sequence comes from Methylobacterium sp. 275MFSha3.1, assembly GCF_900108435.1. Taxonomy (NCBI): domain Bacteria; kingdom Pseudomonadati; phylum Pseudomonadota; class Alphaproteobacteria; order Hyphomicrobiales; family Methylobacteriaceae; genus Methylobacterium; species Methylobacterium sp. 275MFSha3.1. Next base: position 82,961 of record NZ_FNWP01000004.1, on the reverse strand, counting down.
TTGGTGAGCGCGAACACGATCCAGTCGGGCCGGGCGCCGGCGTCGCGCGCCTTCACGACGATGCGCCGAACGATGCCGTCCTTGCCGGGCGCCGTGGAGATCTGGATCAGGTCGCCGTCGGAGCGGTAGCGCTCGATCGCGGTGGTCAGGTCGATCACCGGCGCGTCGAGGGTGACGCGGACCGCCTCCACGGCCTGGGCGGGCGCGCTCGCGGCGAGCGTGAGCGCGAGGGCACCGACGAGACCGCCGACCAGGGTCAGGAGGAGGGCGAGGATGCGCAAGGGTGTCTTGACTTCCGGCCGTGCGAGCTTCGGCATCGGCCGCCCGGGCGGCCTCGATCGATAGGCGCGGACCTGACCTGGGGCAAGGTCGCCCCGGGGCCGGTCCACCGCCCGCGGATCGCGCCCCTTTGCGGCCAAATCAAGTTGGGCGGGGCGGGGGCCGGCCGTTGCGGGGGGGCTCCGCTCGCAAAGACGGTGGCGCGGCGACCGACCGAAACTACCCTACGCCCCCCGGAGCGCGCCCGCGATCCTGTCGAGGGCGGGCAGCTTGCGGATCGGGCCGATCGCCGCCAGCGTCGGCGTGCCCTGCAGCATCGCGGCCGCCGCGGCGCGGACGTCCTCGACCGTGACGGCGTCGACCTTGTCGATCACCTCCCCGGCGGGAATCACCCGGCCCCAGGCCAGGATCTGGCGGGCGTTGCGCTCGATGCGCCCGCCCGGCGTCTCCAGGGCCGAGAGCAGCGAGACCTTCAGCTGCGCCTTGGCGCGGGCGATCTCGGTGGCGTCGAGGTCGCGGGCCGCCCGGGCGGTGGCCGCCAGGGTCACGTCGACGAGCTCGGGCAGGTCCGCCCCGGCGGTGCCGGCGCCGATTCCGAACAGGCCGCAATCGGAGAAGGGCCAGTGGAAGGCCTGGATCTCGTAGGCGAGGCCGCGGGTCTCGCGCACCTCCTGCCAGAGCCGCGAGGTCAGGCCGCCGCCCAGCACCTGCGCGAACATGTGGAGTGCGTAGTAGCGGTCGTCCCGGAAGGAGAGGCCCGGCAGGCCGATCACCACGTTGGCCTGCTCGAGCTTGCGCGGCATCCGCCGCTCGCCGCCGCCGTAAACGCCCGGCACCGCCGTGGGGGCGGACTTGGCGGGGAGGGCGCCGAAATGGCGCTCGGCCGCCGCCACGATCGCCTCGTGGGTCACGGCCCCGGCGCCCGCCACGACGATGCGGTCGGGCGTGTATTCCCGGTCGAGATAGGCGCGGATCCCGGCCTCGTCGAAGCTCCGGATCGTCTCGGGCCGCCCGAGGATCGGCCGGCCGACCGGCTGGTCCGGGAAGGCCGCCTCCGTGAAGGCGTCGTAGACCACGTCGTCCGGCGTGTCCTCGACGGCGGCGTATTCCTGCAGGATGACGCCTTTCTCCCGGGCGAGCTCGCCCGCGTCGAACACCGAGTCGGTGAGGATGTCGCCGATTACGTCGAGGGCGAGGCCGGCATCCTCGCCGAGCACCCGGGCGGTGTAGCTGGTGCCCTCCGTGGAGGTGGCGGCGTTGATCTCGCCGCCGACATTCTCGATCTCTTCCGCGATCTTCTGCGCCGACCGGGTGCGGGTGCCCTTGAAGGCCATGTGCTCGATGAGGTGGGACAGGCCCGCCTCGTCGGCGCGCTCGTTGCGCGAGCCGGCGCCGACCCAGACGCCAAGGCTCGCGGTGGCGACCCCGGGCATCGGCTCGGTCACCACCGTCACGCCGTTGTCGAGCCGCGTGGTGCGCAGGGACGGCGAGGCGGCGTGGGTGGAGAAATGCTGGTTCATCGACGCCTCGTCGCGGAGGGGGCCGGATGCGGCGCGGGTCCCCGCTCCCGCACGGGAGAGGGGGCGCGTCGCGTGACGCGCGCCGGGCTCACGCACCCCTCGTGATGCGGGCGCGCTCGCGGATGAGCGCCTCCAGGGCGGCCTGGTCGTTGGCGACCCGGGTCAGGCGCTCGGGCCGGTCCATCAGATCGGCGAGGTGCGGGGGCAGGGCGGGGCGCAGGCCGCCGGTCGCCCGGGCGACCGCGTCCGGGAACTTTGCCGGATGCGCGGTGGCGAGGGCGACGACCGGGGTCGCCGGGTCCCGCTCCAGGAGCCGCCGCCCGGCCCGGACGCCGATGGCGCTGTGGGGATCGAGCACCACGCCGGTGGCGGCCTGGGTCAGGGCGATCTCCGCCATGACGTCGGGCTCCGGCACCGCCACGGCGTCGAACTCCGCCCGCACCGTCGCCAGCACCTCGGGGTTCAGCGAGAACCCGCCGGACTGCTTCAGACCGGCCATCAGCCGCGACAGGGACGCGGCGTCGCGCCCCAGCGCCTCAAACAGCAGCCGCTCGAAGTTCGACGAGATCTGGATGTCCATGGAGGGCGAGGTGGTGGGGACCACGCCGCGCAGCTCGTAGGCGCCGTGCTCCAGGGTCCGCACCAGGATGTCGTTGGCGTTGGTGCCGATCATCAGCCGCTCGACCGGCAGGCCCATCTGCTTGGCGACCCAGCCGGCGAGCACGTCGCCGAAATTGCCGGTCGGCACCGCGAAGGAGACCGGGCGGTGGGGGGAGCCCAGCGCCACAGCGCTGGTGAAGTAGTAGACCGCCTGCGCCGCGACCCGGGCCCAGTTGATCGAGTTGACGCCGGACAGCCGCACCGCGTCGGCGAAATCGGCGTGCTGGAACAGGGCTTTGACGAGGTTCTGGCAATCGTCGAACGTGCCGTCGACGGCCAGCGCGTGGACGTTCTGCGCCGGCACCGAGGTCATCTGCCGCCGCTGCACCTCCGAGACCCGCCCGTGCGGGTAGAGGATGAACACGTCGACCCGGTCGAGGCCGCCGAAGGCCTCCACGGCGGCGGAGCCCGTGTCGCCCGAGGTCGCGCCCACGATGGTGGCGCGGGCGCCACGCTCGGCCAGGACGTGGTCCATCAGCCGCCCGAGCAGCTGCATCGCCACGTCCTTGAAGGCGAGCGTCGGCCCGTGGAAGAGTTCCAGCAGGAACAGGTTGTCGTCGAGCTGGGTCAGCGGGCAGACCGCCGGGTGGCGGAACGTCGCGTAGGCCGCGTCGATCATCCGGTCGAGGTCCGGCCCGGCGACGTCGCCGTCGATCAGCGGGCGCAGCACCCTTTTGGCGGCCTCCGCGTAGGGCCGGCCCGCCAGGGCGGCGATCTCCGAACGGCCGATCTGCGGCCAGGTCTGCGGCACGTAGAGCCCGCCGTCGCGGGCGAGGCCCGCCAGGAGCGCGTCCGAGAACGAGAGCGGCGCGGCCGCGCCGCGAGTCGAGACGTGGAGCACGGGGTCCTCCGAGGGAAGGCGCCCCCTCTACACGATGCCGGCGGACCTGTCGAAAGCCGAGCGCCGCCGCCCTGGCTGCCGGGCGCGCACGGGGCGGGGCCGGCGGTTTAACCGGGGCTGAACGGGCCGGTTCAGGGCCGGTTGCCCGGCCGCGTCCTAGAGCCGGACCGCCCCGCGGCCCCTGAGCCGCCGGGGCGGATCCCGTCTCGGAGAGAGCCGACATGACCCGAATCATCGCCCTCGCGGGCGTCGCGGCACTGCTGTCCGGCACCGTCGCCTTCGCGCAGGCCCCGCCGCCGCCGCCCGGCGGCCCGAGGCCCGGCCCCGAGGCCGGCGCGCCACCCCCGCCCCCCGGCGACCCGCGCCGCGGTCCCGGCCCGGACGGCCCCCCGCCGCCTCCGCCTCCGCCTCCGCCGTCGCGGGCTGCCCACATCGTGCTGGAGCGCGGCGACGTGCGGGTCGACGTGAAGTGCGCCGACGACGACACGACCAAGGCCTGCGCCGACGTCACCCTGCAGATGCTCGAGAAGCTCGGGACGTTCCGGCCCTGAGCTCGGCCTCCGCGCCCGCCGTGCCGGCGGCGGGCGCCCCTCGGGGGCGCGCTCTCCTGCGCGCTCTCCTGCGCGCGTCCTCAGGCGCGCGTGCCGGGCGCCTTGATGAGGCGGCAGCCGGTGATGCGCCACTGCCCGTCCGCGTCGCGGGCGAGGCTGTACTCGGCCGTCCAGTCGACGCCGTACTCGTCCTGGATCGCCACAGACTGGACCACGCCCGCCGGGTCCGTGTCCCGCGCCTCGCCGAACACGAAGCTGCGGTGGCGGTAGACCGGACGGTACTGGTTCCGGACCATGCCGATGAACAGGTCGGCATTCGGGAACAGCTCCCGGATCCCGGGCGCGGCCTGCTCGTAGGCGGTCTGCGCGTCGTCGCGGCCGAGCGCCTGCTCCTGCTTGGCGATGACCGCCCGGGCCGCCGCGCGCCCCGCCTCGTCGGCCGCCACCGGCCCCGCGAGACCGAGGACGAGGAGCAGGGCGGGCCACGCGCGCATCGCTGTCACTCCGGCAAGGTCAGGCAAGGTCCGGCAGGGTCGGACCGAGATCCGTCATCGTCACGGGAAGATGGTCTTCGCCACGCCCACGACAATGTTTGTGACCCTGCCGACAGTGATCGCCGCACCGTCACCGCATCGTGACCGATCATCGCGCCGCGCGGAAGCGCGGGCCGGCGGGAAGGCGCGGCCGGACGGGAAGCGCGCATGGGTTGGGCAGGCATCGCGCCCTGGTTGTGCAAGTCGCTGGAAAGATAGGCATTTTCGCGCCCGACGGGCGCCGCGGGTTTGACCCTCCGCGGCGGTTTTGCGAGCCTCCGCTTGCCGACTCGGTTCCGGCGGGGGACCGACCGGGCGGAGCGCGGGACGACGATGCAGAGCCACGCGGACGACAGCGCCGATGCCCGTCCGGCACAGGCCATGAGTGTCGGGGTGTTCATCCCCATCGGCAACAACGGCTGGCTGCTGTCGGAGAACGCCCCGCAGTACCGCCCGAGCTTCGCGCTCAACAAGGCGATCACCCTGAAGGCGGAGGGCTACGGGCTCGACTTCGCCCTGTCGATGATCAAGCTCCGCGGCTTCGGCGGCAAGACCGAGTTCTGGGACCACAACCTCGAATCCTTCACCCTGATGGCGGGGCTCGCCGCCGTCACCACCCGGATCCGGCTGTTCGCCACCGCGGCGACCCTGTGCCTGCCGCCCGCCATCGTGGCGCGCATGGCCGCGACCATCGATTCGATCTCCGACGGGCGCTTCGGCCTGAACCTCGTCACCGGCTGGCAGAAGCCGGAATACGACCAGATGGGCCTGTGGCCGGGCGACGACTACTTTGCCAAACGCTACGACTACCTGGCCGAGTACGCCCAGATCCTGCGCGACCTGTGGGAGACGGGCGCCAGCGACCGCAAGGGCACGTATTTCCAGATGAACGATTGCCGGCTGAGCCCCCGGCCGCAGGCGCCGGTGAAGATCATCTGCGCCGGCCAGAGCGGCGCCGGACTGGCCTTCACGGCGCAGTACGCCGACTACAATTTCTGTCTGGGCAAGGGGCTCAACACGCCGACCGCCTTCGCGCCCGTGGTGGAGACGCTCGCCGAGGCCGGCGCGCGGACCGGGCGGCGGGTGACCGCCTTCGCGCTGTTCATGATCATCGCCGACGAGACCGACGACGCCGCCATGGCGACCTGGGCGCACTACAAGGCGGGCGCGGATGCCGAGGCGATCGCGTGGCTCGGCGTCCAGGGCGCGGCCGACACCAAGTCCGGCAGCGACACCAACGTGCGCCAGCTCGCCGACCCGACCTCGGCGGTGAACCTCAACATGGGCACCCTGGTGGGCAGCTACGCCAGCGTGGCCGCGATGCTCGACGCCGTCATGACCATCGACGGCGTCGAGGGCGTGCTGCTCGTCTTCGACGATTTCCTCAAGGGCCTCGACGATTTCGGGACCCGGATCCAGCCCCTGATGCGGTCGCGCCGGCACGTGACGGCGGCGGCACTGCCCGAGGTCGCCTGATGGACCGCCCGATGGACCGCCCGATGGATTGCCAGATGGATCGCCCCGCCGGATTCCGCGACGCCCAGGGCCGGCACGGCGGCGTCGTCCTGCCGGCCCGCCCGGAGCCGATCGCCCTCGATCCCGCGACCACGGTCCTCATCGTGGTGGACGTCCAGAACGCCTACGCGAGCCCGGGCGGCTACCTCGACCGGGCCGGCTTCGACGTCTCGGGCACCGGCCCGGTGATCGCCCGGATCGCCCGGGCGGTGGCGGCGGCGCGATCCGCCGGCATCCCGGTCCTGTGGTTCCAGAACGGCTGGGACCCGGCCTATGTCGAGGCCGGTGGCCCGGGCTCGCCGAACTGGCACAAATCCAACGCCCTCAAGACGATGCGGCGGAATCCTGAAGCGAACGCGCAGCTGCTCGCCAAGGGATCCTGGGACTACGCGCTGGTGGACGCCCTGAGGCCGGAGCCCGGCGACATCGTGATGGGCAAGCCGCGCTACAGCGGCTTCTACAACACGCCCCTCGACAGCACCCTGCGGGCCCGGGGCGTGACCACGCTGGTCTTCACCGGCATCGCCACCAACGTCTGCGTCGAGTCGACGCTGCGGGACGGGTTCCACCGGGAGTATTTCGGGATCGTGCTGGCCGACGCCACGCACCAGGCGGGGCCGGAGAGCCTGCAGCACGCGGCGCTCGCCAACATCGAGACCTTCTTCGGCTGGGTCTCGGACGTCGCCGCCTTCGAGGCCGCCCTCGGGGCGTCCTCACACGCCGGGATCGATACATATGGCGGTACATCCGGCGGCGATCTGGCCGGATAAGTGCATCGCGCGCCCGGCCGGTGACCGGCAGGGTGCGCGAAGACCGCCGCGACGCGGCCTCCCGCGCGGCCTGCCCGGCCCGGCCGACAGGTCGCGCGCGGGAGGCGCAGGGAATGCCCAAGCAGGTCGTGATACCGCCGGGGACCGGCAAGCCGCTGGCCCCCTACGTGCCGGGCACCCTGGCCGACGGGATCCTGTACGTCTCGGGCACGCTGCCGCTCGATGCGGAGGCCAACGTGGTCCATGCCGGCGACGCGGCGGCCCAGACCCGCCACGTGCTGGAGACCATCCGGGGCGTGGTCGAGGCCGCGGGCGGCACGATGGACGACGTCACCTTCAACCACGTCTTCCTGGCGGACTGGGCCGACTACGCGGCGATCAACGCCGTCTACGCCGAGTATTTCCCGGGCGAGAAGCCCGCGCGCTACTGCATCCAGTGCGGCCTCGTGAAGCCCGAGGCCCGCGTGGAGATCGCCGCGATCGCCCATATCGGCCGCTGATGGGCCCGCTCCCCCACGCGGTGGCCGGCCCGGCGGGCGGGCGGCCGGTGCTGCTCTCGCCGGGCCTCGGCGGCGCGGCGAGCTACTTCGCGCCGCAGATGGCGGCCCTGACCGCGCGGTTCCGGGTCGTCACCTACGACCACCGCGGCACCGGGCGCTCGCCCGGCCGGCTCGCGCCGGACCACGACGTTCCCGCCATGGCGCGGGACGCGCTCGGGGTGCTGGACGCGGCCGGGATCGACCGGGCCGACGTGGTCGGCCACGCGCTCGGCGGCCTGATCGCCCTCCAGATGGCGCTGGACGCCCCCGGGCGGGTCGGGCGCCTCGTCGTGATCAACGGCTGGAACGCGATGGACCCGGCCACGCGCCGCTGCTTCGCGGCCCGCCGGGCGATCCTGGCCGGCGGCGGGCCGGAGGCCTACGTGCGGGCCCAGGCGATCTTCCTGTACCCGGCCCCCTGGCTCTCCGCGGAGGCCGACCGGGTCGAAGCCGACGCGGCGCAGGCCCTGGCGCATTTCCCCGGCGCCGAGACCGTGCTGACCCGCATCGCCGCCCTGGAGCGCTTCACCATCGCGGACCATCTCGGGGCGATCGGCCACGAGACCCTGGTCATGGCCGCCCGGGACGACGTGCTGGTGCCCTACACCCGGTCCGAGCGGCTGGCGGCGGCGCTGCCCAAGGCCCGGCTCGCCCTCGCCCCGGAGGGCGGCCACGCCCACAGCGTCACCCGGCCCGAGGCCTTCAACCGGGCGCTCCTGGAGTTCCTGGACCGGGACTGAGCGCCCGCTACGCCCGCAGCGCGATCATCGGCAGCACTACCGCGTCGAGGGCGGCGGCCAGCACCGGGAGCAGGGCCGGCCAGCGCAGGGCCGCCGCGGTGCCGATCCGCCCCCGGGCGAAGGCCAGGATCAGCATCGGCGCCAGCGGCAGCAGGTCCCGGGCCTGCATCCCCCCGAGGCCGCCCGCCGGGGCGAGGGCCTGCGGCAGCACCGCCAGCCAGAGGCCGAGCAGCGCGCAGCCCGAGAGCCACAGCCGCTCCGCGCGCGGGGGCAGGGGGCCGCGCCGCAGCGCGACGGGCGGCACCAGCAGCGCGGCGGCCCAGACCCCGGTGAGGAACCCGGGCAGCGGGACGGGCAGGGACACCAATCCGCCCCCCGCCGCGCCGGGGGGCGGAAGCCCGGGGCTCGCGGCCGGCAGCAGGGCCGGCAGGAAGGCCGGCAGGAGAGCCGGCAGCAGGGCGAGCGCGGCGAGCGGCAGCCGCTCCCGCCAGGCGCGGACGCGTCGCCCCGGGGGCGGGAACGGCACCAGCAGCATCCCCACGAGGGGCGCGCAGGCCGGCCGCGCCAGCACCACCAGGGCGATCGCCAGCGCCGCGCCGGCGCGGCGCGCCGATCCGTGCCGGCCCGTCATCGGCCGGGGGCTGAGCAGCGCGGCCGCGAGCGCCGCCAGCGCCAGGACGGGCCCGTCCGGTCCGGAGGCGGCCGCGAGCGAGGCCGGGAAGCACAGCAGCGCGAACAGCGCGGCCCGGCCCCGGGTCGCCAGGGCCAGGGCGGCGAGCCCCAGGCCCAGGAACGCCGCGATGCCGGCGAGCCGGCCGCCCACGGCGAGAGCGGAGGTGGACGGGGACTCGCCGGGCAGGCCGATCCAGGCCAGCGCGAGGCAGGCCGGGAAGCCGAGGCCCAGGAAGGCAAGGGCCCAGAACCGGCCGTCGCCGGTGATCGGCAGGCTCACGGCCCCGTCCGGGTCGCGCGGGCGGCCGGCCCCTGCGCGGACGGCGCGCGGAGGGCGCGCGGCATCGCCGGCCCGCTCAAGCGGCGGGCCGCGCGCGCGCGGCCCGCAGGAGGTCCGGCACGAGCCCCGGCAGCGCCGCGGCGAGGAGCCCCGCCGCCCGCAGGACCTCCGCGGCCTCCCGGGGGGAGCGGCGGGCGAGGGCCAGGGCGAGCCGCAGGGGCACCTGCGCGCCGAAGCTCGCCGCCGCCAGGGCGAGGGCCGTCGCGGCGCCGTGGTGCTTGCCGGCGTAGAGGATCTGGCTGCGCAGGAAGTAGAACAGCCGCCGCGCCCGCACCTGCCGGGTCGTGCCCTGGCCGACATGGCGGGCGACCGCCCCGGCCACGTGCCGCACCGCGAAGCCCGCCGCCCGGGCCCGTTCGCAGAGGTCGGCATCCTCCCAGTAGACGAAGAAGCGCGGGTCGAACCCGCCGAGGCTCCGGAACAGGTCGCGGCGGATCATCAGGAAGGCGCCCATCACCTGGTCGACGGCGCGGTCCTCCGCGTGGTCCCACTCCAGCAGGAAGTGCGGCCGCACGAGGCCGAGGCGGTCCAGCGCCAGGGCGCGGCCGAGGAGGCCCAGCGCCGAGGGCGCCCGGGCGCAGGAGCGCGCGGTCCGCCCGTCCGGGTCGACGAGCCGCGCGCCGACGATCCCGGTCCGCGGGTCGGCCGCCAGGGCGGCCAGGGCCACGCCGAGCGCGTCGGGCGCGACCTGCGTGTCCGGGTTCAGGAACAGGATCGCGGGGGCGTCGCCGGCGGAGGCGCCCTGGTCGCAGGCCCGGCCGAAGCCGAGATTCGCGGTGTTCTGGATCAGCCGCAGCGGGCGGGGCAGGGCGGGCAGGGTCTCGGTGGAGCCGTCCGTCGAGGCGTTGTCCACCACGGTGACCTGCACGGCCGCGGCGTCCCGCGCGGCCGCGAGGCTCGCGAGGCAGGCGCGCAGCAGGCCGCCGCCGTTCCAGTTGACGATCACGACGTCGAGGGCAGGGCGGTCGGTCACGGCAGGTCCCGGGGCAGGTCCCGGGGCAGGTCCCGGGGCAGGTCCCGGGGCGGCCCGAGGCGCCCGAGGGCGCCGTCGCGCGCGGCCGCGAGGAGCCTGAGCAGCACGGCGGGCCGGAAGCCCGAATCCGCCCAGTACAGCCCGGCCTGGAGCGGCAGATAGGCGGCCTGGGCGAGTTTCCAGCGCGGCGGCACGTGCGGCAGCCGCCACGCGTAGATCGCGTTGCGCAGGTAGGTCGCCATGCGGAACAGGGGCTGGCGCGGCATCGTGATCCCGAAGGCCCGGATCGTCCCGCCGCCGACGCGGTGCGGGATCGCGACGGCGTCGGCTCGGTAGCAGCCGTAGCCGAGGCTCCAGGCACGGAAGCACCATTCGAGCTCGACCCCGTCGATGAAGAAGTCGCCGCGGAACGGCCCGACCCGCGCGAAGGCGTCGAGGTCGACGAGCGAGCCCGAGGTCGCCAGGAACTGCACGGGAGCGAGGCCGTCGCGTGCCGGCGCGCCGGGACGGGGCGGGTAGGCCGGCGCCTTGTGGCCCGGTGCCGGCGCCGGGACCGGGCCCACCACCGCCGCCGGGATCCCGGCCTCCCGCAGCCGGTCCCGCGCCGCCAGCAGCGCGGCGGCGAGATCCGCGGGCGGCTCGGCGTCCTGGTCGAGGAGGAGGAGGGTCCCGCCCCCCGCGGCACGGGCGGCCGCCGCGATCCGGTTGAGCGCCTCGGCGATGCCGAGATTCGTGCCCGCCGACAGCAGGGTCACGCCGGCCCGGGCGAGCTGGTCGGCCGTCCCGACCGGGAGGCCGCCATTGTCGAAGGCGATCACCGCGGCGTCGCCGGCCGAGGCCAGGGCCCGGACGCGCGCCACCTGGTCCGGCCGCGGCCGGAACAGGGTGATCCCGAGGACGAGGCTGCCGAGCCGCGGGTCGGGCACCGGCCGCGTCCCGGTGACGGGTCCGGTGATGGGTCCGGTGACGGGCGCGGGACGGCCCGTCACGCCCGCTCCACCGCGGCGGTCGCCGCCTCCAGGGCCGCCGTGATGGCGGCGGCCTGCTCGGCGCTGAGCGGGCCGCGGGCGAGCCGCATCTGCAGGGCGAGCTTCAGCCCCTCCTTGGCGCGCACGACCGAGGGCGGGGGACCGTCGCCCCGGGCGGCCTCGGCCTCCGCCATCCGGGCGAGGATCGCCTCGAGGGTCGAGCGGTTGCCGTCCAGGAAGGCCTGCCCCTCGGGCGTGATCGCGTGCAGCCGCTTGGTGCCCTCCCCGGGGGTCACCGTGACGTGGCCGAGTTCCTCCAGGAGGGTCAGCGTCGGGTAGACGGTCCCGGGGCTCGGGCTGTAGGCGCCGCCGACCCGCTCCTCGATCGCCTTGATGATCTCGTAGCCATGGCGCGGCTTCTCGGCGATCAGGTGGAGGATGACGAGGCGCAGGTCGCCGTGGGCGAAGAAGCGCGCGAGGTCGCCGCGGCCGCCGCGGCCGAACATCCGGCGGTCGCCGGGACCGCGACCCGGGTGGCCGTGGGGCCCGTGCCGTCCGCGGGGGTCGCCGCCCATCGGCCCGCGATGGGCGCGGACGCGGAAGGCGTCGAAGGGATCGGTGTGCAGGCCGTCCGAGACATAGGGATGCATGGAGACGACTCGATTTCGATATGACGAATTTTCAGATATATCGAAATACGGTCGACAGCAAGGCCCCTCCGCCGGTCCGCGGCGTGGCCCGCGGCGCGGACGCCGGCGGCGCCCCGCGGTTTACGGATTCGGCCGGTTCCGCTAGTGCGACTTGTGTCCGACAGGACGATCGCTCCCGCGCCGCCTCGCGCCTCCGACGCTGCCCGCCAGCTGCCGCCCATGACCCGATCAGAGCCCCGCGCCTCGACGGCGCCCGCCCGGCGGGCGGCCGATGGATCCCGCGCCCCGTGACGGCCCGCGGCGAACGCCCCTCCGCAGAGTCCTGAGATGCGCCGCGACTCCGACGGGACCGGCCGGATCTCGGCCCTGACGCGGATGCGACGCCGCCTCGGCCGGCTGCGCGACCCGCTGGCCACGCCGGCGGCGCTGCACCGACGCTGGGCGGGCGCCGCGACCGGCGCGGATCTCGAGGCGCGCCTGATCGCCGCCCTGGCCCCGCACTTTGACACGGGGTTCTACGCGAGCTGGTACGGGATCACGGCCGACCCAGTGCGCGACTACCTCGTCCACGGCTGGCGCGCGGGCCGCGACCCGCGCCCCGACTTCGACTCCGCCGCCTACCTCGCCGCCCATCCCCACCTCGCCCGCGCCGGCATCAACCCGCTCCTGCACGCCCTCGCGCGCCGCCGCGCCGGACGTGGCGGGGCCGGCGGGGAGGGGGAGGCGGCCGCCCTGCCGAAGCCCGACACGGCCGAGGCCCACCGCCTCGCCCGCCGCCTCGTCGACGGCGCCTTCTACCTCGCCGGCAACCCCGACCTCGCCGCCGCCGGCGTCGACCCGGTCGACCACTACATGGCCTCCGGCTGGCGCGAGGGCCGCGAGCCGGCGCCGCACTTCGACACCCTGGCCTACTGCCTCAGCCGCGGGATCACCTTCGCCACCCGGAACCCGCTGGTCCACTACGTCCTCCACGGCGGACCGGCCCGCCCCGACCCGGAGGCCGCGCTCGCGCTGCGGATCGAGACCCTCGCCCCCTACTTCGACGCCGCCCATTACCGGCAGCGCCTGCCCGGACCGCAGGCCGAGGCGCTGGCCGATGCCTCGGACACGGCGCTGCTGCGCCACTACGTGGCGGAGGGCTGGCGGGCGCGGATCGGCCCGCGGCCGGACTTCGACCCGGCCGGCTACGTGCAGGCGCGGGCCGGCAGCCGGGCGGTCGCGGACGACCCGTTCTTCCGCTACGTCGCCGAGACCCGGCTGACGGGGGCCGAGCCGTTCGCGGAGCCGCACCGGCTGAACCTGCCGGCGGTGGACGCGGCGTGGTACCGGGCGACCTATCCGGACGTGGGCGGGCGCGAGCCGTTCCTGCACTTCGCCGAGGCGGGCTGGCGGGAGCTGCGCGATCCCGGCCCGGGGCGCTCGACGCTGGCGGCGCTGCTGCGGGTCTGCGGGCTGCGGCCGGCGCGGGCGCCGGTCGAGGACCCGGGCTGGCTCGGGGCGATCGGGCAGGAGACCCTCGAGCGGGACGCGTTCCTGGACCTGCAGGCGCGGCTGGTGGCGGGGCATTTCGACCACGGCTTCTACCGGGCGCGCTACGGCCTGTCGGAGGCGGAGGACGCGGTGCGCGACTACTGCGACACCGGCTGGCGCGCGGGCCGCAACCCCAGGCCCGACTTCGACGGGCAGGCCTACGCCGACGCGCATCCCGGGATGCGCGAGACGGGCCTCGCGCCCCTCGTCCACCGCCTCGCCACGGCGCTGATGCACGGGACCGACATCGCGGCCGGTGCCTTCCACCCCCGCTACGGCACGCCGGATTCGCGGGAGGCGGCGCTGGCCGACGAGGCCCGGACGGTCGCGCCGTTCTTCGACGCCGCCTTCTACGCCAAGCGCAACCCCGACGCCGCCGACGCCCCGCTCGCCCACTTCGTCGCCTACGGGCAGCACGAGGGCCGGGACCCGAGCAAGGCCTTCTCGATCGCGTTCTACCGGGAGACCTACGGGCACCTGCTGGGTCCCGGGGAGTCGCCGTTCCTGCACTACGTGCGCACCGGCCGGGCCGCCGGGCTGATGGGCTGCCCCGAGGATCTCGGCACCTACCCGCCCATGGAGGCCCCGGCCGCCGACGAATGGGACCGCCTGCCCCGGGCCCTGCCCATCGCGCAGGCCCAAGTCGTCGTCATCGTCCCCGTCTACAAGGGCCGCGGCGAGACCCTGCGCGCCCTCCACGCCTGCCTGTCGGCGCCCCAGGCCACCCCCTTCACCCTGCTCGCCGTCAACGACCGCTCCCCCGACCCGCAGCTCACCGCAGACCTCGCCGCCCTCGCCGGCCGCGGCCTGTTCCACCTCGTCGAGAACGAGCACAACCTCGGCTTCGTCCGCTCGGTCAACCGCGCCCTCGGCCTGCGCCAGGGCCGCGCCGTCGTCCTGCTCAACTCCGACGCTGAAGTCTTCGGCAACTGGCTCGACCGCCTCGTCGCCCACGCCGAACCGCAGGCAGACCCTCAGGCCGGGTCCGGCGGGGAGGCAGAGGCTGGGGCAGAGGCCGGGGCAGGGATGGGCGCGGGGCTGCCCGTGGGCAGCGTCACGCCCCTGTCCAACAACGCCACGATCTGCTCCTACCCGCGCTTCAACGCCAACAACACCATGCCGCTCGAGATCGCCCGGCCCAACCTCGACCGCGTGGCCGCGCAGGTCAACCGCGGCCGCGCCGTGCCCGTGCCCACCGGCGTCGGCTTCTGCATGTACATGACCGCCGCCGCCCTCGACGCCGTCGGCGACCTCGACGCCGAGGCCTTCGGCAAGGGCTACGGCGAGGAGAACGACTGGTGCCTGCGCGCCACCAAGGCCGGCTTCGTCAACCTGCTCGCCGAGGACGTGTTCGTCCACCATGCCGGCCAGATCTCGTTCGGGCTCGACGCGGGCGGCGAGTACGACCAGGGCCAGGCGGCGCTGCTCGCCAAGCACCCCGACTACCCGGCGCGCGTCGGCCAGTTCGTCCAGGCCGATCCCGGCCGGCGCGGGCGGGCGCGGCTCGACCGGGCGCGGCTGGCCCGGCACTTCGCCGGCCGGGCGCTGCTCTACGTGACGCACAGCTGGGGCGGGGGCATCCAGCGGCACATCGACGACATGGTCGCGCAGGCCCGGGCCGAGAGCCTGAGCGTGGTGCTGCTGCAGATCGACCGGACCCGCAACCTCGAGGTCCACGTCTCGTATCGCGGCCCCGAGTTCCTGTACCTGCCCAACCTCGACAGCCTGTACCTGCCGCGCGACGCGGCCGAGCTCGCGGAGTTCGTCGGGCAGCTGGCGCCGGTTCTGATCCACGTGCACTCGCTGGCGGGGCTGCGCTGGGCGGCGGCGCGGGCGCTGATGGCGGTGGTGGCGGGCTCGGGGCGGCCCTACGCGTGGACGCTGCACGACTACTCGCCGGTGTGCCACCGCAACCATCTGGTGCAGCCGGACGGGCGCTACTGCGGCCTGGCGCCGGTCAGCGAGTGCCGGTCGTGCCTGGCGGTGGACGCGGACGGGTTCGAGGAGCCGGATCCGGGCGAGCGGCGGGCGGCGTTCGGGGCGTTCCTGGCGGGCGCCGCGCGGGTGTTCGCGCCGTCCTCCGACACGGCGGCCCGGATCCGGACGGTGTACCCGGATCTGTCGGTCACGGTGCGGCCGCACGTCGAGCCGGAGCGGTCGGTGCGCTCGACCGCCCTCCAGCGGCCCGGCCGAATCCGCCGCGTCGCCGTGCTCGGCGCGATCAGCGCCACGAAGGGCGGCCTGTTCCTGCAGGCGCTCGCCACCGACGCGCGGGACCGCGACCTGCCGCTGCACTTCGCGATCGTGGGCTACTCGGACCCGGCCCTGGCGATCGGCCTGGAGCGCGTCGGGGTCGCCCAGACCGGG
Organism: Methylobacterium sp. 275MFSha3.1; assembly: GCF_900108435.1. NCBI lineage: Bacteria > Pseudomonadati > Pseudomonadota > Alphaproteobacteria > Hyphomicrobiales > Methylobacteriaceae > Methylobacterium > Methylobacterium sp. 275MFSha3.1. Next base: position 67,513 of record NZ_FNWP01000004.1, on the reverse strand, counting down.
CGCTATTCCGGGGACCACGAGGCCCTGGACCTGGTCTGGCGGCTCTCGGCCGACCTCGTGCTGCTGCCGGCGATCTGGCCCGAGACCTACTCGTACGCGCTGACCCTGGCGCTGCGCACCGGCCTGCCGGTGGCGGCCTTCGACCTCGGCGCGCCGGCCGAGCGGCTGCGCGCCTACCCGAACGGGCACCTGCTCCCCGGCGCGCTGGCCACCGATCCGGCCGCCTTCAACGACCGCCTGCTCGCCATCGACGTCTCGGCCGCGGGCCGGCTCACCGTGCCGATCCGGGCCGCCACCTACGGCGACCTGATGGGCGACTATTACGGCCTGGACCCGGCGCCGGCCGGGACCGGGCACCCCAGCGACGAGGACGCCGCATGATCTCCGTCAACGAGGACATGAAGCAGGAGATGCTGCGCCGCGGCATCTCGGTGCTGCACCCGGCCCCGTTCGGCCTACCGGAGGATTGCGTCTTCGAGCCGCCGTGCAGCATCAAGTGGATGGGCGTCGATTACTGCCTCACCATGGGGGCGTTCTCGTACGCGGTCAGCGGCTACTATTTCGGGGCCGACATCGCCCGCTACTGCTCGATCGGCGAGAGCGTCCAGGTCGGGCGCGGCAGCCACCCGGTCCAGTGCGGCTCGACCTCGCCGCTGTTCTACACGCACCACTCGGCCGTGTTCGACCGCATCGACCCGCGGGCGGAGGATTACGAGATCTCCGGCCCGTATCTCTGGCCCAAGCGCGTGCGCATCGGCAACGACGTCTATATCGGCCACGGCGCCTTCCTGATGCCCGACATCACGATCGGCGACGGGGCGGTGATCGGCGCCATGGCGGTGGTGACCAAGGACGTGCCGCCCTACGCGATCGTGGCCGGCAGCCCCGCCCGGATCGTGAAGATGCGCTTCCCGGACGCGCTGATCGAGCGCTACCTGAAGGTGCAATGGTGGCGCTACGCCTTCTGGGACCTGCGCCAGTGCTCGATCACCGACCCGGAGCGGTTCATCGACGCCGTCGAGGAGCGGATCGCCGGGGGCATGCAGGAATACCGGCCGGAGCTGATCCCGATCCGGTCGCTGGTGCCGGGCGCCTGAGCCCAGGCACCTGAGCCCAGGCACCTGAGGCCGGGCGCCCGCCGCGCGCCCGGCGCGCCGGGGCGGCACGCTCAGCCCGCCAGCACCCGCGCCGCCGCGTCGCCCAGCGCCCGCACGCCGAGGGCGAGGTCGGCGTCGCTGGTATCCTCCGCCCAGTGGTGGCTGATGCCGCCGATCGAGGGCACGAACAGCATCGCGGCCGGCAGGATCCGGGCGACGTTCTGGGCGTCGTGCCCGGCCCCCGACGGCATCACCTGCCACCCGCCGGGGCAGACGCTCTCGGCCGCCTCCGAGAGGGCGCGCATCAGGGCCGGGTCGCAGGGGGCGGGGATCGCCTTGGCCAGGGCCGTCAGCGTGGCCGGGCAGCGCTCGCGCCGGTTCGAGTCCCGCACCAGCGCCTCCAGGCAGGCCTCCATCCGCTCCAGCACGGGCATCGCCACGTCGCGGAACTGGAAATACACCTCGGCCCGCCCCGGGATGATGCTGAAGCCGCCGGGATCCAGGGTGATCCGTCCCGTGGTCCAGGTGCTGCGCGGCCCGCAGACCTTCGGGAATTCCCGGTCGATCGCCGCGAGCAGCCGCACCGCCGAGAGACCCGCGTCCCGGCGCTCCGCCATGGTGGTGCCGCCCGCGTGGTCCTGGTTGCCGGCGAAGTCGATCCGGAACTGCCAGATCGCCACGATGCCGCTCACCACGCCGAGATGCAGGCCTGCGGATTCGAGCTGCGTGCCCTGCTCGATGTGCATCTCGAGGAAGCCGCGGTAGCGGTCCGGGTCGAGCCGCGTCCGGGGCAGGCCGGCGAGGCCGGCGCTCGCGAGCGCGGCGCGGAGCGGCGTGCCGTCGGTGCGGTTGCGGGCCTCGTCGATCTCGGCCTCGGTCAGGTCGCCGATCGCCGAGCGGCTGCCCAGGAAGCCCCCCGAGAAGTGCCCCTCCTCGTCCGCGAAGGCGACGACGTCGACGGGCAGCCCGGCGCGGGCCAGCGCGACCCCGGCCACGACGCCCAGCGCCCCGTCGAGCCAGCCGGCCTCGTTCTGCGTCTCGATGTGGCTGCCGACCAGCAGGTGCGGGCCCGGCCCGCGGTGGCGCCCGAGCACGTTGCCGATCCCGTCGATGGAGGCCTCCAGGCCGCAGGCCTCGAGCCGGGCCATCAGCCAGCGCCGGGATTCCATGTCGTCGGCCGAGAAGGTCGGCCGGTGGACGCCGGTGCGGAACCGGCCGATCTCGCGCAGTTCGTACAGGTCGGCCAGGAAGGCCCGGGTGTCGATCGCGGTCATGGTGAGCCCAGGCGGTGAGGCCAAGTGTTGAGGCCGAGTGAGGCGGCCACGTGAGGAGGCCTCCGGCGGTGCAAGCCCCGTGCGGCCCGCTATTCCGCCGCCGCAGGTCTCGAGGCCGCGCCCTGCGCGCCACCCCGCGCATCGCCCGCCGCGCCCTCCGCCGCGCCCTCCAGCCAGGCGGCGAGATCGGCCCGGGCCCGGTCGGTGAGCGCGCGCTTCTTCAGCGCCGCCTTCTCGGGTCCGCGCAGGCGCCGGCCGGTCTCGTTGCGGGGGGCCCGCTCGAGCGGCGGGAACAGGCCGAAATTCACGTTCATCGGCTGGAACGAGCGCGGGGCGTTGGCCTCCCCGTCCGCCATCAGGTGGCCGCCGGTGATGTGGGCGATGAGCGCGCCGAGGGCCGTGCTCTGGGGCAGGGGGGCGAGGGGGGCGCCGGCCGCCTCCGCGACGGCGAAGCGGCCGGCCATCAGCCCGACCGCGGCGCTCTCGACGTAGCCCTCGCAGCCGGTGATCTGCCCGGCGAAGCGCAAGGTCGGACGGGCCCGCAGCCGGAGGGTGGCGTCGAGGAGGCGCGGGCTGTCGAGGTAGGTGTTGCGGTGCAGGCCGCCGAGGCGGGCGAACTCGGCCCGCTCCAGGCCGGGGATCATGCGGAAGACCCGCACCTGCTCGGCGTAGGTCAGCTTCGTCTGGAAGCCGACCATGTTGTACAGGGTGCCCAGCGCGTTGTCCTGGCGCAGCTGCACGATCGCGCAGGGCTTGACCAGCGGGTCGCGGGGATTGGTGAGCCCCACGGGCTTCATCGGCCCGTGGCGCAGCGTCTCGGGGCCGCGCTCGGCCATGACCTCGACGGGCAGGCAGCCGTCGAAATAGGGCGTGCCCTCCCACTGCTTGAACCCGATCTTCTCGCCCGCCACGAGGGCGGCCACGAAGGCGTCGTACTGCTCCCGGGTCATCGGGCAGTTGAGGTAGTCCGCGCCCGTGCCGCCGGGTCCCGGCTTGTCGTAGCGGGACTGGAACCACGCCACGTCCATGTCGATCGAGTCGCGGTGGACGATCGGCGCGATCGCGTCGAAGAAGGCCAGCGACTCGGCGCCGGTGAGCCCGCGGATGCCCTCGGCCAGCGCCGGCGCGGTGAGCGGGCCGGTGGCGACGATGCAGGGCCCCCATTCCTCCGGCGGCAGGCCCTCGACCTCCCCGCGGACGAGGGTGACGTTCGGGTGCTGCTCCAGGGCCCGGGTCACCGCGGCGGAGAAGCCCTCGCGGTCGACCGCCAGCGCCCCGCCCGCCGGCACCTGGTTGGCGTCGGCCGCCCGCATGATCAGCGAGCTCAAGGAGCGCATCTCCTGGTGCAGCAGCCCGACGGCGTTGCCCTCCGGGTCGTCCGACCGGAACGAGTTGGAGCAGACGAGCTCGGCCAGCCCGTCGGTCCGGTGCGCCTCGGTGCCGCGCACCGGGCGCATCTCGTGGATCACGGCGCGATGCCCGGCTTCGGCTACCTGCCAGGCGGCCTCGGATCCGGCGAGGCCGCCGCCGACGATGTGGATGGTCTGTGTCATGTCCGAGAATAGCGAAGGACCGCCGTCCGGATCAACGGGCGGCGGTCCTTCGAGGCGTTCGTCTCGGGCGCTGTGACGCGGACGCGGGGATCAGACGCGGGCGACGCCGCGGATCTCGCTGCGGTTGATGCCGAGATCGGCAAGATCGCGGTCCGACAGGCGGGACAGCTGGGTGACGGTGTCGCGGTACCGGAGATAGGCGCGGACGCGGCTCAGGACGCTACGGGCGGCGGACATGGTGTGCTGTGACCTCTGCTCGGGCAGACGATGGCGCCCCATTGCGCATCGCTGCCTCTTGTTGGTGCAACGCACATATAATCGCGCCGCAGCGCAGCAGGAGTCGCAAGGTCAAGCACCAGACCTGCGAAAATCGCATAACCGGCTTAAGAAACCGGCAAGGTTTCCGGATGGTCATTCTTTGTGCGCATGCAGGGCGAAGAAGGGCCTTCCGCACGCGCGAAGGGCGCCCCGCCGGTCGGCGGGACGCCCTGCATGCCGTCTGACGAACTCGGACGGGGGCTCAGTAGAACGGGCGCGGCCCGTAGAAGCCGTAGGGCCGGTAGAAGGGCCGCGGCCGGTAGTAACCGCCGTACCCGCCGTAATAGACCGGGCGCCGCCAGTAGCCGTAGGGCCGAGGGCCCCAGTTCGGCCGGCAGATGCCCCACGGATTGGGATGGAAGCCGGGGCCGCAGCCCCCGGCCGCCTCGGCAGACCCCGCGAGCCCGAGGCCGCCGGCGATCGCGGCGGCCATCACGAGTGCCTTCGCGCGCGGTGCGCTCAGAATCGTCATGACTGGATCTCCTCAACGTTTCCGGCGGATCGGGAGCCGGTCGTTCGAGATTCGGTCCCGCCACCTGAACCGTCGCTGAGCCGTAGGTTGTGTCCGGTACAGGCCCGCGACGGCGCCGCGGCAACGCCGCTCGGAGCGCGAAGGTTGCACGCTCCGGGTCGCGGGCTCAGTGCAGCGAGGGCGTGCGCAGGAACCGCTCCCGATCCCCGGAGACGAGGGCGAGCTTCACGCCGCGCCCCTCCCGGCGGATCGTGAGGGGGACCCGCACCCCGGCCTCGCCCAGGGCCCAGACGCTCCGGAACAGGGCGGCGAGGTCGGCCACCGGCTCGCCGGCCACCGCCTCGATCACGTCGCCGGCCTGGAGGCCGCCGGTCTCGGCCGGGCCGTTATCGGCGAGGCCCATCACGACGATGCCCTCCTCGCTCTCGGTGGCGTAGAGGCCGAGCCAGGGGCGGGGCGGCCGGTCGGCCCGCCCGCGCGTGGCGAGGTCCTCGAGGATCGGCGTCAGCAGATCGATGGGCACGACCATGTTGATCGGCCGCGCCGCGCCGCCGCCGCCCTGCTGCAGCTGCAGCGAGCCGATGCCCAGCAGGTCGCCCTGGGGGCCGATCAGCGCGGTCCCGCCCCAGTGCGGGTGCGCGGGGGCGGTGAACAGGGCCTCGTCGAGGACGTACTCCCAGTAGCCGGCGAATTCCTGCCGGGCCACGACCTCGACGGCGACGCAGCGCTGGCGCCCGCCCGCCCCGGCCAGCACGGCCCGGTCGCCGGTCTTGAGTCCGGCCGAGTGGCCGAGCGGGAGGGCCGGCACGCCGAGATCGCCGAGCGCCTGGACCAGGCCGAAGCCCGTGGCGGCGTCGAAGCCGAGGACGTGGCCGGGCACCGAGCGGCCGTCCCGGGTGGTGAGCCAGACGCTCTCGGCCTCGGTGACGAGGTAGCCGATGGTGAGCACCAGCCCGTCCTCGCGGATCACCACGCCGTTGCCGGCGCGCTCGGTGCCGAGCGTCTCGGCCGTGAACGCGCTGTCCGGGATCCGCGCCGACAGGGCCAGGACCGCGGAGAGCGCCCGGTCGAGGTCGTAGCCGTAATCCGCGGGCCTGGGCTGGGCCTGCGCGGGGATCTTCCACTCGCCCTGCGTCGCCATGACAATCCTTCGGCTCGTCCGCCTGCGCTCCGGTCGGCCCCGGAGCCGCGCCATCGGCACACCATAGGATGTCCGCGCCGCCCGCGTCACCCGCGGCCGGCTGCGACCCGTGGCACGGGCCCGCCCGGGGCGGCCGGCTGCGGCCCGCCGCGGCACCGGCACAAAGAAAAACCGCCCGGCGGAGCCGGGCGGCGCGCCGTCCCGGAGGACGGCCTGTCGGAGATCCGGGAGCCCCCGCCGCGCGGCGGCGGGGAGCCCGGTGTCTCGGAAGGATCTCAGTACTTGCGGACCAGCGGCGCCGGGACCGGCGCGGCGGCCGGGGTCGGCGAGTAGAGCGGCACGATGAACCGGATCCAGCCGTCGGTGGAGTAGTTGTCGCGGGTGCGGCCGAACGCGTTGGTGTACTGCGCGCCGGTCACGACGTCGCGGGCAACGTAGGCCTGGACGGTGAAGATCTTGAAGTCGTAGCCGATGAGACCGCCGAGGGCGAACCGGCCACGGTTCCCGGCCGCGGCGCTGGCCTGGCTGATGTCGAAGTTGTAGGTGCCGTAGGCGATCGGGCCGATCTCGAAGTTGCCGAACTTCTTGGTCGCCGTGAGGTCGAAGTTCAGGGCGTCCGACAGGCGGATCGGGCCGATGGCGGCGCCGACCTGGCCGGGGAAGCGGCCGGGCGAGTCGTAGATGTTGGCGGTCAGGTTGGCGGTGATGTTCCAGCCGTCACCCGTGTAGCTGCCGGCGATGCCGAAGCGGTAGGTGTTGGAGGAGAGCTGCGGCAGGACCGGGGTGGCCGTCGTGCCGTTCGCGGTGATGATCGAGCCGCGGTCGCCGTTCAGGTCGTTCAGGTAGGCGCCGCCGAGCAAGCTGACGCCGAAGTTGTTGCCGAGGTCGAAGGCCCAGATGCCGCCGACGAAGGTGCCGACGTTGATCGAGATGTCCTTGTTGCGCACGCCCGCCGGGTTGCGGGTGAAGGCGAACACGGTCGGGGGCGCCACGAGCAGCTCGACGCGGCCGCCGAACGGCACGAACGGGGTCGACCAGACCAGGACCGGGATGTTGACGGCCGTGTCGGGCGAGTTCGGCGCGTCGGTGCGGCGATAGGTGAACGTGTTGATCGCGTAGAGGCCTTCCGGCAGCGGCGCGCCGACGGCGAGGCCGACCTGCTCACCGGGAACCGTCGTGGTCTGCGCCTGCGCGATCGTCGAGGTCATGCCGACCGTGAGCGCGACCGTGCCGGCCGCGAGCCAGTTCTTCATCATTTTCTCATTCCTTCCCAAGGTCATACGGCGTCCGTCCCGCATTCGGCACTTCCCTGCCGGTCTGCTCGCCTATCGCGGCTGCCGGCTTCGGACCTGCCGAGCGCCCCCACGGAGCCTGCCCGTCTCAACGTCTGCGACTATTCTACAGAGACCTGCGGAAAGACAGTGGAATGCTCGCCGAAACGCCACAACCGGCCGAACCGTTGCGCAAAAGCCGCATTTTTGCGGCGATGCAACACTGTCCACAGACCCTGCTCGGATCGCGGTTTCGGCAAAATATCGTTGAACGGTCAAGCTGTTGCCGGCCCGGGCCGCGGGAGAATCCGGCAAAGGCGGGAAGGTGATCGGGCAGGCCGCCGGTCCGGACGCGCGGGCCGGGATCCGGCTCCGAGCCGGTCGGCGGCGGGTCCGGAGCCGGATCCGGCCGCTCGAATCACCGTCCGCGGGCGCGGGGTCCGGCCGAGACCCGGCAGAAACTGCCGCGCCGGCCCGGGAGCGGGTGATCCGTCGCGTCGGACCCGCGCCCGCACTGCAGGGGCGGGGGCGCGTCCGGCACGGTCGCCGGTGCGTGCGATGCCCGCCCCCGGACGGTCCGCCCCCCTCCGCCGCCGCGCTACTCCGCGGCGCGACCGCGGCTCGCGGGTGAGGCGGGCCGCCGCTCCAGCACCTCGCGCAGGAACCGGCCGGTATGGCTGGCCTTGGCGCGGGCGATCTCTTCCGGCGTGCCCTGCGCCACCACCCGGCCGCCGCCGTCGCCGCCCTCGGGACCCATGTCGATCACCCAGTCGGCGGTCTTGATCACTTCGAGGTTGTGCTCGATCACCACCACGGTGTTGCCCTGGTCGACCAGCTCGTGGAGCACCTCCATGAGCTTGGCGACGTCGTGGAAGTGCAGGCCGGTGGTCGGCTCGTCGAGGATGTAGAGGGTGCGGCCGGTGGCGCGCTTCGACAGCTCCTTGGAGAGCTTCACGCGCTGCGCCTCGCCCCCCGACAGGGTGGTGGCCTGCTGGCCGACATGGACGTAGTGCAGGCCGACCCGCTTCAGGGTCTCGAGCTTGTCGCGGATCGCCGGCACCGCCTTGAACAGCTCGGCCGCCTCCTCGACGGTGGAGTCGAGCACGTCGGCGATGGACTTGCCCCGGTACTTCACCTCCAGGGTCTCGCGGTCGTAGCGCTTGCCCTTGCAGACGTCGCAGGTGACGTAGACGTCCGGCAGGAAGTGCATCTCGATCTTGATGACGCCGTCGCCCGAGCAGGCCTCGCAGCGCCCGCCCTTGACGTTGAACGAGAAGCGCCCGGGCTGGTAGCCCCGCGCCTTGGCCTCGGGCAGGCCCGCGAACCAGTCGCGGATCGGCGTGAAGGCGCCGATATAGGTGGCGGGGTTCGAGCGCGGCGTGCGGCCGATCGGCGACTGGTCGATGTCGATGACCTTGTCGAGGTGCTCCAGCCCCTCCAGCCGCCCGTAGGGGGCCGGGTGCTCCAGGGCACCGTTCAGCTTCTTGGCGATGGCCTTGTAGAGGGTGTCGATCACCAGGGTGGACTTGCCGCCCCCCGAGACGCCGGTGATGCACGTGAAGGTGCCGAGCGGGATCTCGACGTCCACGTCCTTGAGATTGTTGCCCCGCGCGCCGAACAGGCCGAGCTTGCCCTTCCGGCCCTTGCGGCGGGCGGTCGGGGTGCGCACCGCCATCGCGCCCGTGAGATACTTGGCGGTGAGCGAGGCGGGGTTCGCCAGCACCTCCGCGGGGGTGCCCTGCGCGATGATCTCGCCGCCGTGGATGCCGGCGCCCGGGCCGACATCGACCACGTAATCGGCCTGCAGGATCGCGTCCTCGTCGTGCTCGACCACGATCACCGAGTTGCCGAGGTCGCGCAGGCGCTTGAGCGTGCCGAGCAGCCGCTCGTTGTCGCGCTGGTGCAGGCCGATCGAGGGCTCGTCCAGCACGTAGAGCACGCCGGTCAGGCCGGAGCCGATCTGCGAGGCGAGGCGGATGCGCTGGCTCTCGCCGCCCGAGAGCGAGCCGGAGCCGCGGGCGAGCGTCAGGTATTCCAGGCCGACATCCACCAGGAAGCTCAGCCGGTCGCGGATCTCTTTCAGGATCCGGACCGCGATCTCGTTCTGCTTCGCGGTCAGCTTCCCGGGCAGGTCCGAGAACCACCGGTGCGCCTCGGAGACCGAGAGGGCGGTCACGTCGGCGATGTCCGCCATGGCGACCTTCACGGCCAGAGCCTCGGGCTTCAGCCGCTTGCCGCCGCAGGCGGCGCAGGGCGTCTCGCTCATGAAGCGCCCGATCTCCTCGCGCACGGCGTCCGAGTCGCTCTCCTTGTAGCGGCGCTCCAGGTTCGGGATCACGCCCTCGAAGGGCTTGTTGACCGTGTACTTGCGCAAGCCGTCGTCGTAGGCGAAGCGCACCGCCTGCTTGCCCGAGCCGTAGAGCACGATGGCGCGGGCCGTCTCCGACAGGCTCTGCCAGGGGACGCCCGTCTTGAAGCCGAAATGCTCGGCGAGCGCCTCGAGCGTCTGGCCGTAATAGGGCGAGGTCGACTTCGCCCAGGGGCCGACCGCGCCGCGCTTCAGGCTTAAGCCAGGGTCGGAGATCACCAGCTCGGGATCGATCCGCATCTCGTGGCCGATGCCGCTGCAGGTCGGGCAGGCGCCGAACGGGTTGTTGAACGAGAACAGCCGCGGCTCGATCTCCGCGATGGTGAAGCCCGAGACCGGGCAGGCGAAGCGCGACGAGAAGGTGACGGTCCGCGGCGCCTCGCCCTCGGGGGCGTCGGCGAACACGATCTCGGCGACGCCGTCGGCGAGTTCCAGCGCGGTCTCGAAGGACTCGGCCAGCCGCGAGCCGATATCGGCCCGGACCACGATCCGGTCCACCACCACGTCGATGTCGTGCTTGAACTTCTTGTCGAGCTTCGGGACATCGTCGATGGCGTAGTATTCGCCGTTCACGCGCAGCCGCTGGAAGCCTTTCTTCTGATATTCGGCGATCTCCTTGCGGTACTCGCCCTTCCGCCCGCGGACCACGGGCGCCAGCAGGTAGAGCCGGGTCTTCTCCGGCAGCTCCAGCACCCGGTCGACCATCTGCTGGACGGTCTGGCTCTCGATCGGCAGGCCGGTGGCCGGCGAGTAGGGGATGCCGACCCGCGCCCAGAGCAGGCGCATGTAGTCGTAGATCTCGGTCACCGTCCCCACGGTCGAGCGGGGGTTCTTCGAGGTGGTCTTCTGCTCGATCGAGATCGCCGGCGACAGCCCGTCGATCTGGTCGACGTCGGGCTTGGACATCATCTCCAGGAACTGGCGGGCATAGGCCGAGAGCGACTCGACGTAGCGGCGCTGCCCCTCCGCGTAGATCGTGTCGAAGGCGAGCGACGACTTGCCCGAGCCCGAGAGCCCGGTGAAGACCACGAGCTTGTCCCGCGGGATGGTCAGGTCGACGTTCTTGAGATTGTGCTCCCGGGCGCCGCGGATCGCGATGACCCGCCGGTCCTCGACGGGGGCCGGCGCGGCGTCGAACAGGGCCTCCAGCTTGGCGTCGATGGCGGCTTCGTTCCGCGCGCCGGGGGGGCTGGATTTCGCGCGAACCGGCTTGGACTCGGGCGCCTTGGACTGGGGCGCCTTGGCCGTCGCCGGGGCTTTCGGAGCCGTCTTGGAAGGCGCTTTGGCGGCAGCTTTCGGTGCGGCTTGGGCAGCACCGACGCGGCTTGCGGCACGACTTCCAGCTTGGGCTTTGGCCATGAGGGCGGCGGTCTTTCGAGGCGTCGACCGAGGCATCGACGAAGTCGGACGGATTCGCGCGCGGGCCAGCCGCCGCTCCGGCTCATGTCGAGCCCGAGGGGGCCCGCGGCAAGATGCGGCCGGCGGGACGCAGGCCCGTCATGCGCCGCCCTTGCTAGAACGAAACGCGTACGTCGGCAACCGCTCGGTGAACGCGCGACCGTCTTCGCGAGCGCAGCGAAGCGATGACGCGGTGGAGCCAGCGGCCGCGATCGGAGTCCGGTGGCCCCAGCTTCGCCGTAGCTCGATTCGCCAAACCTTGGCCCACCTTCGGTGTTGCACCGCGGGCGCCGAGATCCACGTCGCCGTATCCCGCCCTCAGATCCACATCCCGACAGGTATCGATGCCAGCATGCGACGCGACCGATCCGGCCGCCCTCCGCGGTTCCGACGACCGCACGGCCCCCCAGCAGCGCCTGTCCACCCGGCTGCTGTTCCTGATCGTCGGCCTCGCCAACGCCACCTGGGCGCCCCTGGTGCCGCTGGTGAAGGACCGCGCCGGCCTCGACGCGGCGGGGCTCGGCCTGCTGCTCCTCACCTTCGGCGTCGGCTCGATCCTGGCGATGCCGAGCGCCGGGGCCGCGGCCGCGCGGCTCGGCTTCCGGCCGGTCCTGCTCGCCGGCACGCTCGCGATCGGCCTCGCCCTGCCGGTGCTGGCCGTGGGCTCCGGGCTCGTGCCGCTCACCGGGGCGCTGCTGCTGTTCGGGGCCGGGATGGGGGCGGTGGACTGCGTCATGAACCTGCAGGCCGTCGCGGTGGAGCGCGCCGCCGGGCGCCCGATGATGTCGGGCTTCCACGGTCTCTACAGCCTCGGCTGCATCCTGGGGGCGCTGCTGGCCAGCGTCCTGATGGGCACCGGCCTGGGCGCCGGCTGGAGCGTGCTGATCCTGGTCGCCGGCATCGTGGCCCTGTTCGCGGCCGCCTGGCCGGGCATCCTTCCGGCCGGCGGGACAGGGGGAAGCGGCGGGCCCGCCTTCGCGCTGCCCCGCGGCCCGGTGCTGGTGCTGGGCCTGCTCTGCTTCGTGGTGTTCCTGACCGAGGGCTCGGCCCTCGACTGGAGCGCGGTGTTCCTGATCCAGCAGCGCGGGCTCGATCCGGCCTGGGCGGCGCTCGGCTACGCTTCCTTCTCGGTCACCATGACGGCCGGCCGGCTCGGCGGGGATGCGATCGTGGCCCGCCTCGGCCGGCGGCCCGTGGTGATCCTCGGCGGCCTGCTGGCGGCGGCCGGCCTCGCGCTCTCGGTCGTCATCCCGGCCTGGGAGGCGGCGCTCGCCGGCTACGCCCTGGTCGGGGCGGGCTGCGCCAACATCGTCCCGGTCCTGTTCACGGCGGCGGGGCGCCAGACCGCGATGCCCGCGCGCGTGGCGGTGCCGGCGGTGACGACGCTGGGCTATGCCGGGGTGCTGGCGGGGCCCGCGCTGATCGGCTTCGCCGCGCAGGCGCTCGGCCTGCCCGCGTCCCTGCTGATCGTGGCGGCGCTGCTCCTCGGCGTGGCGGCGGCCGGCCGGTCCCTGCGGGTGTGACCCCTCACGCCTCGGCGTTGCGCGCCATGAAGGTGGCGGGCGTTCCGTCCTCCGGGTTCACGAAGACGATGTCGGTCGGCGCCCGCCGGGGCGTGTCGATCGACAGGAACACCACCGGGTCCCCGGGCTCGAGCGCCGGCATCGCGTGGACCGTGCCCTTCTCGAAGAACAGGAGCTGGCCCGGGCCGAACGCCGTCTCGGCGGCCGGATCGCCCAGCCAGACCCGGCCGCGGCCCGAGAGGCAGTAGAGGTACTCGTCGCAGGTGGCGTGATAGTGCGGCGGGGTCGGCCGGTAGACCCGGAACACCCGGGCGCTCGCCGCCTCCCGGTCGGTCAGGTAGGTGTCGACCAGGAGGGTCTCGGCGCTGTCGGGCAGACCCGCCGCCAGCGCCGTCACGTCGAAGAGGCCGGTCCCCGCCGCGTCCGCCATCACGTCCTCCTCAATCGGAAAACCCTTCGAGCACGATCTTCCCCCTGGCGCGCCCGCTCTCGACCAGCGCGTGGGCGCGCCGCAGGTTCGCGGCGTCGATCCGCCCGTAATGCTCCCCCAGGGTGGTGCGCAGGCGCCCGGAATCAACGAGGCGGGATATCTCGTCGAGGAGCGCCCCCTGGGCGGCGATGTCGGCGGTGGCGAACATCGAGCGAGTGAACATGAACTCCCAGTGCAGCGACAGGCTCTTGCGCTTGAGGAGCCCGACGTCGAGGCGCTCCGGATCGTCGATCAGGGCGAGGCGGCCCTGCGGGGCGATCAGCTCCACGATCGCGGCGAGGTGGGCGTCGGTGCTGGTCGTGGAGAAGACGAGGCCCGGCGCGCCGATCCCCAGGGCCGCCACCTCCGCCGCCAGGGATCTGGAATGGTCGACCACGTGGTGGGCGCCGAGGTCCCGGCACCAGGCCGCCGTCTCAGGCCGCGACGCGGTGGCGATCACGGTGAGGTCGGTGAGTTCCCGGGCGAGCTGGATCGCCACCGAGCCGACGCCGCCCGCGCCGCCGACGATCAGGAGCGCCGGGGCCGCGCCCGGCACCCGCTTGCCCACGTCGAGCCGGTCGAACAGGGTCTCCCAGGCGGTGATGGCGGTGAGCGGCAGGGCGGCGGCCTGCGCCCAGTCGAGGCTCTTCGGCTTGTGCCCGACGATGCGGGCATCGACGCAATGGTATTCGGCGTTCGTCCCCGGCCGGGTGAGGTCGCCCGCGTAGAACACCGCGTCGCCCGCGGCGAAACCCTGGACCTCCGCGCCGGCGGCGACGACGGTGCCGGCCGCGTCCCAGCCGAGCACCTTGGTGCCGCCTTCCTCCGGCTCGGCCCGCCGCCGGACCTTGGTGTCGACCGGGTTCACCGAGACCGCCTCGACCTTCACCAGCAGGTCGCGCGGGCCGGGCTCGGGCTGGGGCAGGTCGAAGTCGACCAGGGCCTCGGGATCGGTGATCGGCAGGGACTTGCGGTAGCCGACGGCGCGCATGGTGATCTCCTCGGAGTGTCGCCGCAGGAGATGCCGCCCGCCTTCACGGGCCGCAAGTACGCACATAAAACGCCACTAGTGCCGGAAATGATACCGTCGGAGACAGCCCATGCCCCGCACCCGCCGCCACACGGGCGCCTGCAGCCCCGGCTGCGCCGTCGAGGCGACGCTCCGGCTCATCGACGGCAAGTGGAAGGGCGTGATCCTCTACCATCTGCTGGAGGGGACCCTGCGCTTCAACGAGATCCGGCGGCGCCTCGCCAGCGTGACCCAGCGCATGCTCACCAACCAGCTGCGCGAAATGGAAGCCGACGGCCTGATCACCCGGACGGTCTACGCCGAGGTTCCTCCGAAGGTGGAATACAGCCTGACCGAGCGGGGGCGGTCCCTCGATCCGGTCATCCGCGCGCTGAAGACCTGGGGTGATCTGCACGCGGAATTGGCAGATACGACTCAAAACGCCGCCTGATTGGGCAAACCGGTGCCGAATATGGGCGCGACCACATAACCGGATCTTTATGACTTGGCCGGAAGGTGGCGCATCTCCCGCCGGACGGTTCCAGAACTTCCGATGCCGATCCTCGCCTCGCTCCGCGCCCGCATCCTGGCGGTGGCGCTCGCCCCGTGCCTCGCCTTCGCGGGGGCGGCGGGCCTCGCCGTGTCGGACCAGTGGGCGCGCCGCGCCGAGATGGGCCGGGTGGAGGGCCTGGTCGGCCTCGCCTCCCGGATCAGCGCCTTCGTGCACGAGGCCCAGCGGGAGCGCGGCGCCTCGAGCCTGTTCCTGGGCGCGAAGGGCGCGCAGTTCGGCCCGGAACTGGCGGCCCAGCGCGTGCGCACCGACGCGGCCCTCGCCGGGCTTCCCGAGGCCATGAAGGCCGCGACGGGCTTCGGGCCGGTCTTCCAGGCGCGCGGTGAGGGCTTCGCGCGGGCGCTCACCGGGCTGGCCGCGCAGCGCCGGGCGGTCGACGCCCTGACGGCGGCCCCGCCGCAGGCCGTGGCCTACTACACGGGCCTGATCGGGGAGGGGCTCGGCTTGGTGCGGGCCATGGGCGGCGCGATCGACGAGGCCGGCCTCGCCGCCCGGGCGAACGCCTACGCGGCCTTCCTGGCGCTGAAGGAGGCCGCCGGCCAGGAGCGGGCCGCCGCCTCGGCGGTCTTCGCCTCCGGCACCCTCGACCTCGCGGCCGCCCGCCGCCTCGCGACCCTCGCGGCCGACCAGGCGACCTATGCCGGCCTGTTCCGGGCCGGCGCCGAAGCGGGGCAGGCGAGCCTGCTCGACGCCGCGGAGGCGACCGAGCCGTCCCGCGCGGTCGCCCGCCTGCGCGCGGGCGTGCAGGAGACGATGCCGGGGACGCCCCCGGCCTTCCGCGACGCGCCGGGGTGGTTCCGCCTCGCCACGCAGCGGATCGACGCCCTCAAGGGCGTGGAGGATCGGCTCACCGCCGACCTGGTGGCGGCCGCGGGGGCGGCGCACGCCCGCGCCGAGCGGATGCTGGCCCTCTGGGCCGCCGGCGGGCTCGCCCTGTTCGCCCTCTCGGCCGGCCTCGCGGTCTGGCTCGGCACGGCCATCGCCCGGCCGCTCTCCCGGATGGCCGGGGTGCTGACCGCGATCGGCCGGGACGCGGGCACGGCCGACCTGACCATCCCGACCGGCGGGCCGCGCGAGGTCCGGGCGATCGCCGCGGCCGCCCTGGCGTTCCGCGACAGCGTCGCCGAGCGCCGGGCGGCCCGGGCCGCGCAGGAGCGGCTCGCCGCCGAGACCGCGGCGGCCCAGCGCGCGGCCGCCCTCGGCCTCGCCGACAGCTTCGAACGCCAGGTCGGCGGGATCGTCGAGGCCGTCTCGGCGGCGGCGGCCCAGCTGGAGACCTCCGCGCACGGGATGGCGCGGGCCGCCCAGGACACGACCGATCTGAGTCGGGCGGTGGCGGTGTCGGCCGATTCGGCCGCCCGCTCGGCCGACACGGTGGCGGCGGCCACCGAGGAGCTCACCGCCTCGGTCCGGGAGATCGGCGTGCAGGTCGGGTCCTCGGCGGACCTCGCGGCGAACGCCACGCGGAGCGCCGACGGCATGGCCGGGGAAGTCCACCGCCTCGCTCAGGCGGCCGGCAGCATCGGGGAGATCGTCGCGATCATCTCGCAGATCGCCGGCCAGACCAACCTGCTGGCGCTCAACGCCACCATCGAGGCGGCCCGCGCCGGGGAGGCCGGCCGCGGCTTCGCGGTGGTGGCCGCCGAGGTCAAGACGCTCGCGGAGCAGACCGCCAGGGCCACCGAGGAGATCGCCGGCAAGGTCGCGGAGATCACCGGATCGACCGAGGCCTCGGTCCGGTCGATCGGCGGCATCACGGCGGTGATCCGCGACCTCGCGCGGATCGGCGCCGAGATCGCCGCCATGGTCGAGCAGCAGGGCGCGGCCACCGCGGAGATCGCCCGGACCACCGCGCAGACCTCGCAGGACACACGCGGCGTCTCGGGCCACATGGCGGGTGTCGGCGCGGCGGCCGGCACGGCGAGCCAGGGCTCCGCCCAGGTGCTGCGGGCGGCGGCCGACCTGTCCCGGCAGGCGGGCGACCTGCGCGGCGCCGTCGAAGGCTTCCTGGCCCGGGTCCGCGCGGCCTGAAGAGAGGCTTCCGGCGGGTCGAGACCCCTGGCGGCGTCGGGAACCGTCTCGGCGCGAGGCGGCCCGGGAATCCGATGACGGGCTTGCGGCCGCCACGACACGCCGCGCTCCCTGGGCGGCACGGCGATCCAGGACTTCGAGGCCGAACGCGCCGACCGCCACGAAGGCCCCGCGCCGGCCGCGAGAGGGCACGGGGACGGTGCACGCCCGGAACCCCGGGGCTTCAGCGCGGGATCCGGGCCCGATCGCCTCCGGGTTTCCGGCCCCGTCGGGAATCAGTCGGGAATCGCGAAGCCGATCGACAGACACAGGGCCGCGACGGCCGTCAGGGCCATGGCGGCCTGACGGACCTGACGCCAGCGCGCGCTGCGCGCGCGCTCCTCCGGGCTGGCGCCGAGCTGGAGCTCGTCGTCGAAGCCCGTCACGAAGGATTCGAAACTCGGGAAGGCGCGCCGCGCGAGCCAGATCCACACGCCGACGGCGATCAGGCCGAGGACCCAACCGCCGTAGGTAAACGCATCGTCCAACATCCGGCGCAGCCCTCGAGACGACGCCCCCCTCGCGACTTATTCTACGGGAAGTTGCGAAGATTGCCTAGGCGGAAGAAGGGCTTCCGGTGGCGGTTCCGTGTTTCCGAACGTGTCTCGCCGGGACCGATCGGGTGCCGGTCCGGCCGCGTCCCCGTCGCGCGTCCGTCACGGCCCCGGCGGGTTCCTGTCGCTCCCCTGTCAGTCTCTCGCGCGGCCGAGGGCGTAGAGGGTGATGGCGGCGGCGTTCGAGACGTTGAGGCTGCGGATCGCGCCCGAGAAGGGGATCCGGGCCAGGACGTCGCAGCAGCCCCGGGTCCGCTCGCGCAGGCCCTTGCCCTCGGCACCCAGCACGATCACCAGCGGCCGCGCGATCGTCAGCGCGTCGAGGCTCTCGGGCGCGTCCGAATCGAGGCCGACCCGGGTGAAGCCGCGCTCGCCCAGGGCGATCAGGGCCTCGGCGAGGTTCCGGACGGTCACGAAGGGCACGTGCTCCAGGCCGCCGGAGGCGGACTTCGCCAGGACCCCGGTGGCGCCCGGCGCGTGGCGCGCCGTGGTGACGATCCCGGCGACCCCGAAGGCCGCGGCGGTGCGCACGATCGCCCCGACATTGTGCGGGTCCGTGATCTGGTCGAGCGCCAGCAGCAGCGCGTCGGCGGGCAGGTCGTCGAGGCCGGGCGCGGGCAGGGGCTCGGCCTCCAGGTACAGGCCCTGGTGGACGGCGTCCGGGCCGAGCAGGCGGCCGATGTCGCTCGGCCGCACCAGCTCCGGGGTGATCCGCACGGCGCCGCCGAACTCGGCTTCCAGGCGCGCGGCCGCGTTCTCGGTGGCGAGCAGCCGGTGCAGGCCGCGCTGGGCGTTGCCCAGGGCCTGCACCACGGGATGCCACCCGTAGAGCACGGTCGGCCCGTCGCCGCCCTCCTCCCACGGGCGGGACGCCCCGCCCGGGCGACCTCCGGACCGGGGAGCGGGGCGCCGGGGCCCGTGCGGGCGGGGCCGGGCGGGGCGTCCGCCGGGCGGCCGGGCGTCGTCGCGGCGATCCGTCATCGGGCCGCGATCGGCGAAGGGGCCCTGGGTCGGGCGAGGCTGGGCCAGACGAATTCGGGCAAGGGGGGCATCGGCGCGCTCTTCTCTGAGGGCCCTGTCGGAAGGAGCCGAGAAACCGGGCGGCATCGCGCGCGTCAAGCCGGCATCACACCGGGAACTGCCGGCAGCCCTCGGGGATCCAGGGCCAGGACGATCGATGGAGCGCGCCGGCACGGCCCCGGATTCCGTCGCCGACCCGTCAAGTCGGGACAGTCTTCCCGCGTAGGAATGTGGAAAACGAACTCATATTCCCTTTGTGACCTGTGCATGTGCGGGCGCGACACGGTCGTTCGTCAGAACGAACGGCCTGGTCCGCAGTAGGAAGATTATCTGGACGAATCTCTCAGAGAGTCAGTTCAGCAAGTTATATGGGGTTGCGAATTCCGCATCTGTGCCAGGGCCTTGGCCTGCATTCGCGCATTCGACTCTGCGCCGGCCCGCATCGGACTCTGCGTCGCGGCGTATCCGATTCTGCGCCCGGAGGGCCGGTCGGCGTATCGGAATCTGCGCGGCGGCGTATCCGATTCGGCGCGAATCCGGGCCCGGAGCGGTGAATAACGGGGACGGACACCGAGCGGTCCCGCGTATCGGACTCTGCGTGGGATCGCCGGGGGAGCGGGGCCCGTATCGAACTCTGCGCGTGCCGGCCCGGGAGCCGGCCGTGAAGGGAGCAGTGTCGGCCCGCTTTCGGGCGCGTCCCCGCGACCGGGGAAGCGTGGATAGCCGGGACAAGGCCGATGGGACGGGGGCCGCGGCGGGCGAATCGTGGCATGGCAGGATCGGGCCGTCCGTCCGCCTGGCGGATCGACGGCCCGTGTACCGCGGGCCGAGGGGCGATGAGCATCGAGGAGAAGATCGCCGGGATCCACGACCCGGACCTGCGGGCCGAGATCGAGGCGGCGCGCGGCGGCTTCCTGTTCGCGCAGATCGTCGAGCACGTGCTGCACCGTCAGCGCGAGCGCGACGCCCAGGCCGCCCTCCTGGGGGAGGAGGAGAGCCGCCGGGCCGGGCTGTCCCGCGACCAGCGCCGCCGCGACGCGGTGCGCCTCGTGATCGAGAACGAGCCGGCCGTCCCGTCGAGCCTCCAGCACATCCACTCGGTCCTGGCGCTGTGCGGCCTGCCCTACCGGGACCCCGGGCCGGTGCGGGAATTCTCCCGCAGCTACGGCCGCAACTCGCTCAACCTGATCGCCGGCCGGATCAAGGACCCGGAGACCGGCGCCTTCGAGCCCCAGGGGCTGCCCTACGGCCCGAAGGCCCGGCTGGTGCTGCTGCACCTCTGCACCGAGGCCGTGCGCCAGCGCAGCCCCACCGTGAAGGTGGCCGAGACCCTGTCGGGCTTCATGCGGGAGATGGGCTTCGCGGTCACGGGGGGCGAGCGGGGCACCATCCGCCAGTTCAAGGAGCAGCTGAACCGGCTGGCCGCCTGCTCCATGCAGATCGGCCTCTGGGACGGGCGCGACAGCGCGACCACCCTCAACGTCCCGCCGTTCCGCAGCCTGGAATTGTGGCGCCCCCGCGCCGGGGAGGGGGACGACGAGGCCGGCCGCACGGTGCGCTTCGATCCCGAATTCTACGAAACCCTGATCCGGCACGCCCTGCCGGTGGACCTGCGGGCGGCCCGGGCCTTCTCGGGCTCGGCGCGCAAGCTCGACCTGCTGTTCTGGACCGGCTACCGCCTGCGGTCCCTGCAGCGGCCGCTCCGCCTGACCTGGGCCAACCTCCACGCGCAGTTCGGGGCCGAGAACGCCTCGATCCGCAGCTTCCGCCAGGCGTTCAAGGCCGATCTCGCGCATCTGCGCGAGGTGTTTCCGCGGCTGCCGCTGGTGCTCGACGACGGCGGGCTGACCCTGCACCCGGCCGATCCCAGCACGCTGCTCGTGCCGCCTCGCCCTGCGGCTAAGGGAATACGGAAACGCCTCAAGGAATAGAACAGGGATCGCTGACTCTCATTCCCTCAGGGAATGTCTGCCTGACGGAATATGTGAGGGCGGCTATTCCCTGAATGGCGCGGAATGAGATATGTGTTCCGTCCGCCTGGAAGGAACATCACGTGGCCCTGTCGGATTCCGAGATCGCGGCGCGGCTCGCCGCGCTGCGACGCCAGCGCGAGGCGCTCGACCGGGAGATCGCCGATCTCGTCCTCTACCAGGAGCTCGGTCGCCGGTTGGCGGCCGGTGGAGCGGACGCGCGGCCGGACCCGGCCCCGAAGCCCGAACCGCCGGCAGGGCCACGCCGAGACCCGGCCGACGAGCCGCCGCGGGGGCGGGACGTACGGGACGTCCTAGAGGCCCGGTCCGGATCGCTTGCCGACGCGGCGGGCGCGGCCCCCGGGCACTGGGGCGCGCGGGCCGGTCCGGCGGCGCGGTCCGCGGGGGCGCCCGGTCCCGTCGGCGCCGCCGGACCGATCCCGCCGGCGATCGCCTTCACGGAGGACGCCGCCGGCGCCCGCCGCTACGGCCGGGCCGTGGTGCAGGCGGCCTGCGCGGCGATCGCGCGGGCGGGCCGGCCGCTGCACGCGGCCGAGATCCTGGAGGTGCTCGCCGGGCAGGGCTTCACCCTTCCCGGCCGGGATCCGGTGGCGGCCCTGAACACGCGCCTGTGGAAGCGGTCCGGGCCGGGCGGCCCCCTGAACCGGGTCGCCGAGGCCACCTACGCCCTGGCATCGACCCCCGCATCCAGTCCGGGATCCACTCCGGACTGGCCGGGGCCGGGCCCCGCCTGAGGGGCGTCGGTCACGAAGCGTGGGCCGGACCCCGCCGCCGTCTCCCCCCTATCGGGCGCGCGCGGTGCCCGCCGAGCCGCGCGGCTGCGCGCCGGCGGGCCGTGAGACGGCGTCCCGGCCGGGGAGGGCGTGCATGCACAGGACCGGACGTGATCGGATGATCGGGCGGGCGCGATGACGGCGGCGCTCGCCGCGCCGGTCACGCAGGTCTGCGCCTTCGTGCTCGGATGCGCGCTGATCCACGCCGCCCGCGCCCACGCCGATCGGATCACGCGGCTCCTCGCCGTCACGGCGGTCGGCGCGGCCGTGCTGGTGCTTCTCGTCGCGTCCCTCGACGACGCGCCCGAGGGCGGAACCTTCGACGAGGTCACGGTCTACGCGGCCTCCTGATCCCGTCGCCGGGCCCCGCAGGGGCCGCTCAGTTGACCAGGCAGAAGCCCTGACCGGTGCCGATCCGGCGCTCCTGCGCGCACCAGGGCTTGGACGCGCCGGGGCCGGTCGCCGGAACCTTCAGGCTGGCGGTCGTCTGCGCGGGGTCGGCGGCGGTGCCGCGGAGGGTGAGGCTGCCGACGGGCACCCGGCCGGGCGCGGGCCGGAGCGCGACCGGATCGGAGCCGGCCTCCGCTCGCGATCCCGGCGCGACCGCGCCGTCCGGTGCCGGGAGCGCGGGGCTCGCCGCCACCGGTTGCACCGGGTCGGGCGGGCTCAGGGTCGCGAGGCCGGGCATGTCCTGCGCCGCCGCGGCGCCGCACAGGACCAGGCAGGCGGCCGAGGCCGCGAGGAACCTGATCATCGACGAAGCTCCTGACGAGAACCATTCCGCCGGCCGGTCCCGCGGGCCGGACCTGCCGTGAGGCTGAGTCTGGCCTCCCGCTCGTTAAAGGGGCGCGAAGATTCAGGATTAACCGGTTTTGAAGATCGCCGTCTCCCCGGAGGCGGACAGCCTTGACGGCCCGCGCGGCGGGCCGCCGTCGTCCGGGAATGGAGGCCCGGCGACCGGGTGCGGACGCGGCGCGGAGCCGCTCCCGATCGCGCCGGGAACGGCTCCGCGCCGTCGTTTCGGGCCGTCGGTTCGGGCCGTGTCGCCGCGAACCGCCCCGGGTGGGCGGCGCGCCCTCCGCCCGACGGGTCTCGCCGCCGGCGGAGGGCGCCAGGGTCCTCAGTGCGCCGGGGCCGCCACCGCGGCGGCGAGCCGGTCGTGCGGGACACCCGACCCGCCCACCACGGCGATCCGGCTGCCGCCGGCGCTGCGCCGGCTCGCCCAGTCGCCGATCATCTCCAGGCAGGTGTGGTCGATGGCCGCGAGGTTGTCGGTGGCGAGGCGGACCTCGCCGCCCGCGGGGGTCCGCTCCAGGGCCGCCGTGAGGCTCGGCAGCTGCAGGAAGGTCGCCGCCCCCGACAGGCGCAGCTCCGGCACGCCGGGCACTTCGGGGGCCGCCGCGTGCTCGATCCGGAGCCGTCCCTTGCGCAGGCTCGGCAGGGCCTGGATCAGGCTCAGGGCGAGGCCGGTGAGCACCCCGGTGAGCAGGTCCACCGCCACCACGGTGGCCATCGTGGCGAGCCAGATCGCCGCGGTCAGCCAGCCGTAGCGGGCCTGCAGGTGCAGGGCGTGGGCCGGGCTCGCCAGCCGCCAGCCGGTGACCACCAGGATGCCGGCGAGGCTCGCGGTCGGCACCAGGGCCAGCAGCCAGGGCAGCACCAGCAGGAACGCCAGGATCCAGGTCCCGTGCATCACCGTGGCGGCGCGGCTCACGGCGCCCGCCTGGACGTTGGCCGAGGAGCGCACGATCACCCCGGTCATCGGCAGCGCGCCGACGAGCCCGCAGATCAGGTTGCCGATGCCCTGCGCGCCGAGTTCGCGGTTGAACTGGGTGCGGGGGCCGTCGTGCATCCGGTCGACGGCGGCCGCCGAGAGCAGGCTCTCGGCGCTGGCGATCACGGCGATCACCAGGGCCATGATCAGGATCTCGGCCTCGGCGAGGCGCGCCCAGGATTCGGCCGCCGGCAGGGCGAGGCCGGAGAACAGGGCCTCCGGCACCGCCACGCGCTTGACGGCGAGATCCCCGAATCCCGCCACGAGGCTGCCCGCCAGCACGCCGACGAGCGCCCCGGGCAGGAGCCGGAGCCGCGCCGGGCGCAGCCGCTCCCAGGCGATCATCGCCGCGATGGTGATCCCGCCGACGATCACGGCCCCGGTGCGGTCGCCCGTGCCGCTGACGAAGTTGAAGAACGCGGCCGGGATCGCCACGAGGTTGTCGAGGCCGCTCGCCCGGGGGAGGGCGTCGGTCAGGACGTGGATCTGGGCCAGCACGATCAGGATCCCGATGCCGGCCAGCATGCCGTGCACCACGGCCGGCGAGATCGCCCGGAACCAGCCGCCGACCCGCAGGGCGCCGGCGACGAGCTGGACGAGGCCCGCCACCACCAGGACGGGACCCAGGGCGTCGAGACCGTGCGACTGCACGAACCCGTAGACGATCACGGCGAGCCCGGCGGCGGGCCCGCTGACCTGGAGCGGCGAGCCGGCGAGGAGGCCGACCACGATGCCGCCGACGATGCCGGTGATGAGGCCGCGCTCCGGCGGCACGCCGGACGCGATAGCGATGCCCATGCACAGGGGCAGCGCCACCAGGAAGACCACCACGGAGGCGGGCAGGTCCCGGGCGAGGCTCGCCCGGACGGCGCCGTCCGGGGCGAGGGCGCTCTGCAGGCTCGTGGTCAGGCGGCCGGAGGCGCGCATGGTCAGGCCGCCTGCAGGCGGCTGCTGGCGGAGGAATCCTGCGCCACGGGCATGTCGGCCCCGGCGATCGGCCGGAATTGCCCGCTCGCGCCGTCGTAGGCCAGGAGGGCACCGGTCTCGATCTCGAAGAACCAGCCGTGCAGCCGCAGGGAGCCCTTGGCCAGGGCGGCGGCGACGCTCGGATGGGTGCGCAGGTTGGCGAGCTGGACCACCACGTTCTCCAGGGCCAGGGCGTGGTGGCGGGCCTGGGCGTCCATCCCCTCGGGATAGGCCTCGCAGACGATCCGCTCGGCGGCCTCGGCGTGGCGCAGCCAGGCCGCGACGCTGGGCATCCGCTTGAGCAGGTCCCGGTTCATCAGCCCCTTCATGGCGCCGCAATCCGAGTGGCCGCAGACCACGATGTCGCGCACGCCGAGGGCCACCACGGCGTACTCGATCGCCGAGGAGACGCCGCCGACCACGTCGGAGGCCGGGGGCACGATGTTGCCGGCGTTGCGGCAGACGAACAGGTCTCCGGGTCCCGCCTGGGTGATGTGCTCGGGCGAGACCCTGGAATCCGCGCAGGCGATGATCAGCGCGCTCGGGTGCTGACCGTCGCGCACCAGCTGCTGGTACATCTGCCGCTGGCCGGGGAAGACGCTGCCCTGGAAGCTGGCGATGCCCTGGATGAGGTTGTTCATGAAGGGTCCCTGAGGCCGGGAGAATCGGAAGGCGAGAGTGGGGAAGGGCGATGCGCCGGAGCGCGCCTGCCGGACGGCGGCGCGGGACGGGAGCGCGGAGCGGTCTCCCGTCGGCTCCGCCCGGCCGGAGGGGCCGGGCGGCGGGTGTCGGTGTCGGGGTGTCGTGTCCGAGCGTCGCGTCGGAGGCCCGGCTTCCGAAGTCTCAGGGTCCGACGTCTCAGCGACGGACTCGGCGGCGCTCCGCGGTTCCGGAGGCCCAGTGCGGGTCGACGACCTGGCCGCGCGCCACGGTGGCCCCAGCCCTGTCGTGAACCATCGGCGCCCCGAGGAGCTGCCCGGACCCGGAGCGCTGCGAGTGCAGCGAGCGCGGGTCGTGGTGCGGGTCGTTGATGTAGGAGCTCATGTGGCCGCCGCCGGCAGCCTGCCGGCTCCCGCCGCCGCCTTCGCCCGCCTGCGCCGCCAGGGGCGCTCCGAGGATTCCGACCACGAGGCCGAGGGCGAGGCCGAAGGCGGGACCGGCCGCGTGGCCGCGAACCGGGAGATGTCGGGACTGGGTGCGGGACTGGATCATGACGTTTCCTCGCTGTTCGACTTGTGGCGAGGGACACCGCATCCCTGCCGATAAGTCGACCCTAGTCTACATTTTCGGAATAGCGTGTGCGCATCGGCACATTGTATCGACGAAAGCTTTAATCCGTGGCGTAAGTACTATCGTGTGCGTCCGCGCACGTCTTTGTCCATCTTGAGAGAGCGGCCGGGATTAAGGACAGATCTGGCGCCGACGGCGCGGCGCGTGTCCTTCCGGCGCGTGTCCTTCCGGCGCGTGTCCTTCCGGCGCGTGTCCGCGGCGCGCAGGGCCGCGCGGCCGCCCTCGCACCGCGGACGCGCGCGCTGTCGGGTGCGGTCGGGACGACGGTCGCCCGGGCCGGAGCGGGGTCAGGCCCGTCCGGTGTGGAGACGCGCCGCGGGCAGGGGATTGGCCGCCACGTAGACGAGGCCGCCGGCCTCGTAGGTGAGGCTGGCGGTCCTGCCTCCGGCGAGGCCCCGCTCGAGCAGGCGGGTGCCGAACCCCTTCCGCGACGGCGAGACGACCGGCGGGCCGCCGCACTCGCGCCAGGTCAGCCGCAGGGTCTCGGTGTCCGGACCCGCCTCCACCGTCCAGGCCAGCGCGGCCCGCCCGCCCGGAACCGACAGGGCGCCGTGCTTGACCGCGTTGGTGCACAATTCGTGCAGGATCATCGTGAGCGCGAGGGCGCCCTCGGGCGGCAGCCGCAGGTCGGGGCCGTCCAGGGTGATGCGCGGGGTGTTCGCACCCGGAGCGTCCCGGTCCGCAGGGTCACGATCCGAAGTCTCCCGACCGGAGGAATCCCGGTTCGACGGATCGCCGCCCGCGGGGTCCGGACCCAGGAAGGGCCGCACCGCCTGGGCGGCGATGCCGCGCAGATCCGCGCTCGCCCAGCTCTCGCGGGTCAGGATGTCGTGGGCGCGCGACAGGGCGAGGAGCCGCGCCTCGAAGGCGTCGCGCCCGGCCGCCGCGCCGGCGCCCAGATTCTTCAGGCTCTGCGCCGCCATCGCCTGCACGGTGGCGAGGGTATTCTTCACCCGGTGATTGAGTTCGTCGATCAGCAGCCGGTGGGTCTCGGCGCGCCGGGCCCGCTCGTCCGCCGCCGCCGCGAGGGCGTCGGCGATCGTCGCGCCCTCGCGCACGAGGGAGCGGGGCAGCGTCGGCAGGGGCTGGTCGCGGCCCAGGGTCTCGGCGGCGGCCGCCAGATCCAGCAGGGGGCGGGCGATCAGGCCGGCGAGCAGCCACGCGAGCAGCGCCGCCGCGAGGGCCACCGCGCTGCCCGCCGCCAGGATGCCCCCGCGCAGGGCCGCCACCGAGGTCAGGGCCCGGTCGGCCGTCTGCCGCACCACCACCTGCCAGCCGAGGCCCGGATAGTCGCGGTGGCCGGCCGTGGACGCGCGGGCGCTGAGATACGCGGCGTCGTCCGGCCAGGGGCCGACCCGGCTCGTGCCCTCCGGATCGAGGGGCCGGCCGCCCGCCAGGACCGAGCGGGGCAGGGGGGCGCCCTGCAGGGCGGGCGGCCCGAGGAGCACGGTGCCGTCGCGGGACAGGATCAGGATCTCGGCGCCCTGGCGGTGGCCCCGGAGGCCAGCCTCGAGGATGCGGGCCATGTCGCGCGCCCAGGTCCAGTCGAGATGGGCGGCCAGCACCCCGAGGACGCGGCCGTCCGTCGCCCGCACCGGCGCCGCGACGTCGAGGAGCCGCAGGGGCTCGCGCGACGCCGCGCGCGCGGCGGCCTCGTCCGGGGGCATCAGCGCCTCGAGGAGCTTGGCCGGGTGCACGTCGCCCACGTAGGGGCCCGCGCGGCCGCCGCGGAAATAGTCACGGCCGGAGACGTCGGCGCCCTCCAGGGCGCCGGTGCTGGTGACGGAGAAGCGCCCGTCGGCGCCGATCAGCCCGATGATCGAGTAGGCCGGGTAGGTCGCCTGGAGCCGCTCCATCACGGCGCGCTTGGCGGCCGTTCCGGTCCCGGGATCGCGCAGACTGTCCGAGGCGGCGGCGATCTGGATGTCGCGCCAGCGCTCGAACATCCCGATATCGAGGCCCCGGGCCATCTGACCGGCGATCTCGGCGAGCTGGCCGCCGACCTCCGCCTCGAGCCGTCGGGTCGCCTCGCGGCTCACCAGGGCGGCGAGCGTCAGGGTCGTCAGGAAGCCGAGCGTGCCGAAACCCAGGGCCAGCACGACGCGCAGCCGCGGCGCGCGCCACCGGTCACGCCATCCGCCGCGGCGGCCGGTCCGGTCCGCGGGGCCGGCGCAGGGCGCCGCAAGGGATTCCGATCGCGCGACCGCTTGCATCCGATCTCCCTGGGATCGGCCGGCTCCCGGTGGAGGGAGATCGTGCCCGCGATCCCGTCTCAGCACGCGGGGCAGGCCTCAGCAAGGCGGAAACGGGCCTCGGCGATGCAGAATTTCTATCGGGAGTTGCAAATCTGCACGCCGTCGTCCCCCCGGCTCGTCCGGGTGCGGTCCGGGCTGCCGGCCGGGGCCTCAATCCTCGAGAAGGGCGTGGGCCGCCCGGACCAGGAGCCCGCCCGGCCGGCGCAGGGCGTCGAGCACCGAGAAGTGCTCGGCCCCGGGGACCGGCAGCAGGGAGCCGGGGGCGTGGGCCGCCGCCCGCAGGGCGTGCAGGTTGCGGGCGTCGTGGATCAGCGCCGGCAGTTCGCGGGAGCCGTAGGCGATGCAGAGCGGCTTCGCGATCACCGGGAGCCGCAGGGGCGACAGGGTCTCGATCTCGCCGTCGGTGAGGCTCAGCTTGGCGTCCAGGGAGGTCTGGCGGATCGGCGCGAGGTCGTAGACGCCGGAGATCGCCAGACCCGCCGCCACCGCCGGATGGCCGAGCTGCATCGCGGTGAGCAGCCCGCCCGCCGACCAGCCCGACAGGATCAGGGGACCGCGGATCCCGCGCGCGGCCCCGTGGGCGGCCAGCCAGTCGAGGGCCGCGCCGATCTCCGCCACGATCCGGGAAAGGCCCGCCTCCGGCGCCAGGGTGTAGCCGACCATCGCCACCGACCAGCCGGCGGCGTTCGGGCCCTCCGCGAAGCAGGCGAACAGCTCCCGGGCGCCCCGCTGCCAATAGCCGCCGTGGATGAAGACCAGGCAGGGCGCCGCCGCGTCCCGCGCCGGGTAGAGGTCGAGGGCGTTGCGGGCGCCGGGGCCGTAGGGCACGTCGAGGCCGGCCGGATGCGCCGCCCGATAGGCGGCCGAGGCCGCGTCCCGGGCGGCCACCTGGGCGGCGCTGTCGGCCACCGCGCGGGTGTTGTCGTAGCAGGCGTCCCGCGCCTCCTGCGCGAGGGTGTCCCAGCGGCGGCGCGGATCCGCGGGGGTCGGATCGTCCAGGCGGAACTCCAGCACCATCGTGTCCGTCTCGGGCCGCTGCGGTCGCCCGCACCATGGCAGGCGGCCGGGCCCGGGTCGAGGCGGTTCAGAAGCCGGGCGCGGCACCCGGGACGGTGCCGCCGTAGCCCCAGCCCGTGAGCGGCGGCGCCGCGACCCGCTCGCGCGTCGCCGGCGCGACCGTGCGGGCGAGGGGCCGGGGCCGCTGCCAGACCCGCCAGAGCGGACGGTCGCGCGCCGCCATGCGGGCGAGGGTCAGGTCCATGTCGGAGGCCGCGCGGTGATGCGGTCGCCCGGCGGGGGGCGCGGCCTGCCGGCGGGCCTCGGCCGGGGCGGCCAGCAGCAGGGCCGTCGGCAAGAGGAGCGTCGACAAGAGGAGCGTCGACAGGAGGACGGCGAGGATCGGGGCGGGACCGGGACGCATGGTCGGGGCTCCGGGACGAGCGGGCCGAAGGGGCCCTACCCGGCGGCTACGCCCGAACGTCGTCCCGGTTCCGGAGCGGCGCCGGCCGGGCCGGGCATTGCCCTGGATCCCCGGAAGGCCGAGAACTCCGGCGGACTCCGCGCCCCTCCGAAACCGATTCGGGAGGGTCGGTGTGCCGGCCGCGGCCCGGCCAAGACCTGGCCAAGACCTAGCCAAGACCCAGCCAAGACCTCCCCACGGCCTCCCCACGACATGGGATCCATGACAGAGTCCGCACAGACCGCCACGCCGCGCCCCGGCACGCCCGATCCGGCGGCGCTGCTCGCCGCGCTCGTCGCCTTCGACACGGTGAGCGCCCGCTCGAACCTGCCTCTGATCGACTGGGCGGAGGCCTATTGCCGCGACCTCGGCGCCGCGGTCGAGCGGGTGCCGGATCCGACGGGCCGGAAGGCGGCGCTGCTGGTCAGCGTCGGGCCGTACGAGACGCGCCCCGGCTACGTGCTCTCCGGCCACAGCGACGTGGTGCCGACCGACGGCCAGCCCTGGTCGTCGGACCCGTTCGTCCTGCGGGAGGAGGGCGGGCGGCTCTACGGGCGCGGCACCTCCGACATGAAGGGGTTCCTCGCGGTCTGCCTCGCGCTCCTGCCCGAGATGGTCGCGGCGGAACTCGCCACCCCGATCCACATCGCGATCTCGTACGACGAGGAGATCGGGTGCCTCGGCGTGCGCCCGCTGATTGCCCGGATGCTCGAGCGCGTGCCGCGGCCGCTCGGCTGCTTCGTGGGCGAGCCGACCGGAATGGACGTGGTGGTCGGCCACAAGGGCAAATCGGCCGCCCGCCTCACCTTCCGCGGCAAGGCCAGCCACTCGGCCCTGGCGCCCCAGGGGGTCAACGCGGTCGAGTACGCCGCCCGCTTCATCGAGCATGTCCGCCTGTCGGCGGAGGCCATCGCCCGGGACGGCGCCCGCGACGCGCTCTACGACGTGCCCCACACCACCGGCCTGTCGAGCGTGGTCCGGGGCGGATCGGCGCTGAACATCGTGCCCGACAGCTGCAGCGTCGAGTTCGAGTACCGGGCGATCGGCGCGGACGATGCCGCCGCGCTGGCGGCGTCCGCGATCGCCTACGCCACCGGGACGCTGGCGCCGCTGATGCGGGCCGGCGATCCGGCCTGCGGCGTCGCGGTCGAGCCGCTGATCGATTATCCGGGCCTCGACACCGATCCGGAGGCGGCGATCGTGACCCTGGCCAAGCGCCTCGCGGGCCGCAACGGCCACGCCAAGGTCTCGTACGGCACGGAGGGCGGGCTGTTCGAGCGGCTCGGCGGCGTGCCGGCCGTGGTGATCGGGCCGGGCTCGATCGCGCGCGCCCACCGGGCGGACGAGTACGTCACCCGGGACGAACTCGCGGCCTGCGCGGGCTTCGTGCGGCGGCTGATCGGCGCCTGCGTGACCGGCTCCGCGGCGGCGTCCCAGGGTGCGCTCCCGGGTTGAACCGGCCTCCGCGCCGGTCGGGCGCGCCGCCGGTCCGCGGAGCCTCCGCCGCGCGGCGCGATCTCACCAGGGCGATCTCACCAGGGGATGCGGCCGAAGCGGTCGACCAGCCGCCGGTACTCGGCCTCGCTCTCGGCCCTCGACGTCCCGCCCTGGCCGACATCCGAGCTTCCGGAGCCCGGATGCACGAGGCGGCACACCAGCGGCAGGACGAAGCCGTGGCGCGCGAGCTGCACGTTGGGGCCGCCGAGCTGGAGGACGTTGGCGAGCCACGGGCGGACCAGGGAAGCGTGCTGCAGCGTGACGGGCGCCGTCGCCTCGACGAGGTGGGCGCGGCGCAGGCCGGTCTCGGCGAGGCGGCCGAGCCACTCGTTGTCGTAGTGCCACTTCGCGGCCGGGCTGATCGCGCCGACCTGCGCGAAGGTGGTCCGCCGCATCAGCCAGCCCGACGGCGTCGCGAAGTCGTTGATCCGCACCACCTCGCCGGCCTCGTCGGTCTCGAGCTGCGTCGAGGAGACGAAATCGAAGCGGTCCAGGGCGCGGACGGCGACGCCCAGATAGGGCGGCAGCCAGCGATCGTCGTCCTCGAGGAAGCCGACGAGGTCCCAGCTGTCGTCGACGGCGGCGATGGCGGCGTTCAGCGCGGGGATCTGGCCCTTGCGCGCGCCGCGCGCGAAGGTGACCTGCGGGTGCGCGGCGAGCCGTGCCGGGATCTCGGTCCCGGGATCGGTTCCGACGAAGAAGTGGATCGTCGCCGGCCGGTCGAGCTCCTGGGCGTTGGCGCTCGCGATCGCGTGCTCCAGGAAGTACGGGCCGGCCTCTCCGGCCAGGGTCGAGGGTTTGAGCCGCGACGGCGTGATGATCGCGATTCGCATGGTCAAGGCTCGCCGGTTCTGCGGATACGGTTTGCGGTCCGGTTCCCCCGATCTGCGCGCCGTCACGCGTGATCACCGCGCGTCGACCGAGAGAGACTTGCAGAACTGGAGCCGAGACGGGACCGTGCCTGTCAAGTCTCGGACGATCGGTTCGGGTAGAGTTCAATAATGATCGAAAAAGTTTCGAGTTACTGTATACATCGCGATCGATCGGTCGGCCGAGAATCGATCCGAAATTCTGAAAATTTCCGGTGTTCCATTATTTTCGCGAAACGGCTTGAATCATTGTTGCCGCGATGCCACCCTCGCTCGAAGAAGCGCGGCATGCCGGGCGGCAGAGTCACTCCCGGCCGGCACCGGCCCGTCGCGGAGGAAACCTTCGCGCCGCTCGCGGCTTGGATCAGCGCCTTGGATCACCGCCTTGGATCAGCGGTCCGCACCGGGCCGGGTTGAGGGAGACCCTTCAGAGCATGGCCAGCCTCAGCGTCGCGATCGCGTTCGGCGTCCGCCTGCTCCTCGTGCTGCTGTTCCTGCCGTTCAGCGCCCTCGACAAGATCCTGAACTTCAGGGGCGCGGTCGGGCAGGCGCGGCAGGCCGTGCACGCCACCGCGCCCGCGGCGGCGCTGATCCTGATCGGGCTCTGCGTCGAGATCGGGATGTCGCTGTGCATCCTGACCGGGACCGCCGACCGGGCCGCCGCCTTCGTGCTCGCCGGCTATTGCGGGGTGACGGCGCTGCTGTGGAAGCAGTTCTGGGTGCCGGGGGATTTCTGGGCCGGGGGCAGGGGCCGCGAGCTGTTCTGGGACTTCCTGAAGAACTTCGCGCTGGCGGGCGGCTTCCTGCTCATCACCTTCGGCACCGGCGCCGGGACGGTCCAGGACTTCCTCGCCGATCCGCTCGGATCGACCCATCCCTACGCGATCGCCGACCGGGCCCGGCCGTAGCGGGGCGCGGTCTGCGGGGCTTGGCGCGGCGGGGCTTGGCGCGGCGGGGCCCTCAGCCCCTCAGAGCCCCTCAGCCCTTCGGCACGGTGGCTTCCATGGACGGGCGGCGCTCGAACTCCGCGTACCAGGCGGCGACCGCCGGGCGGCCCTCCCGCCACGCGAGATCGGGGAAGCGCAGGTCCAGGTAGCCGAGCGCGCAGCCCAGCGCGACCGTGCCGATATCCAGCGCCGGCATCCCGCCGACCAGGCTCTCGAACCGGTCCAGCGCCGCGCGGATCTTGCCGACCTGACCGGCTTCCCAGGCGTCCCAGCGCCGGGGCTCGGGACGCAGCACCCGCTCGTAGCGGGTGAGCAGCGCCGCATCGAGCAGGCCGTCGGCGAGCGCCTGCCGGGTCAGCGCGTCCCAGCGGGCGGCGCCCTCGGGGAACAGGCGCGGGCCGGCGGAGAGGTTGTCGAGATACTCGCAGATCACCCGGCTGTCGTAGAGGGCTGTGCCGTCCTCCAGCACCAGGGCGGGGATCTTGCCCAGCGGATTGTGGGCGGCGACCTCCGCGGAGGGGCCGGTCGGCGAGGCCCCCGCGACGGTGACGGTGATCCGGTCGATCAGTCCCGTCTCGTGGGCGAGGACCAGCACCTTGCGGGCGTAGGGAGAGGCGGGGGAGTAGAGGAGCTTCATCGGACCGTCCCGGTTTGGTCTCAGGCGCCGTGATCGCGGCGCCGGGACCTTGCACCGATACCGCGGGGAATCCAGTCCCCGGCGCCCCGCCGGAGGCTCAGACCTTCCGGGTCACCCTGGAGCCGGCATGGACCACCCGGCTGCGGCTCCGGCCCGAACTCGGGCGTCGCACCCGCACCCGCTGGCGCCAGACGAGGATGGCGCTCGCCACCCGATCGAGGACGAGCATGCACAGGCTGCCGACGATGGCGAGCACGCAGGCGGCCCCGATCAGGACGCCCCAGATCCCGGGGGCCGGGATGATCATCAGGCACAGGAGACCGAAGACGGCCGCGCCAGGTATCCACTTCGCCATCGCGCCGTCCGCCTGAACCAAGGGTGTCGCTCGGGCACAAGCTGCACCGAGACCCTTAAGAGGGTTGGTTCGACTGGTGTGTAGGCGAATAGTTTCGTCTCTAGAAGATATGAATCTGTCAGTCTCGGTTTATGTACGGTAAATACGGCGGTGAATATGGTCGGTCATCGGCGTCCCGGGACCTGATCTCAATCCACCAGCGACAAGGTCCGTCCGGCGCTGACCAGATGGTAGAAGCGGCCGTCGAACATCTGCATCACCGCCTCGGTGGCGGCGTGCGATTCCGGGCGGATCGACGAGGCGAGGCAGGCGTCCAGGGCCGCCTGGTCGGGGAAGTCCATCTCCAGGATCATGGCGATCGGCCGCGCGTCGTCGTCCTTGGAGACGAGGCGCTGGACCCGCACGGCGGTGACGCCCGGGAACCGCCGCCAGAACGGCTCCAGCTCGTCCCGGACCCGGCGGAAGAACTCCTCCTCCCGCCCGTCGCGCACCGTGCCCTCGTAGATCGCGGTCCTGGTCAGCATCGGCCGTCCCCCGGAAGTCCCCGTCAAACCCCCGGGTCAACCGCCGGCGGCGGGGATCGCTCCCCGCGATGATCCGGCAGCGCTCCGGCAGCGCTCCGGCGGTGACAACGCGCACCGGCTGTCGGCGGAATCGGCCGCCGGCGGGACGGACGGGCTTCTCCCCCGCGGCCGGTCGGCGTATCCAGGGACAGCCCATCGTGACGATGCGGGAGAGACCGGGATCTTCCCAGCAGAGGGGACCCGGCGCCGACGGAGCAACCGCCCCGGAAACTCTCAGGCACCGGAACCGTGTCGTCAGGGCGATCTGGAGAGTGGTGCAGCGGGCTGAAACCGTGGGCACCCGCCGAAGGGGACGTCCGTGCCTCGCCTCGCCAGGGCAGGTCGGATCAAGCTCTCAGGCACCGGGACAGATGGGGCGCGCAACCGGCCGACCGCTCGAGGGCGGCCTCCACGCGTCCAGTCCCGGAGTCCAAGCTCATGACCCACATCGCCGTGATCGGCGCCGGCATCACCGGCGTGACGACCGCCTACGCGCTCGCCCAGCGCGGCTACCGCGTCACCGTCCTCGACCGGCAGCGCTACGCCGCCATGGAGACCTCCTTCGCCAATGGCGGCCAGCTCTCGGCCTGCAACGCCGAGGTCTGGAACAAGCTCTCCACGGTGATGCAGGGCCTGCGCTGGATGCTGCGCCGGGACGCGCCGCTGCTGATGAATCCCAAGCCCTCCTGGCACAAGCTGTCGTGGATGGCCGAGTTCGTCCGCGAGATCGCCCATTACCGGGAGAACACCGTGGAGACGGTGCGGCTGGCGCTGAAGGCCCGGGAGGCCCTGTTCGCCATGGCCGAGGCCGAGGGGATCGACTTCGACCTGAAGACCCGCGGCATCCTGCACTTCTACCGGGACCGGGCGAGCTTCGAGAAGGCGACCGCCGTCAACGCCCTGCTGCGGGAGGGCGGCCTGGAGCGCTACGCCGTGACCCCCGAGGAGATCCGGGCGATCGAGCCGACGCTGGCCGGGCGCTACCACGGCGGCTTCTTCACGCCCTCGGACGCCACCGGCGACATCCACAAATTCACCCGCGGCCTCGCGGCCGCCTGCGCGCGCAAGGGCGTCCGCTTCGTCCAGGACGCCAGCGTCGAGACGATCGCGCCCGGGGAGGGGGGCTACGCCGTCGGCTGGCGCGAAGCGGGCCGGCCGGCCGGCGACGCGCGGGTCCTGCGGGCCGACGCGGTGGTGGTCTGCGCGGGCTGCGCCAGCCGGCACTTCGCGGCGATGCTGGGCGACCGGGTCAACGTCTACCCGGTGAAGGGCTACTCGATCACCGTGAACCTGCTGACCCCGGAGGCGCAGGCGGCGGCCCCGGAGGTGAGCATCCTCGACGAGGCGGCCAAGATCGTCACCAGCCGCCTCGGCGACGAGCGCCTGCGGGTCGCCGGCACCGCCGAGTTCAACGGCTTCAACCGCGACATCCGCCACGACCGGATCGAGCCGCTGGTCGACTGGACCCGCGAGCAGTTCCCGCGCGTCGACACCGACCGGGTGGTGGCCTGGAGCGGGCTGCGACCGATGCTGCCGACCATGCTGCCCAAGGTCGGCCGCGGCCGACTGCCCGGACTCTTCTACAACACCGGGCACGGCCATCTCGGATGGACCCTCTCGGGCGCCACCGCCGAGCTCGTCGCCGGGGCGGTCGCCGCCGAGCACGCCCCGGAGCCGACGATCCTGCCGCTCGCGGCCTGACCCGGGTCTCCGAAGGGCCCGAGGCCCTTCGGCAGGTCGTCAGGGGGAGCCCTGACGCGCAGCGCGGCGCGCCGTCCCATCCTCGAACAGGGGGCGCGCCGTCGAAGATTATTTTGTATTCTCTTTCCGAACCACCCCGGAACCCGAGCCGCGATGCCCTCGTCTCCCGCCTATCTCGACCCCGCGACCGGGGCGACCTACCCGATCGAGACGCCGCGCTGGCGCTCCGAGACGGGCGGTCCGCTGATGATCACCGACCTGCCGGGAATCGGGCGGGCGGAGATCGACACGGGCCGGCGCTCCCTCTGGCGCTACGCCGCCGCCCTGCCGGTGGCGGTGGCCGACCCGGTCACGCTGGGCGAGGGCTGCACCCCGCTGGTGCGCCGGCCCTGGCGGGGCGGCCACGCCCATTTCAAGCTCGAGTGGTTCGCGCCCTCCGGCAGCTTCAAGGACCGGGGCGCCGCCGTGATGCTGTCGATCCTGCGCCAGCAGGGGATCGACGCGGTGCTGGAGGATTCCTCCGGGAACGGCGGCGCCGCGGTGGCGACCTACGCGGCGGCCGCCGGGATGCGGGCCAAGATCCTGGTCCCGGCCTCGACCTCGCCGGCCAAGACCGTCCAGATGCGGGCCGCCGGTGCCGAGGTCGAGCTGGTGCCCGGCACCCGCCAGGACACCGCCGACGCGGCCGTCGCCCAAGCGGAGTCGATCTTCTACGCCAGCCACAACTGGCAGGCCCATTTCCTCCAGGGCACCAAGACGCTGGCCTACGAGCTGTGGGAGGATCTGGGTTTCACCGCGCCCGACGCCGTGATCATCCCGTGCGGGGCCGGCAGCAACATCCTCGGCTGCGATATCGGCTTCTCGGAGCTGCTGCGCCGGGGGGCGATCGCCCGCCTGCCGCGGCTCTACGCGGTCCAGCCGGCCCATTGCGCCCCCCTGCACGCGGGTTTCGAGGCCGGCGCCGCGGATTTCGTGCCGGTCACCCCGCG
Source organism: Methylobacterium sp. 275MFSha3.1 (assembly GCF_900108435.1). NCBI lineage: Bacteria > Pseudomonadati > Pseudomonadota > Alphaproteobacteria > Hyphomicrobiales > Methylobacteriaceae > Methylobacterium > Methylobacterium sp. 275MFSha3.1. The sequence goes on along the minus strand of NZ_FNWP01000004.1, from coordinate 31,339 downwards.
CCCGACGCTGGCCGAGGGCGCCTCGATCGCCCAGCCGGTCCGCGGCCGGGAGGTGCTGGCGGCGCTCCGCCGGTCCGGCGGCGGCACCGTGGCGGTCTCCGAGGAGGCCATCGAGGCCGCCCTGATGGAGCTCGCCCGCTCGGGCCTCTACGTCGAGCCGACCTGCGCCATGGCGGCGGCGGCGCTCACCGACCTCACCGCGCGCGGCGCGATCCGGCCCGGGGAGACCACCGTGGTGGTGCTCACCGGCACCGGCATCAAGGCGACGCCGCGCATTGCCGAGCTTCTGGGCCTCGCCCCGTAATCCCGGCCCCCACGAGATCCGCACGCGTTCAGGAGGACACACCATGCGCAACAACATCCCCGCCACCGTCGGGATGCCGGTCGAGGAGGTGGACACCCCCTGCCTGCTGGTCGACCTCGACGCCCTCGAGCGCAACGTCGACACGCTCGGACGCTTCATGAAGGCGCACGGCCTGCGCCACCGGGCGCACGCCAAGACCCACAAGTCGTCCGACATCACGGTCCTGCAGATGGAGCGGGGCGGGGCCTGCGGCGTCTGCTGCCAGAAGGTCAGCGAGGCCGAGGCGCTGGTGAGCGCGGGCATCCGCGACGTGCTGGTCTCCAACCAGGTGGTGGCGCCGAAGAAGATCGAGCGCCTCGCGGCGCTCGCCACCCGGGCGCGGGTGCTGGTCTGCGTCGACGACCTCGGCAATGTCGACGACCTCTCGGCGGCGGCGGTCCGGTACGGCGTCACCCTCGAGTGCCTCGTCGAGATCGACGTCGGCGCCGGCCGCTGCGGCGTCGCGCCGGGCGAGCCCGCCGTGGCGATCGCGAAGAAGATCGCGGCGGCGCCGGGCCTGCGCTTCGCGGGCCTGCAGGCCTACCAGGGCAAGGCCCAGCACGTGCGCGATTTCGGCGAGCGGAAGGCCCTGATCCAGACGGCGATCGACGAGACGAAGCGCACCGTCGACCTGCTCAAGGCCGAAGGGCTCGACTGCGCCATCGTGGCGGGGGCCGGCACCGGCAGCTTCGCCATGGAGGGCGGCAGCGGCGTCTACAACGAGCTGCAATGCGGCTCCTACGTCTTCATGGACGCGGACTACCAGCGGGTGAAGGACGCGGACGGGCGGCCGATCGCGGAGTTCGAGAACAGCCTGTTCATCTACACGGCGATCATGAGCAAGGCGAAGGCGGACGTCGCGATCTGCGATGCCGGCCTGAAGGCGCAGAGCATCGACAGCGGCCTGCCGGTGGTCTTCGGCCGGGACGACGTCGAGTACGTCAAGTGCTCGGACGAGCACGGGGTGATCAGCGATCCCGGCAACGTGCTGAAGCTCAACGAGCGCCTGAAGTTGATCCCCGGCCATTGCGACCCGACGGTCAACGTCTACGACTGGTATGTCGGCGTGCGTAACGGCCGCGTCGAGGCGATCTGGCCGGTCACCGCCCGCGGCATGACGTTGTAACGGGATTCCGAAGGGCCGAGGCCCTTCGGCGGGGCGTCGGGGCGGCGCCCCGACATCGGGCTCCGCCCGATACCCGCGAAAGGTCTCGACCTTTCGAAACCATGACTTGGGAGGTCCCTGAATCCATGCGCTTCATCTCCGAGGAGGACTCCGCCGCCCTGGTCGATCACGCCATGGCGTTCGACGCGGCCCGCGCGGCGCTGATCGCCGCGGTGGCGCCGGGGACCACCCTGTTCCCGGCGGTGCTCGGCCACGGCTCGGAGCCGACCAACCGGTTCTCGATCAAGTCGGGCTCCACGGCGGACTATGCCGGCCTGAAGGTCGGCTCGTTCTGGCCCGGCAACCCGGACCGGGGCCTGCCCCGGCACAATTCGGTGATCCTGCTGTTCGACCAGGCCGTCGGCCGGGTCGACACGGTGATCGAGGCCGGCCGGGTGAACGCCTACCGGACCGCCGCCGCCGACGCGGTGGCGGCGAGCGTCCTGGCGCGGCCGGACTCGGCGGTGCTGGCGGTGTTCGGGGCCGGCAACCAGGCCGAGTTCGAGTGCGCGGCGCTCGCCCGGATCCTGCCGATCCGGACGGTGCTGGTCGTCGCCCGGGACGCCGCCAAGGTCGCGGGCTTTGCCGAGCGCCTGGCGGGGCAGGGGGCCTCGGGGATCGACGTGCGGGCGGCCGCACCCCGGGAGGCCTGCGCGGCGGCCGACGTGATCGTCACGGCGACGCCGGCCCGCGCGCCGCTGTTCGAGGCCGACTGGGTCCGCCCCGGCACGCACGTCGCCGCCATGGGCGCGGACGCGAAGGGCAAGCAGGAGCTGCCCCCCGCCCTGCTGGAGCGGGCCGCCCTGTTCTGCGACCTGCCGGAGCAGTCGCGCACCATCGGCGAGTTCCAGCACGCCTCCGCGGACGCCCAGGCCGGAATGCGGGCGCTCGGCGACGTGCTCCGGAGCGGGGAGGGGGGCCGGACGGATCCGGAGGCGATCACCGTGTTCGATTCCTCCGGCATCGCCCTGCAGGACCTGACCATCGCCCGGGCGATCCTCGCCAAAGCCGACGCGCGCCTGTAGGGGGAGGCCGGCGCCGGCCCTCCCCGCCCCGGCGGAGGACGGCATGCAGGACAGGCAGATCCGGGTCATCGGCATCGGCACGGGCGATCCCGAGCACCTGACTCTCCAGGCGGTGCGGGCGCTCGCCGACGTCGACGCGGTGTTCGTCCTCGACAAGCGCGCCGAGACCGCCGACCTCGTCGCGATCCGCCGCCGGATCTGCGCGGCCCATATCGCCAAGCCACACCGGTTCGTCACCGTCGAGGACCCGCCCCGGGAGCGCCGCCCGGCCGATTACGGGCGCACGGTCGAGGCCTGGCACGCGGCCCGGGCCGAGCGGCTGGAGGCGGCCTTCGCGGCCCATCTCGGGGCCGGGGAGGTGGGGGCGATCCTGGCCTGGGGGGACCCGGCCCTCTACGACAGCGTCCTGCGCATCCTCGACTACATCCTGGCCCGCGGGCGCGTACCGTTCCGGCGCCTCGTCGTGCCCGGGCTGTCCAGCGTGCAGGTCCTCGCCGCCCGCCACGGCGTCCCGCTGAACGGCATCGGCGGGTCGGTGCTGATCACCACCGGCCGGCGCCTCGCCGCGGGGTGGCCGGCGGAGGCGGAGAGCGTCGTGGTGATGCTCGACGGCGACCCGGCCTTCGCGCATCTCGACCCGGACCTGACGATCCACTGGGGCGCCTATCTCGGCAGCCCGGACGAGATCCTGGTCTCGGGCCGGCTGGGCGACGCGGGCGAGGAGATCCGCCGGGTCCGCGCCGAGGCCCGGGCCCGGCACGGCTGGATCATGGACATCTACCTGCTGCGCCGTGACCGCGCCGCCACGGACAGGGCCGGCGCGGCCGGCTAGACCGCCGCCATGCTGCGCCTGCGGGACTACCAGCGCGCCAGCCTCGACGCGCTCTCGGCCGCCTGGGCGCGGGGAGGGGCGGACGACGCGGCGCCCGGCCACCTGATCGTGCTGCCCACCGGGGCGGGCAAGGCGCTCGTGATCGCGGCGCTGGCCCGGGAAACCCTGGAGGAGAACCCCCTCGCCCGGGTGGCGATCGTCACTCACAGCCGCGAGCTGGTCGCCCAGAATTTCTCCGAGCTGACCCGGTCCTGGCCGGGGGCGCCGGCCGGGATCTTCTCGGCCGGGCTCCGGCGGCGGGAGGCCGGGGCGCAGGTGCTGGTCTGCGGCATCCAGTCGGTGGCCGACCGGCTCGACACGGTGGGCCCGCGCGACCTCGTGATCGTCGACGAGGCCCACCTGATCCCCCGCGCCGCCGATACCCGCTACGGCCGCTTCCTGGCTGGCCTGCGCGCGCGGACCCCCGGGCTGCGGGTGGCGGGCTTCACGGCCACGCCCTACCGGCTCGATTCGGGCCGGCTCGACGAAGGCGAGCACCGGCTGTTCTCCGGCATCGCCTACGAGGCCGACACGTTCACGCTGATCCGGCGCGGCTTCCTGGCGCCCCTCGTCTCCAAGGCGACCCTCACCCAGCTCGACGTCTCGGGCGTCGGCCGGCGCGGGGGCGACTACATCCCGGGCGAGCTGGAAGCGGCGGTCAACCGCGACTGGATCACCCGGGCGGCGGTCGCGGAGCTCGCGGAGTACGGGCGTGCCCGCCGGGCCTGGCTCGCCTTCTGCGCCGGCCTCGCCCACGCGGAAGCCGTGCGCGACGCGGTGCGGGCGGAGGGGTATTCCTGCGAGAGCGTCTCGGGCGAGACACCCCGCCGGGAGCGCGACCGGATCGTGGCGGCGTTCCGGGCAGGAAAAATCCGCTGCCTGACCTCGGTGGGCGTGCTCGGGACCGGTTTCAACGTGCCCGAGGTCGATCTCGTGGCGCTGCTGCGCCCGACCCGCAGCACCGGCCTCTACGTGCAGCAGGTCGGCCGGGCGCTGCGCTGCGCGCCCGGCAAGGCCGACGCGCTGATCCTCGATTACGCCGGTCTGGTGCGGATGCACGGGCCCGTGGACGCCGTGACGGTCCGGAGCGCCACCCAGGGACTGGGCGGGGCAGGGGCCCCGCGCGCCAAGCCCTGCCCCGGCTGCGGCGCCCTGATCGCGCTGAACGCCTCCACCTGCGAGGCGTGCTGGACCGAGCCGGAGGCGGACCCGGACGCCGAGGCCCCGCACGAGGCCGCCGCAGACGACGAGCTGGCGATCCTCTCGGCGGATCCCGGGCTGCCCGGTCCCGAGCCGGCGGGCCCTGCCCCGGTGGCGGAGGTCGGCGGGCAGGAGGCTGCTCGGCAGGAGGCCGCCTGGCATCCGGTCACGGCCCTGAAGCTCGAGGCCGCACCCGACGGGCTCGACCTCGTCCTCGGCTGGCGGGACGGCCCCGCCGAGGCGGCGTGGCGCGTCCGCCTGCGGCCCGAACGCAGCGGCTACGAGCGGGAGAAGGCGGTGTCCTGGTGGCGCGGCCTCGGCGGCGGCCGGGACGCGCCGATGAGCGCCGCGGAATTCCTGGAGCGCGCCGCGCTCCTGGCCCGGCCGGCCTCGATCCGGATCCGGCCGGGCCGGCTGTCGGAGCATATCGACTGTCGGACCCGGGATGGCCGGATCCTCGGCGACGTGCGCCGCCTGGGCGGGCGCGCCGCGTGAGGCGGCGCGAGTCGCGGCGGGGAGGGGGCTCGGACCGCCCTCGCCCGATCCGGATGCCGCCGAGCCGAGCGGGCCTCGACGCCGGGCCGCACCGCCCGGATCCGGAGGCGGCCGGAGACGAGCTCCCATCCGGGCTCGCAGCCGGCCACTCACAGTGGCTCAGCCGGCGGACCACCCCTCACCCGGCCCGATCTGCTCGTTGCATTCCATAATATATCTTATGCGAACAACGGGGCAGGTGTGGGGGCAGGTGTGGGGGCAGGTGTGGGGGCTGGGTTGTCGGGTGCTGGGCGCCTCGGCCTGGAGGCCGCGCGGTTGGATCAGGGCTGCTGATCGGACGTCAGGTCGAGGCCGCAGGGTTGAAAGGCCGCGGGCCGCCGCCGGGCATGTTCGGCTCCGACCCGGGCCGCGACGCGCCCGTCGTCGCGCGCGACGCGGCGTGATCGCCACGGCGGGCGCGGGGACGAAGGGGCCGACGGGCGCCGAAGTCCGACGCTCCCGGGCAGGGCGGTCGGGTCAGGGGCCGGAGGCCCCTCCCCGCGGCGGACGGACTGGAACGACGCACGGCCGAGCGCTGCCGCGGCGCTCCGGCTAGCTCAGCGTCGCGCGCGGTGGCTGCCCGGCTCTTCGGGCGTGGCCGCCCGCGCACCCGGCGGCGGCGATCTCCGACGCGCCCGGCGCGGTCCTGTCAGCGCGGGCGAGGGCACCTGCGCGTCCGGCCGGGCTCACCGGTCCCCTGCCCTGCCTGTCGGACCTGCCTGTCTGACGGCTCCCGAGCCGGATGGCCAACCCGGCGGGGCCATCCAGGCCGGCGGTGCGCGCACCGCGTCAGCGCATCACCGACACGCTGGTCAGCCAGAGCCGGCAGAGCCGCGGACAGAGGGCGACCGGCGCCTCCGACCGGCCGATCCCGAAACCGTGGCCGCCGACCGCGAAGCGGTGGTACTCGACCGGCACGCCCGCTGTGCGGCAGGCCGCGTCCAGGATGCGGCTGTGCTCCGGGCTGATGACCGCGTCGTCGTCCGCCTGCACGAGGAACAGTGTCGGGCAACCGGACCGGATATGGGTCTGGAGCGACCAGTCCCGGCTCGCCGCCGGGCTCGGGGTCTCGCCGACGAGGGAGCGCCGGGTGGTCGTGCGGTCGTAGGGCGGCTCCAGGCTCACCACGGGGTAGATCAGCGTCGCGAAGTCGGGCCGCGCCGACAGGTCGTCGGCCGCGTCGACGGGGTCGTAGGCCCGGAACGCGGAGCGCGCGGCGATGAGGCCGCCGAGGTGCCCGCCGGCGGAGAAGCCGAGTACGCCGACGCGGGCCGGGTCGATCCGGAAGCGCGCGGCCGCGGCGCGGATCAGGCGCAGGGCCCGCTGCCCGTCCTGGAGCGGCGCCAGGGGGCCCGCCGCCCAGCCCTCACCCGGGGCAGGCGGTAGGTGAGCACGAAGGCCGTGATGCCCTGCGCGGCGAGCCAGAGCGCGGCGGGGAGCGCCTCCTTGACCATCCCGATCCGGGCGTAGCCGCCGCCGCCGGCGACGACGACCGCCACGCCGGTCGGCGTCTCCGGGGCGTACACCTCCAGGACCGGCACGGCGACGTTCTTCACGGCGCCGCTGTCGTCGCGGACCGGCGGACCCTGCGGACCGCCGCCGCCCGGCGGCTCGCCCGGCCAGAGCGGGATCCGCTCCGGTGCCCCGACGGCGTCGGCCCCCCGCGCCGACAGGACGGCCGAACCCGCGGCCAGGGTGAGGAGCAGAGAGCGGCGGTCGGGCACGAAACCGGGCATGGGCCCCCTCGCGACGGGCGCGGTCCCGTGCGGCCCGGTAGGCAAGACCGCCGTGCCGGATCGGTTCCCGGTCGGGCGCCGGTCCGGGGCTACAGGACCCGCGGCAGCAGCCGGCCGAGGAGATCCCGCCCCGGGAACCGGACCGGCGGCATCCGCAGGTCCGGCGCCGGCTCATCGCCGGGGATCGGCCCCTCGGCGAAGCGGGCCCCGGCGGACCAGAACCCGTCCCGCCGCGTGCCGATCATGCCGAGCCCGACGGGCTCCCGCGTCGCGTCGGGGCGCAGCCGTCCCGCCGCCCAGACGCGCTGCCAGCACCGGCGCCGCGACAGGTCGGCGTCCCGCCAGCCCAGCCGCGCGTAGCCGGCCGCCGCGAAGACCCGGTCCCCGGCGAAGTCCTCCGGAATCCAAACCCAGCTCGAGAACACGTGGACCGTGTCGGCGCGGAAGCCGGCCGGGTCCACCGCCCGCGTGTAGGCGCTCAGAGCCGTCGCCCGGTGCCGGCCGACATGCCGGCGCAGGCGCCCCGGGAGCGCCAGCGCCTCCGGGAAGGCGGCGGCGTCGAGGCGGGTCGGTGCCGCGCCGCGCTCCAGCGCGTAGACGCTGTCCACGAGGTGCATCCAGGGTTCGAGATCGACCTCCCACGCCTGCTCCACCGGCGCGAACCGGCGGACCCGTCCCGCGATCAGCCGGTCGGCGACGCGCCGGGCGGGCTCGGGAACCCAGTCCGGCCCGGCCTCGGTCACGCGGAGCAGCGTCGCGGGCCCGTGCGCACGGACCGCCTCGGCCAGGCGGGCGAAATCGGCCTCGGGCTCGTCGCGGCCGACCTTGCGCACCAGGATCTTCGACCCGTCGGCGAGCTCGTCCAGCAGCTTGCGCTTGAGATGGGCCAGCCGGCCGTACTCCCGCTCCAGCAGCACCTCCGGCTCGATCGAGCCGGCCGGGTGCCCGGTATTCGCCCAGATGTTGTAGGCGACGCTGTGGCAGTAATAGGTGCCGCCGGAACTCACGGAGAGCCGCAGGTCGCCCGGCACGCCGAAATCCGCGAAGCCGCAGCGCAGGCCGCGGATCAGGTCCTCCATGGGCGTGTAGGAGAAGCGCAGCAGGCCGGAAGGCTCGACCCCGCCGTAGCGCTGCACGAACCCGAACTCGCAATTGTCGCCGAGGCTCCGAAAGGCGTGGAGCCGTTCGGCGAGGAGCGCCGCCGTCGTCCTGTTCTCGGTCACTGCATCCGCTCTGTCTCGCCGCGCCCGTCGCACCTCGATCGCGGCGGGGTAGGGCCATTGTCCAGTCCCCGCCCCGTCGTCGGGGCGCGCCCCACACTCAGCCGGCCGGGGGCGCCTCCGGGGTTACCTCCAGGGGCACTTCCAGGCGGAAGCAGGCCCCCTTCTCTCGGGCCGGGATCGTCAGGCTGCCGCCGAGCTGGCGCGTGAGGCTGCCGACCACCCGCATGCCCAGGCTCTTCGAGCTGCGCCCGATCTCGAACCCCGCCGGAAGGCCGATCCCGTCGTCGGCAACCTCGACCACGAGCCCCTCCGGCCGCCGCTCGGCGCGGACCCGGATCTCGCCGCCCGCCGGGTGCGTCTCGGTCGGGTAGGCGTATTTCAGCGCGTTGGTGACGAGTTCGTTGACCAGGAGGCCGATGGGAATCGCCCGGTCGGCCGAGATCCGCTGCGGGCAGGCCGTGCAGGTAAGCCGCTGACCCGGCACGCCGCTGGCGAGGTTGGCCACCAGCTTCTCCAGGAAGGGCGCGAGGTCGAGCTCGCCCGGCACCCCCTCCCCTTCACCCTCTACCTTGTCACCTTGCCGCCAGAGCTGGTCGTGCACGCCCGCGATCGCCTCGACGCGGCTGCGCGCGTCCGACAGAGCCGCCTGAACGGCGGGTTCCTCGGCGGCCCGGGCCTGCAGGGCCAGGAGGCTCGCCACGATGGCGAGGCTGTTCTTGACCCGGTGGCTCATCTCGCGGGCGAGCAGGTCCTGCCGGGCGAGGGCGGCCCGCAGCAGGCTCTCGGTGCGCTGGCGCTCGATGGCGCCGCCGAGCAGGTTGGCGAAGCCCTGCATGAAGGCGATGTCGGCCTCCGCGAACATGCCCTCGCGGGTATCGTCCACCTCCAGCACCCCGAAGGCGCCGTCTCGGTTCTCGATCAGCACGTTGATCGCCCGGCGGATGCCGTGCTCGGCCATGAGCTGCGGCGTGCGGAACCGGGTCTCGTCGGCGAGGTGGTTGGAGATCACAGGCCGGCCGGTCTTGAGGGCGAATCCGGCCGGGGAGGCGAGATCGGCCCCGATCCGGGCCTTGCCGATCACGTCGGGCCCCCAGCCGACACCGGCCCGGACCAGCAGGGTGTCGGCGCCGCGCCGATATTCCAGGGCCTTGCAGAACTCGGCGCCCATGCCCTGCGCGCACAGTTCCGCGGCCCGCTGCAGCAGGTGGTCGACGTCGGTGCCGCGCAAGGCCTCGACACCGAACTCCGACAGGATCGCCTGCTGGCGCAGGCGATAGTCGAGATCGGGCGGCGCGGGCGCGCGGCGCGGCTCGGGGCTCGGTTCCACTTCGGTCTGGTCGGTCTGCGGAGTCATGGAGGGCGGCAGGGTAGCAGGAAGGTGGCCCCGGCGCGAAGCGTCGTCGCCCGGAGGAGCGCACCCGTCCTCGCACCCGTCGCCGCGAGTGTCGTCGTACGTGTCGTCGCACGTGTCGTCGCACGTGTCGTCGCACCCCGGCGGCCGCCCGGACCCCCCGGCCCCGTACGGCGTTCGTCCGTCGAGCACGCTTCGACGAACGCGTGGAGAAACGCGCGGAGGAACGCACGCATGGCCGACGACCTGAACGGACTCTCCGACAAGGCCCTCTCGATCCTCGCCTTCGCGGCCTATCACCGGCTCGTCAGCGGCGAGACGGTCACCTCGGTGATCCGCCGTGACGGCGCCGGCCACGAGGCCGACCCGGAGGGCGTGAAGGAGCTGGAGGGGCGCGGCCTCGTCACCGCCGGCGAGAGCGCCATCGACCTCGGCGAGACCGCGCAGGCGGCGGTCGAGACGATGGTCACCGCCCTGCGCCGGGAGGTCGGCCGCTGAGTGCGGCATCCCGGCCGTGGAAACCCGGGAACGCGCCCGCCGCCGGGCGCCTTTCCCCGCATCCACGCCCTCATTCACGCTCATATCCACGATGGAGACGCGCATGACCGCCAAGGCGAAGGTGAAGACCGGGGACGACGTCACCTACAAATGGGGCAAGGGCACCGTCTCGGGTGAGGTGACCAAGGTCCACACGCGGGACGTGGAGAAGACCATCAAGGGCAACACGGTGAAGCGCGAAGCCTCGAAGGCCGAGCCCGCCCTCGAGATCAAGACCGCCAAGAGCAAGACCGTGCTGAAATCGGCCTCTGAGGTCCGGGTCAAGTCGGCGTAAGCGCGCAACCTTCGCGTGCCGTGATCTTGCGCACATCGCTTTCTGCTTAAGGTCTCGCCGGAAGCGGGGCGGCAGCTATCTGTAACGGTTCCAGCCTCGGTAGCCGGGACCCCCGCATGACCATTCCCCTCAGGCTCACCCTGAACGGGCAGCCGCGCGAGATCGCCCTCGACGATCCGCGCGTCACCCTCCTCGATCTCCTGCGCGAGCGCCTCGGTCTGACGGGCGCCAAGAAGGGCTGCGACCGCGGCCAGTGCGGCGCCTGCACGGTCCTGGTGGACGGGCGCCGGATCAACAGCTGCCTGACCCTTGCCGCGAGCCTCGACGGCGCCGAGATCCTGACCATCGAGGGGCTCGCCGAGGGTGACCGGCTGCACCCGGTCCAGGCGGCCTTCATCGCCCATGACGGCTTCCAGTGCGGCTTCTGCACGCCGGGCCAGATCATGAGCGCGGTCGGCCTGATCCGCGAGGGCCACGCCGGCACCGATCCGGAGCGCATCCGCGAGGGCATGAGCGGCAATCTCTGCCGCTGCGGCGCCTACGCGGGGATCCTGGACGCCGTGCAGGACGCGGCCGCCCGGACCTCGGAGCAGCGGGAGGACGCGGCGTGAGGACCTTCGACTACATCCGCCCCGCGAGCGTGCCCGAGGCCGTGGCGGCCGGCCAGCAGCCGGGCACCGCCTTCCTCGCCGCCGGCACCAATCTCGTCGACCTGATGAAGGGCGGTGTCGCCACCCCGGAGCGGGTCGTCGACATCACCCGCCTCCCCGGCCTCTCGGCCATCGAGCGGCTGCCGGACGGCACCGCCCGGGTCGGGGCCCTGGTCCGCAACAGCGACCTCGCCCACGACCCGGCCTTCGCCAAGGCCTACCCGATGGTGGCCGAGGCCCTGCTGGCCGGCGCCTCGGCGCAGCTGCGCAACGCCGCCACGGTCGGCGGCAACCTGATGCAGCGCACCCGCTGCCAGTACTTCACCGACGCGGTCTCGCCCTGCAACAAGCGCGCGCCCGGCTCCGGCTGCGCGGCCCTGGGGCACGCCACCCGCATCCACGCGGTCCAGGGTTGGAGCGAGCACTGCATCGCCACCCACCCGTCCGATTTCTGCGTGCCGCTCGCTGCCCTCGACGCGGTGGTCGAGATCGCCGGGCCGGACGGCGCCCGGGAGGTGCCGCTCACCGCGTTCCACCACCTCCCCGGCGACCACCCGGAGCGGGAGACCGAGCTGCGGCCCGGCGAGCTGATCACCGCCCTGCGCCTGCCCCCCGAGGCGGCCGCGTTCCGGGGCAACGCCCGCTACCTCAAGGTCCGCGACCGCACCTCCTACGCCTTCGCGGTGGTCTCGGCGGCGGCCGCCCTCACCCTGGAGGCCGGAGGCCGGATCGGCCAGGCCCGGCTCGCCCTGGGCGGGCTGGCGCTCAAGCCCTGGCGGGTGGCGGAGGCTGAAGCCGCGCTCGCCGGGCAGGCACCCTCCCCCGAGGCCTTCGCGAAGGCCGCCGAGGCCGCGCTCGCCGGCGCCAAGCCCACCGGTGAGGCCAACGCCTTCAAGGTCGAGCTCGCCCGCCGGGTGGCGATCCGCGCGCTGACCCAGGCCGCCGCGGGCACGCCCGCCCGGATCCCGGCCCTCCCCGCTTCCCCGTTCGGCATCGTCTGACCCTGCCCCCGGTCGGCGGCTCCAGGGCCGTCTTTGCGAGCGGAGCGAAGCAACCCAGGCGGCGCCACGATGCCCGGTGTCGCGCTGCCCTGGGTCACTTCGCTGCGCTCGTGATGACGGAGCGGGTCACCGCAACCGAAGGCTTCAACCGGAACCCTTTGAGGAGACCCGCATGACCGCGACCTCCACGCCTGCATCGAACCTTCCCGCCGGCGCGATCCGGCACGGCTCCAGCATCGGCCAGCCGCTGACCCGGCGCGACGGCCCGCTCAAGGTGACGGGCCAGGCCCGCTTCTCCGCCGACAACCTGCCGCCCGGAACCCTCCACGCGGCGCTCTGCGTCGCCCGGATCGCCCGCGGACGCGTCACCGGCCTCGACGTGGCCGCCGCGGAGGCGCATCCCGGCGTCGTCGCGGTGATGCGGCCGGGGCACGCCCCGACGCTCGCCAAGGACCCGGACGCCAAGGACGGGCCGTTCACGTTCCGCCTCGACCTCCTGCAGAACGACCGCGTCCGCTACGCCAACCAGCCCATCGCCGTGGTGATCGCCGAGACCCTGGAGGCGGCCACCGAGGGCGCCCGGCTGCTCGCCCCGACCTACGCGGCCGAGACGCCGCGGATCGGGCTCGATTCCGGCGAGGCCTTCACGCCGGATTCGGTCGGCGTCGGCGCGCCGCCCGTCGAGACGGACGGCGACGTCGAGGCCGGACTCGCGGCCGCGTCCAAGGCGATCGCCGCCACCTACGAGACGCCGGCCCAGTATCACAACGCCATGGAGCCCCACGCGGCGGTGGCGAGCTGGGACGGGGACCGGCTGACGCTGTTCATGCCGACCCAGGCGCTCGCCATGTCGCAGGCAAGGCTCGCCGGGCTGTTCGGCATCGGCCCCGACGACATCCACATCGAGAGCCCCTATCTCGGCGGCGGCTTCGGCTCGAAGGGCGTCCCCGCCGGGCCGCAGGTGCTCGCCTGCATGGCGGCGAAGCTCGTCGGCCGGCCGGTGAAGCTCGTCCCGACCCGGACCCAGATGTACGGCCCGATGGGCCATCGCGGACCGACCCGGCAGACCCTCCGGCTCGGCGCCGACGCCTCCGGCAAGCTGACGGCCCTCGACCACCACATCCGCACCGCCTCGTCGAGCTTCGACGACTTCTTCGAGCCGGCGGGCCGGGCGACCAGCACCCTGTACGCGAGCCCGGCCATCGCCATCCGGCACGAGGCCGTGCGCCTCGACACCGGCACGCCGCTGTTCATGCGCGCGCCCGGCGAGGCGTCCGGCAGCGTCGCCCTGGAGAGCGCGCTGGACGAGATGGCCCACGAGCTCGGCATGGACCCGCTGGAGTTTCGGCTCGCCAACTACGCCGAGGTCGAGCCAATCACCGGCAAGCCGTTCTCCTCGAAGGCCCTGCGGGACTGCTACCGGCGCGGCGCCGAGGCCTTCGGCTGGGCCGGTCGCCCGCTGCAGCCCCGCCAGACCCGCGACCGGGACGGGTTCCTGGTCGGCACCGGCATGGGCACCGCCACCTTCCCGGCGCTGATCTTCGAGGGGATGGCCCGGGCCGAGATCCGCGCCGACGGCACCGGCACGGTGGAGCTCGGGGCGATCGACATGGGCCAGGGCTCGTGGACGGCGCTCGCCCAGATCGCCGCCGACGGGCTCGGGATCGGGATGGACGCCCTCATCTTCCGGATGGGCTCGTCAGACCTGCCGAATGCCGGCATCGCGGGCGGCTCGGGCCACACCGCCACGGCGGGCGGCGCGGTCCACGCGGCGGCCGGCGACGTGATCCGGCAACTCGCGGAGCTCGCCACCAACGACCCCGCCTCCCCGCTCTACGGCGCCGGCAATGCCGGCGTGACCGCCGCGGGCGGGCGGCTGACCCGGCGCGACGACCCGGGCCGGAGCGAGTCCTTCACCGACATCCTCCGGCGGGCCGGCCGGTCGCGCATCGAGGGCCAGGGCAAGGCCGGCGCCGACCCGGCCGCGCAGGCCTCCTACGCCATGCACGCCCACGGCGCGGTCTTCGCCGAGGTGAAGGTCGATCCCGATCTCGGCCAGATCCGCGTGAGCCGCCTCGTCGGCGCCTTCGCGGCCGGCCGGGTGATCAACCCGCGCCTCGTCCAGAGCCAGTATTACGGCGGGATGATCTGGGGCCTGTCCTTCGCCCTGCACGAGCGGGCCGAGATGGATCCGCGCACCGGCCGCTTCCTCAACGACAACCTCGCCGAGTACCACGTGCCGGTGAACGCCGACGTGCCCGCCATGGAGGCGATCCTGGTCCACGAGGACGACGCGGTGGTGAACAACCTGGGCGTGAAGGGGGTCGGCGAGATCGGCATCACCGGCACGGTGGGCGCCATCGCCAACGCGGTCTGGCACGCCACCGGCGTGCGGGTCCGCGAGATGCCGATCACCCTCGACAAGCTGCTGGGCTGATCGAGCGCGTCGGTCGCGTGGAACTGGTCCCGGGCGCGTCGCGCCGCCCGGGTTTTTTTAGTATGGGGCATGCCACCCGGCGGCCGGCGGCCGCCGCAGCAGCGCGGAGACCGGCATGCCCCTCACCAGCGATATCGGCGGCGTCGTCCCGATCGCGCCGACCCCGTTCCATCCGGACGGCCGGATCGACGAGGTCTCCCTCGACCGGATGACCGACTTCTTCGGGGCGGCCGGCGTCGACGGCCTGACGATCCTCGGCCAGCTCGGCGAGGCCGGCAAGCTCGACCACGCGGAGGGAATCGCGGTGGCGCGGCGCGTCCTCGGGCGCACCCGGCTGCCGGTGATCGTCGGGGTCACGGCGCCGGGCTTCGCGGCCATGCGGTCGCTCGCCCGGGAGGTGATGGAGCTGGGCGCGGCCGGGGTGATGATCGCGCCGCCCAACACGCTCCGCACCGACGACCAGGTGGTCGGCTATTTTCGGAATGCCGCCGAGGCCGTGGGCCCGGACGTGCCCTTCGTGCTTCAGGACTATCCCCTCACCTTCTCGGTCCAGATGACCCCCGGCGTGATCCGCCGGATCGTGTCGGAGAACCCCTCCTGCGTGATGCTCAAGCACGAGGACTGGCCGGGGCTGGAGAAGATCTCGACGCTGCGCGGCTTCGAGGCGGACGGCTCGATGCGCCACATCTCGATCCTGGTCGGCAACGGCGGTCTGTTCCTCGATTTCGAGACCGAGCGCGGCGCCGACGGGGCCAATACCGGCTACGCCTTCCCGGAGATGCTGGTCGACGTGGTCCGCCTCGGCCGGGCCGGCGAGCGCGACGCCGCCCACGACCTGTTCGATGCCCACCTCCCCTATCTCCGCTACGAGCAGCAGCAGGGCCCGCTGGGGCTCGCGGTCCGCAAATACGTTTTCATGCGCCGGGGGATCTTCGCGTCCGACGCGCAGCGCAAGCCGTCGCTGGCGCTGACCGCGCAGGCGAAGGCCGAGGTCGAGTACCTGCTGGGCCGCCTCGCCCGCACCGACGCGCGGGCCCGGCTCGCGGCCTAGAACGCCCTGCCCTGCCCTGGCCTGCCCTGGCCGGAAGGCCGGGGCTTCGCCGAAGCCGCCTCGCCCGCTCCGGCGGGCGGGGCGCCACGGCTCACTCGAGCCTGAAGGCGATGACCGAGTCCCCCGGCGTGGTTCCGAGCGAGCCGTGCCCGCCCGCTGCGATCACCACGTACTGCCGGCCGTCCCTGCCGCGATAGGTCATCGGGGTGGCCTGGCCGCCGGCCGGCAACGTCGTGGACCACAGGATCTCCCCGGTCTGCATGTCGTAGCCGCGGATGCGGTCATCGAGCGTGGCGGCCGTGAACGCGACGCCGCCCGCCGTGGTCAGGGTGCCGCCGTGGGCCAGCATGCCCATCTCCAGGGGAAGCGGGACGGCCAGACCGCCGACCTTCTGCCCCGCGACCGTGCCGTTGCGGCGCTTCCAGGCGACGGTGCCGTCGGCGAGATTCACGCCGACGCGCATGCCCCAGGGCGGCGCGCTGCAGGGGATGCCGAGGGCGGAGCGCATGTGCGCGATCGAGATCGCGTAGCGGCCGCCGAGATTCTCGTTGACCGGGCTCGCCTCGGGATCGGCACCGAGGAGGCGCCTCTCCGGCTCGCCCGGCGGGCGCGGGAGCAGGCGGTAGATGTAGGGCAGGTATTGCGGCGTCGCGATCATCCAGTGATGGACCGGATCGACCGCCACCGACCCCCAGTTGAACACCCCGATATTGCCGGGCCAGACGATCGCGCCCTCCGACGCCTGGGGCGGCGTGAACGGGTTGCCGTCGTAGCGATTCGACCGGAAGGCGAGGCGGCACTGGATCTGGTCGAAGGGCGTGACGCCCCACATGCCGGCCTCCGTCAGCGGCGCCGGCGTGAAGCGGAGGGACGACATCGGCTGGACCGGGGACGGCGTCTCCCCCGGGATGTCGGTCCGGGTCGAGACCGGAACCTCGGAGACCGGTCGGACCGGAGCGCCGGTGCGGCGGTCGAGGACCCAGACGTTGCCGACCTTGGTGGGGATCAGGATCGCCGGCACCGTCCCCTCGCCCTGCGGCAGGGTGAGGAGGACCGGCTGGGACGGGTTATCGCGGTCCCACAGGTCGTGATACGCGGTCCGGAACGCCCAGCGCAGCGCGCCCGTTTCCAGATCCAGCGCCGCCAGGGCGTCGATGAGGGCCTCGTCCGCCTTCGACCGGGCCACGCCCACCTGATCGGGCGCCCGGTTGCCGAACGGCACGTAGACGAGCCCCAGCGCCTCGTCGGCCGAGAACTGCGTCCAGGCCACCGCCGAGTTGGGCTCGTACGACTCGCCGGGCCGCAGCGGCGCGGTCGCGTCGGGCTTGCCGGCGTCGAACTTCCAGACGATCGCGCCGGTGCGCACGTCGAAGGCGCGGATCACGCCCGAGGGGTTGTCCGCGTAGTAGTTGTCGGCGATCGCGCTGCCGAGGACGATGAGGTTCCGGGTCACCAGCGGCGCCGAGGTCTGCTGATAGGCGGCGCGCCGGAGGTTCGGCATCTGCGCCTTCAGGTCGACGAACCCGTCCGCCCCGAAGGTCCTGCACGGGGCGCCGGTCTCGGCGTTCAGCGCGTAGAGGCGGGCGTCGACCGAGGCCGCGATGATCCGGCGCGGGCACTCGGCGACCGCGGCCGCGACGGCGGCGGCCCGGTCGGCGTCGGTCTCGGCGGGCGGCGCGTAGCCGGCCGAGTCGTTGTAGGACACGCCGCGGCAGGTCTGGTGCTGGTACTGGCCGTCCCGCGCCATCTTCGGGTCGAAGGCCCAGACCAGCCGGCCGGTCTCGGGCTCCAGGGCCTGGACGATGTTGTGCGGCGTGCAGAGGTAGAGCAGCCCGTTCACCTTGATCGGCGTGGCCTCGAAGGTGAATTCCTTCGAATCCGCCCGGCTGTCGCCGCGCAGGTCGCCGGTATGGTGCTCCCAGGCCACGGCGAGGCCCCGGACATTGGTGGTGCCGATATCCGCCAGCGCCGAGTAGCGCTGGCCGAGATTGGTGCCGCCATAGGCGACCCAGTCGTCGGCCGGAAAGGGAACGCCGCTCGGATCGACGGCGGCCGGCCCCGCCCCCGCGACCTCCGGCAGGCTGCCCCGCGTCTCGACCGGGTCGACGAACCAGGACGCGGCGCCCGAGGCCGCGATCAGCAGCACGACGACCCGGAGGGCGAGCGGGCCGTTCCCGGGGCCGGGCCTCCAGGGCCGCGCCGGCGCGTCGCGCAGGCGCCGCACCACGGAGGGCAGGCAGAGCACGAGCCCGACGAGGAGGAGCAGGCCCCCGCGCGGGATCCATTGCCACTTGTCGAATCCGACCTCGCCGAGCGTCCACACGAAGGCCGCCGCCAGCACCAGGGCGTAGATCCGGAGGCCGTTCTGGCGTCGCCGGACCAGCTCGACGCCGGAGACCAGCACGCCCAAGCCCAGGGCGACGTAGAACCAGGACCCGCCCGCGAGGGCCAGTGTCAGACCGAAGCTCGCGAGGGCGAGCCCGAGCAGCGCGATCGACAGCGCTATCGTTCCGAGTGCCACGGCGGTGGTATCCGCTTCCTGAGCCGGCCGGTCACGGCGGCGCCGGAAGCTGAGCCCCCACGGCGCCGCCGCATGCCCGACGGCTTATCGCCGCCGTAGCTGTCCCAAGGCTGGACAAGGCTGCCGGGCGCTGCCGCTCACGCTCCGGCCCGGTCCTCCGGACGCAGGGTGACCCGGTCGCCGTCGCGCAGAGAGGCCGGCGGGCCCACGACGACGCGCTCGCCGCCGTTCAGACCGTCGCGCAGCTCCAGGAGCATGCGGGTCTGGCGGAAGATCGTGACGGGGCGCATCCGCACCACGCCCCCCCCGTCCCCGGCCGCCTCGACCACGGCCACGCGGGTCCCGTGCTGGTCGAAGATCAGCGCGTCGTTCGGCACCGTCACGGCGGGCGAGACCCGCGGGATCTCCAGCGTGATCGTGATGTAGAGTCCCGGCCGCAGCGCCCCGTCGGGGTTGGGGATGTCGACCTGCGTGACCAGCGTGCGCGCGGCCGAGAGCAGCGTCGTCGACGAGCGCGAGACCGTGCCGGGGAAGACCCGGCCCGGGATCTGCGCCACCTCGACCGAGGCGGCCAGCCCGTCGCGGACGCCGTCGGCGGCGTAGAGCGGCACGTTCACCGCCATGCGCAGCACGTCGTCCCGGTTCAGCGTGAGGAGCGGCGCCCCCGTATTCGTGTCCGCCGTGACCGCGTCGCCGACGTCGTTGTTGCGGGCCGTCACCACCCCGTCGAAGGGCGCGCGGATCTCCTCGAAGCCGGTCAGGACCTTGAGCCGGGCGACCTGCGCCTCCTGGGCGGCGATGTTGGCCTCCGCGACTTTCACGGCGGCCCTGGCGGCGTCGACGTTGGCGGTCTGCGCCAGCACCCCGGCCTGGGAGGTGTCGGCGTTCTGCCGGGTCTCGACCCCGGTGCCGGCCAGCGTCGAGGTCCGCCGGTTGGTCACGTCGGCGAGGTGGCGGTTGGCCTCGGCCTGATCCACCATCGCCCGCGCCTGGATCAGCGCCGCCTGGAGCTGCAGCACCTGCGACTGGGCCTGGACCAGCTGCTGGTCGAGGTCGGGCGCGCTGATCCGGAACAGCAGGTCGCCCGCCTTCACGTGCGAGCCGATATCGACCTTGCGCTCGACGATGTAGCCGGTCGCCCGCGGGTAGAGGTTCGCGATGTCGAACGCCTGGGTGGTGCCCGTCTGGGTCAGGCTCAGGGTGTCGGAGGCCCGGGCCGCGGCGACGACCCGCACGGTCGGCGGCTTCGCCTCGGCGGCGGGCGGACTCGCCGCGCGCGACGCGTCCGGCCACAGGCGGTATCCGAGGGCAGAGAGGCCCGCCAGCGCCAGCAGGGCGAGCCACCGGCGGCCGCCGCGGGCGGGCGGGACGGTTCCGTCCGTGGCTGAACTGTCCCGGTCCGCCATCCTCGCCCTCGGGTCGCGCCGCGCCTGAACCGCCGCCTCGGCGCCCGGCCGGGACGCGTGCGGTGCCGTATTCAATGCGCCGTCTTCAATGCATAGACCGCGCGCGGGCTCCGGGCGAGATGCCGCAGCGCACAGCCCGGCCCGCCCGCGGATCCTCCGAGCACGCGACCGGTTTCCCTGCCACCGACTCAGGGACCGATCCACGATGACCGAGATCTCCAGGCGCGCCGTCATCGCAGCCGCCGGCGGCGCGATGGCGGCATCCTCCGCCGCGGCGCAATCCGCCGGGCCGGCCGCGCCCCGCCCCGAGCGCGGCGGCAAGGGCGCCGACATCCTGGGCCCGCAGAACCGGCCCCGCGCCGCCGAGGAGCCGTTCACCCTGGCGCCGCCCGCCACCGACCACGGCACCATGCCGAACCTGAAATGGTCCTTCGCGGACAGCCACATGCGGCTGGAGGAGGGCGGCTGGGCGCGCCAGACCACGATCCGCGAGCTGCCGGTCTCCAAGGCCATGGCCGGGGTCAACATGCGGCTCAAGGCCGGCGCGGTCCGCGAGATGCACTGGCACAAGGAATCCGAGTGGGCCTACATGATCAAGGGCAAGGCCCGGATCACCGCGGTCGACCAGGACGGGCGCACCTTCGCGGACGATGTCGGCGCGGGCGACCTCTGGTACTTCCCGGGCGGCATCCCGCACTCCATCCAGGGACTCGCCGCCGACGGGATCGACGGGTGCGAGTTCCTGCTCGTCTTCGACGACGGCGGTTTCTCGGAGGATTCCACCTTCCTGCTGACCGACTGGCTGGCCCACACGCCCCGGGACGTGCTCGCCAAGAATTTCGGCCTGCCCGAGAGCGCCTTCGCCAGGATCCCCGAGAAGGAGCTCTACATCTTCCCCGGCCCGAAACCCGGCCCGCTCGCGGCCGACAGGATGGGCGGCTCCGGGCCGGTGCCGAAGACCTTCAGCCACCGTATGCTGGCACAGGAGCCGGTCCGCACCCGGGGCGGCAGCGTGCGCATCACCGATTCCACGGTGTTCCCGGCTTCCGTGACGATCGCGGCGGCCCTGGTCGAGGTCGAGCCCGGGGGGCTGCGCGAGCTGCACTGGCACCCGAACAGCGACGAGTGGCAGTACTACCTCTCCGGCCAGGGCCGGATGACGGTGTTCGGCTCGGAATCGAAGGCCCGCACCTTCGACTACCGGGCCGGCGACGTCGGCTACGTGCCCTTCGCCATGGGGCACTACATCGAGAATACCGGCGACACGACCCTGACATTCCTGGAGATGTTCAAGAGCCCGCGCTACGCCGACATCTCCCTGACGCAGTGGCTGGCCCTGACCCCGCACCCCCTGGTTCAGGCCCATACCGGGCTGGATCCCGAGCGCCTTGAGGCCCTGCCGGAGACGAAGTCCCCCGTTGTGCCGGGTTGACGCGCCCGGGAACCCGGACCGATCCTGGCGCGTCGACTCGCACAAGCGTTTCCGAAAGCCGCTCGACTCTCGCACGGAGGGACCCATGCGTGCCGCGTCCCGCGCGCTCCTCGCCCTGGCGCTCGCCCTCCCGGCGGGCTCCGCCTCGGCGCAGGTGCAGCAGAACGACCCGAATGCCGCCAACGCCTCATTCGCCCTGCAGGGCCAGATCCGGTCGCTCAACCAGCAGCGGGTCTCGGACTTCAACACGCTGAACCAGACGTTCCAGCGCAACGTCCAGGCCGATTCCTTCGGGCCCTACCTGCCCTATCGGGGCGTCCGCGGGGATGTGTACCGGGGCCGCCATATCGGTCGCAACGGGATCGTGCGGCGGGGCGGCGGCCTCAACACGAGCGTCTGCACCGGCTGCTGACATCGGCCTCCGCGCCGCCGGGATATCCGCGCAGAGCGGGGAAAGCCCGAAAAAAACCTTTTCCCGCGGGCACGCTTCCCCCAGAAGCTGGGCCCATGGTGGCGTGCGCATGAATATCCTGCTGATCGGCTCCGGCGGCCGCGAGCACGCCCTGGCCTGGCGACTGGCCCAGAGCCCGCTCTGCACCCGCCTGTTCACGGCGCCGGGCAATCCCGGCACGGCCCGCCACGGGACCAACCGGCCGGACCTCAAGGTCACGGACCACGCGGCCGTCGCCGCCTTCTGCGCGGCGGAGTCGATCGGCCTCGTGGTGGTCGGGCCCGAGGCGCCCCTCGTCGCCGGCCTGGTGGACGACCTGAAGGCCGCCGGGATCCGCGCCTTCGGGCCGACCCGCGACGCCGCCCGGCTCGAGGGCTCGAAGGGGTTCACCAAGGATCTCTGCGCCGCCTGCAACATCCCGACCGCCGCCTTCGCGCGCTTCTCCGACCTGGAGCCGGCGCTGGCCTATGTCCGCCAGCAGGGCGCCCCGATCGTCGTGAAGGCCGACGGCCTCGCCGCCGGCAAGGGCGTCACCGTGGCCGAGACGGTCGACCAGGCCGAGGACGCGCTGACCGGCCTCTTCGCCGAGCCCGGCGCCGAGGTCGTGGTCGAGGAGTGCCTGTTCGGCGAGGAGGCGAGTTTCTTCGCCCTGTGCGACGGCACGCGGGCGATCTCCCTCGGCACCGCCCAGGACCATAAGCGGGTCTTCGACGGGGACCGGGGGCCCAATACCGGCGGCATGGGCGCCTATTCCCCGGCCCGGGTGGTCACCCCGGAGATCGAGGCCCGGGTCATGGCCGAGATCATCGCGCCGACGCTTGCCGGCATGCGGGCCCGCGGCTGCCCGTT
This sequence comes from Methylobacterium sp. 275MFSha3.1, assembly GCF_900108435.1. Lineage (NCBI taxonomy): Bacteria > Pseudomonadati > Pseudomonadota > Alphaproteobacteria > Hyphomicrobiales > Methylobacteriaceae > Methylobacterium > Methylobacterium sp. 275MFSha3.1. The sequence continues at coordinate 9,261 of NZ_FNWP01000004.1, read as the reverse complement.
CACCGGCATCCTGTACGCCGGCCTGATGCTCACCGCCGACGGACCCAAGCTGATCGAGTACAACACCCGCTTCGGCGACCCGGAGGCGCAGGTGCTGATGCCGCGCCTCGCCTCCGACCTCGTGCCGGCCCTGCTCTCGGCCTGCGAGGGCGACCTCTCCGGCGTGAGCCTGGAATTCGATCCGCACCGGGCGGCCCTCACCGTGGTGATGGCGGCGGCCGGCTATCCGGGCGCCGTGGTCCGGGGCTCGGTGATCCGGGGCGTCGACGCCGCCGAGGGCGACGGGGTCCACGTGTTCCAGGCCGGCACCCGCGCCGAGGACGGGCAGCTGCTGGCCGATGGCGGCCGGGTCCTCGCGGTCACGGCGCTCGGCGACAGCGTCACCGACGCCCAGGCCCGCGCCTACGCGGCGGTGGCCCGGATCGACTGGCCGGAGGGTTTCTGCCGGCGCGACATCGGGTTCCGCGCCGTGGCGCGGGAGGTGGGAGAGGGCTGAGCGGCGCCCGCGTTCGACGCCGCGGCGGGCCGTGCGCCTCCCTGCCCCCGACGCCCGGGACGCCGCGGAGGCTGATCCGGGACCCGAGCCCGCGCGGTGCCGCGCAGCGTCCGGAAACCTCCCCTACTCCCCAACCGCCGCGCCGGCCGGCCGGCGATTGTCGTTGGCGCCGTAGAGCAGGCCCGGCCGCATCCGCTCCGTGCGCGAGGCGTCGTTGCCCGACGACGCGGCCTCCGGCAGGGCGGGCGCCGCGGCCCGGACCGCGATGAGTTCCTGCGCCCCCCAGGGCCTCTGCTCGACGATCGTGTGGCCCATGCCACTGAGGATGGACTGGGTGTCCGCCGAGAGCGCGAAGGGCTCGGCGTAGACCGTGTCGGGCAGCCACTGGTGATGGATGCGCGGGGCGTCCACCGCCTCCTGCGGCTCCATGCCGAAATCGAGCACGTTGATCAGCGTCTGCGCGTTGATCGTGATGATCCGCGAGCCCCCCGGCGAGCCCGCCACCAGCGCGACCTTGCCGTCGCGCAGCACGATCGTGGGCGCCATGGACGAGAGCGGGCGCTTGCCCGGCTGGATCGCGTTCCTGGTCCCCTGCACGAGGCCGAACAGGTTCGGCACCCCGGTCTTGACCGTGAAATCGTCCATCTCGTCGTTGAGGAAGAACCCCGTGTCGCCGGCGATCACCCCGGCGCCGAAATAGCCGTTGATCGTGTAGGTCAGCGCGACCGCGTTGCCGGCCTTGTCCATCACCGAGATGTGGGTGGTCTCGGGCCGCTCCCGCGGCTCCGGGCCGGGATCCGGACGGATCTCCGCCGACGGGGTCGCCCGGTCCGGGCGGATCGAGGCCCGGAGCGTCTCCGCGTAGGCCTGCGACAGCAGCCGGTCGACCGGGTTCTCCACGAAGGCCGGATCGCCGAGCAGCAGGTTGCGGTCCGCGTAGGCGCGCCGCATCGCCTCGACCATCAGGTGCACGGTCCGGGCCGCGTTGAATCCGGCGGCCCGCAGGTCGTAGCCGTCGAGGATGCTGAGGATCTCGCAGAGCGTGGTGCCGCCGGACGAGGGCGGGGGCGCCGACAGGATCCTGGCGCCCCGGTAGCGGCAGGTGAGCGGCTCGGACTGCGTCACCGTGTAGGCGGCGAAGTCGGAGGCCGTCAGCAGGCCGCCGCCCGCCCGGGAGGCCGCCTCCACGGCCTCCGGGATCGCGCCCTTGTAGAACGCGTCCGCGCCGTGGTCGGCGATGGCCTGGAGGGTGCGGGCGAGGTCGGACTGGACCAGCCGGTCCCCGGGCCGCCAGGGGCTGCCGTCCGGGCGCAGGAAGATCCGGGCGACGTTCGCTTGGCCCGCGAACAGCTTCGTGCCGGATTCGAGGATGTCGGTGTCGCCCCGGGTCAGCACGAACCCGTCCCGGGCGAGCGCGATCGCCGGCGCCATCACCCGCGCCAGCGGCAGGGTCCCGTACGCGGCGAGGGCGGTGTTGAGGCCGAGCACCGTCCCGGGCACGCCGGCCGCCTTCCAGCCGCGCAGGCTCGCGCCCTTCACGACGTTGCCGGCAGCGTCGAGATACATGTCCCGGGTGGCGGCCGCCGGGGCGGTCTCGCGGAAATTGATGAAGCGGCTGCGCCCGTCAGCGCTGTGGAGCACCAGGAAGCCGCCGCCGCCGATGTTGCCGCAGCAGGGGTTCACCACCGCCTCGGCGTAAGCGACTGCCACCGCGGCGTCGACGGCGTTGCCGCCGGCCCTCAGGATGTCGGCGCCCACCTGCGAGGCGAGGCGCTGGGACGAGACCACCATCCCGTTCTCGGCCTCGACGGCCGGTCCCGAGGCGGAGCGCGCAGCGGGCGCGCCCAGGGCGAGCAGGGCCGTGAGGAGCAGCGCGCGTGCCGGTGCGATCATCCCTGCCCTCTCCGGTGCGGGTCCCGCGCCGTCATATAGGGGACCATGCGCTGGAGTCGCTGGACCCGTCCGATCACCGCATCCCGAGGGGCGGCGAAGCCGCCGCGAAGGAGCCTCCGAGGGCTCGCGAGACTTCCGGAGCCCCTCCGAGCCCCTCCGAGCCCGCTGCACAGCACCGCAGGATGAGAGGGGCGAAGGGCGGTGAGGGATCGGGCCGATCCGCCTCACTCGGTTTCGCTGGAACGGTTCGGTTGAGGTGCCCCTCTCCGTCATCACGAGCGCAGCGAAGTGACCCAGGGTCGCGCCACGTCAGGAAGCGTGGCGCTGCTGGATTGCTTCGCTCCGCTCGCAAGGACGGCGCCGCCGAAGGCCTCAGCCGTTGCGGAACGTGTAGCTGTAGCCGTTCAGCGCCGGCGCGCCGCCGAGATGGGCGTAGAGCACCTTCGAGCCCTTCGGGAAGAAGCCCTTCTTCACGAGGTCGATCATGCCCTGCATCGACTTCCCCTCGTAGACCGGGTCGGTGATCATCCCCTCGAGCCGGGCCGAGAGGCGGATCGCCTCCACGGTCTCCTTGGAGGGCACGCCGTAGACCGGGTAGGCGTAATCCTCGTTGAGCACCACGTCGTCGGCCACGATGTCGCCCGCGCCGACCAGGGCGGCGGTGTTCTGGGCGATGTCGAGGACCTGGGCCTTGGTCTGGGCCGGGGTGCAGGAGGCGTCGATGCCGATGACGTTGCGGGCGCGCCCGTCGGCCGAGAAGCCCACCAGCATGCCGGCATGGGTCGAGCCCGTCACCGTGCAGACCACCACGTAGTCGAAGCGCAGGCCCATCTCGGCCTCCTGCTTGCGCACCTCCTCCGCGAAGCCGACGTAGCCGAGCCCGCCGTACTTGTGCACGGAGGCGCCGGCCGGGATGGCGTAGGGCTTGCCGCCCTCGGCCTCGACCTCGGCGAGCGCCCGCTTCCACGAATCGCGGATGCCGATGTCGAACCCGTCATCCACGAGCTGCGTCTGCGCGCCCATGATCCGCGACAGGAGGATGTTGCCGACCCGGTCGTAGACGGCGTCCTCGTGGGGCACCCAGGCCTCCTGGATCAGCCGGCACTTCATCCCGATCTTGGCGGCTACCGCCGCGACCATGCGGGTGTGATTCGACTGCACGCCGCCGATCGACACCAGCGTGTCGGCGCCGCTCTTGATCGCGTCCGGCACGATGTACTCGAGCTTGCGCAGCTTGTTGCCGCCGTAGGCGAGCCCGGAATTGCAATCCTCGCGCTTGGCGTACAACTCGACCTCGCCGCCGAGATGGGCCGTCAGGCGCTTGAGCGGCTCGATCGGCGTCGGGCCGAAGGTCAGGGGATAGCGCTCGAACTTGTCCAGCATCGGGTCTCTCCGGGTCTCGGGGCGCCCCCGGGGCAGCAGCGGTCTCGGTCCGCCCGGGCGCGTCGAAGCGAGGCCTCGGCGACGGCCCGGCGCGAGGCCCGGCTCCGTCTTCGAGGCGCGGGGAGAAACTACTCGATCCGGGATGAAAGGTGCTCTCGATCTTCGAGCGCGAACAGATCTTGACTTGCGCTGCTGACCAGGCTGGCTACGGAGTATTCCGGATTTCGCGTCGCATCCGGAAGAATCATCCATGTCCGCAGGGCTCGACCGGATCGACCAGAAGATCCTCCGCCTCCTCCAGACGGACGGGCGCATGGCGAATGCCGAGATCGCCGAGCGGGTCGGCACTAGCGCGGCCACCTGCCATCGCCGGATCCAGCGCCTGTTCGCGGACGGGTTCGTGCGGGCGGTCCGGGCGCTGATCGATCCGATGCGGGTCGGGCGCGGCACCCTGGTCTTCGTCGGCGTCGTGCTCGACCGCTCGACGCCCGAGAGCTTCTCGGAGTTCGAGGCGGCCGTGCGCGCGATCCCCGCGCTCCTCGACTGCCACCTCGTGGCCGGAGACTTCGACTACATGCTGAAGATCCGGGTCTCCGACATGGCCGACTTCAACCGCCTCCACAGCGCCACGCTGATCGGCCTGCCGGGGGTGCGCCAGACCCGGACCTTCTTCGTGATGAAGGAGGTGATCGACAACGCGCCGCTCGATCTGTGAGGGCCCCCTACCCCTCCCCGCGCCGCGCCTTGCGCAGCGCCTCCCACCGGTCGAGGCGCTCGGCGAGCCGGGTCTCGTAGCCCCGCTCGGTCGGCTGGTAGAGGTGCTGGCGCCCGAGCGCGTCGGGCCAGTAATCCTGGCCCGAGAAGGCGTCGGGCTCGTCGTGGTCGTAGCGGTAGCCCTCGCCGTAGCCGATCCGCTTCATCAGCTTCGTCGGCGCGTTGAGGATGGTCCGCGGCGGCGGCAGGGATCCCGCCTCCTTGGCCAGCCGCGTCGCGGCCTTGTAGGCCTCGTAGACGGCGTTCGATTTCGGCGCGCAGGCGAGGTAGATCGCCGCCTGGGCGAGGGCCAGCTCGCCCTCGGGGCTGCCGAGGAAGTCGAACGCGTCCTTGGCGGCGTTGGCCACCACCAGCGCCTGCGGGTCGGCGAGCCCGATATCCTCCACCGCCATGCGCACGAGCCGGCGGGCGATGAACAGTCGGTCCTCCCCGGCATCGAGCATCCGGCAGAGATAGTAGAGCGCCGCGTCCGGATCCGAGCCGCGCACGGTCTTGTGGAGCGCCGAGATCAGGTTGTAGTGGCCCTCCTGCGCCTTGTCGTAGATGGGCGCGCGCCGCTGCACGATCGCTTGCAGCGCCTCGGCGTCGAGGGTCTCGCCGGGGCGGGCCGAGCGCCAGACCTCTTCCGCCAGGGTCAGGGCCGCGCGGCCGTCGCCGTCGGCCATGCGGACCAGAACGCCGCGCGCCTCCTCGGTAAGCGGCAGGGCTTGGCCCGTCAGCGCCTCGGCCCGGACCAGCAGCCGCGCGACGGCGCCCGGATCGAGGGCCCGGAACAGCAGCACCCGGGCGCGGGACAGGAGCGCGGCGTTCAGCTCGAAGGACGGGTTCTCCGTCGTCGCGCCCACCAGCGTGACGGTCCCGTCCTCCATCACCGGCAGGAAGGCGTCGAGCTGGGCCCGGTTGAACCGGTGGATCTCGTCGACGAACAGCAGGGTCCCCTGCCCGGTCGCCCGCCGCTTGCGCGCCGCCTCGAACACCTTCCGCAGGTCGGGCACGCCGGAGAAGATCGCCGAGATCTGCTCGAAATGCAGGTCGGTGCCCTGGGCGAGCAGCCGCGCCACCGTGGTCTTGCCGGTGCCGGGCGGCCCCCAGAAGATCAGCGAGCCGAGCGTCCGTCCCCGCAGCAGGCGCGTGAGCGCCCCGCCCTCCCCGGTCAGGTGTTCCTGGCCGACGACCTCGGCGAGGGTCTGCGGGCGCAGCCGGTCCGCCAGCGGGCGGGCGGCCTCGGCGCCGGGGGGGCGGCCGGGATCCGGCGCGGCGGGTGTCTCCGCGGAGGCGAACAGGTCGGACATCCGCGCATCAACACCGGGCGCGGCCGGGGGCGCAAGCCGGGAGCCGGGGCTTGCCCACGGCCACGGACCTGGCGCCCCGCGACGGGATCAGCCGCCGAACACCGAGGTCAGGATCTCGCCGTTGCGGTTGATCGCGACCTCCCAGGAATTGAGGCTGTTGCGGGTGACCCGGTCGAGATCCTTCGTGGTCGCCATCGGCACGCCGTTGACCGCCACGATCACGTCGCCCTTCTGCAGCCCGACCCGGGCCGCGATGGAGTTCTCGTCCACCGCCTGCACGGCCACGCCCTCGGCCGGGAAGTCCACCTGCATCTCCTCGGCCACCGCCGGCGAGGTGTTGACGAGGGTCGCGCCGAGGAAGGGCGAGCGGGTCTTCACCTTGAGCGCGTCCCGGGGACGCGTCTCGGGAGCCGGGGCGAGCTTGACCGGGACCGTCTGACGGGTCGTGCCGCGCAGGATCCCGAACCGGGCGTGGCCCTGCACGCCCTTCAGGGCGAAGCGGTAGCCGAAGGCCTCCGGATCGGCGACCTCCTGGCCGTCGACCGTGAGGATCAGGTCGCCGCGCTTCAGGCCCGCCTCCTCGGCCGGGCTCTTGGGCTGGAGGCTCGCCACCAGCACGCCGGTCGGGTGGTCGAGGCCCATGCTGTCGGCGATGTCGGGCGTCACGCTCTGGATGCGCGCCCCGAGCCAGGGCCGGCGCACGACGTTCGCCCCGTCCCGGGCGGCGTCGACCACCGCCTTGACCATGCCCACCGGGATCGCGAAGCCGATGCCGTGGCTGCCGCCCGACTGCGAGTAGATCGCGGTGTTGATGCCGACGAGTTGGCCGCGCAGGTCCACCAGCGCGCCGCCGGAATTGCCTGGGTTGATCGCCGCGTCGGTCTGGATGAAGTACTGGTAGTCCGCGGAGCCGACCTGCGTGCGCGCCAGCGCCGAGACGATGCCCTGCGTCACCGTCTGGCCGACGCCGAACGGGTTGCCGATCGCCATCACGAAGTCGCCGACCTCCAGGGCGTCGGCATCGCCGAACGGCATCGGCACGAGGCCCTTCGGCGGTTCCTTGATCTTGAGCACCGCGAGGTCGGTGCGGGTGTCGCGCATCACGATCGTGGCCTCGAACTCGCGGCGATCCGCCAGGGCGATCCGCACCTCGTTCATGTTGTCGATGACGTGGTTGTTGGTGATCACGAGCCCGTCGGCATCGACCAGCACGCCCGAGCCCAGGGAGCGCTGCGCCCGGTCACCCCGGGGGCCGCGGCCGCCCTCCGGCTCGCCGAAGAAGCGGCGCATGAACTCCTCCATGGCGCTGGTGCGCGCGCTGGAGCGCTTGTCCACGTGGGAGGCGTAGACGTTCACCACCGAGGGCGCGGCCCGCTTCACCACGGGGGCGAAGGAGAGCTGCACGTCGGCCTTGCTCAGCGGCACGACCTTCGCGGTGCCGTCCTTCGCGGGCTCCCGGGTCTCCGTCCGCGCCATCTGCGCCGCGGCCGGGCTGGCGGCCAGCAGGGCTGCGACGAGGGCGGGCAGGGTGAGGCGGGTCAGCATGCAGGGCTCCGGCGTCTGGGCGGGCGCGCCGTCCAGGCCGAGACAAGGCAGGCGCACCGTGCGGCCCCACGCTATCGAGGCCGATTGCGGCAGGTCGACGACACCTTCGCCGCAGGCGGGGCGTGTCGCCGTCAGACGGCTTCCTTGCTGCGCGCCCGCCGCTTCCCGGCGGGCTGCGGCGCGGGCTCGGCTTCGGGTTCCGGCGCCGCGGCGCGCGGCTGCCCGAGGCCCAGGGAGCGGGCGAGCTGCGAGCGCTGCTCGGAATAGCTCTGGGCCGTCATCGGGTAGTCCGAGGCGAGACCCCACTTGGCGCGGTAGGCCTCCGGCGTCAGGCCGCGCAGGGTGAGGTGCCGGCGCAGCGTCTTGTAGGGCTTCCCGTCCTCGAACGAGATCAGGAAGTCCGGATTGATCGAGCGCCGGATCTCCTGCGCGGTCGCCTTGGCGATCGGCGGGCTCTGGCCGGCGTCGCAGACCCCCCGAATCGCCGCGTGCACCTCGTTGAGGAGGCCGGGCAGATCCGCGCTCTGCACGTGATTGTGGCTCACATAGGCCGAGACGATCTCGGAGGCGAGCGTGACGAGGCGGAGAGAGCCGCCGTTCGACTGGGCCATGTCTCGTGCGTTGCCTTCTCGTGATGACGAAACTCGCCAGAACGCAAGCACTGCGTCGCGATTCGGACGCCTGATACAATCGCATTCGCAAGAAGCGTCAAGTCTTAAATTCGGAACTGGGGTATACGGTCCCAAATAGCGTAATAAGAGCGATCTTGATCGCTCAACCTCAAGGAGTAATGCCTGTCAGGGTCTCGCTTGTGCGCAATCGATATTGCCGATTTATCCCTGCGACCTGACGCGGCCTGCACTCTACAGCCGAAGGTGCGATGCGGTGCCGGCTATAGAGCTTACGAGGCCGTTTCTGCCCATCGATTGTGCATTCGCAGAGCGTCGCTGGCCGATACCTCAAAGCCAATAGGACAACCTCAACGACGCTTTGTGGCGACCGCACCTCGGCGGTGAGCGACGGAGGGTCTGGAAGCGGACCGACGGTGCGCCAGTGGCGCAACCTGATCGCGAACTCGCTCGGGCGTTCGGGCTCCGTCCGTGGCCGGACAAACGCAGAACCCGCCGCGCTGTTAAGCGCGGCGGGTTCTGTGTGTCGGATTTGGTTGCGGGGACAGGATTTGAACCTGTGACCTTCAGGTTATGAGCCTGACGAGCTACCGGGCTGCTCCACCCCGCGCCAAGTCTGTACGGCTGGTCCGGGTGCGCGGGCTCTGTGTGAGCGTGCGCCGTGTCCGGGGGCCGGATCGGTGTTCGTGTCGAGGGAAGGTGTGTGTATTGCGATGGGCGGGTCTGGCGGCGACCGACTCTCCCGTGTCTTGAGACACAGTACCATAGGCGCTGGCGTGTTTAACGGCCGAGTTCGAGATGGGATCGGGTTCTGGGCACGCCGCTCAGGCCACCAGACCGGCGCATCGCAATTTTTTTGGCACTGGGCGTCGCAGGGTGCTGCGACGGCGAGTGCTCAGTTCGGCAAGCATGCAGCGTCTGGCGCTGCGGGTCTTTCTGCAACCGTGCCTCGCGGACACGGATCACGAGAGCGATCAAGCCAATCGGGCGATTAGTACCGGTCGGCTCAACGCGTCGCCGCGCTTGCACCCCCGGCCTATCGACGTGGTCGTCTTCCACGGCCCTCAAGGGAGGTCTCGTTTTAAGGGGGGTTTCCCGCTTAGATGCCTTCAGCGGTTATCCCGTCCGTACATAGCTATGCTGCACTGCCGCTGGCGCGACAACAGCTCCACCAGAGGTACGTTCATCCCGGTCCTCTCGTACTAGGGACAAAGCCTCTCAAACCTCCTACACCCACGGCAGATAGGGA